>NZ_CP063832.1:1981666-2305000 GCF_023277925.1 Pseudomonas entomophila
GAGATCGACAGCATCCTGCAGCGGTGCAATTGCTGAGTCGGCAGCGGCGCGGCGGTGTGCAGTCTCGGCCTGAGCCTCGCGCAGTTGCAGAGCAGGAAGCAGTACATCTATCTCGATCTGAGACGCCTTGCGCCAGCCCTGAATCTCGTGAGTACTCAACACAAGCATGGCCCCGTCGGTCCAATAAGCGGGAGTCGGGTCAAGGTATGCGCTGACCTCGGCCGCGCTCATTTCGACATAACCGAAAGGCAAGTAGTCGTCGATTGGAACGCCCTGCTCAAAGGCCATTACCTGGCTGCCAGCAGGGTTTCGGAAATATCGCATCATCTGAGTTCACTCCATGCGGTAAGTGCGCTGACGGTACCGTTGGATGCACCAACTGAATATGTTGCGCCTGGCGGGACAATGGCTGTGGCGGTCGCAATATAGACCCCTGCCGCCCCCGCATAAGCTGCGTACACAACTGTGCCTCCGATTGTGATGTTGAGCGCGGTATTCACCGATGAGGCAGGACCGGCATGAACAATCACCTGGATCGGGCGGCCGGTCGTGTTCACGTACAGCGGGCCGAGCAAACGCTGTGAGAGCATGCTCTGCCACGCCTGGGCTACACCTACATCACCGATGCCCAGCGCGGTCTTTGCCGCGACGGCAGTTGTAGAACCGGTTCCACCCTGGGCAATGCTCAGCGCGGCCGTCAGACCATTCAACGATGTAATGTCGCTGTTTGCGCCACGGCTGGCGGCACCTATGTTCAGGCGCAACGTGGCGACATCCGCTGCTCCGCCGAACAGTGCGAGCGTGCTACCCCACTGATCAACGATCTGCCGCAGGCGGTCAGCCGCTTCTTTCACGTAGCCTTGCATCGGGGCCAGGCCGTAGCTGCCAGCGGCAACTGTCGAGCCCTGATAGGCCGGAAGAATGCCAATCACCGACGCGCTCGCGATGTTGGCGACCTCGTACCACCGCCCGTCAGGGCCTTGGAATGCATCACCCACACGAGCATTCAGCGTGAAATTTGTACCTGTGCCAGTCACTGTCGTTTGGCCGGCAGTGATCGCAACCGTACCCGTTCTATACCATGGCATGCGATTTTCTCAGTTGTAGGGGAATGGATAGCCGCTGGTCCTGATAACCAGCGCAATTGGGTAGCGGTCTGTCGGCACATCGAAGTAAGCATTTGCGCTTTGGGCCGGCGCTCGCTGCTGGGGAAGAAGCGTCGTTCTTGCCGACATGCAGAACATGAACTCCACGCCCCCCACCACGCCATAGGCGCCCTCCTGCACCGCTGTCAGGAATGGATAGATGTAGGGGCTGGTGAGCGGGCCTAAGCCTGCACTTCGGGTGAAGTTCACATAGGCTGCAAACTCCTCCGGCGAACCGAGCGAGACTGTCACCCTGTTGATCACGTTTGCCGGACCGCCCGGATACACCGGGCCGTATGACCTCGTGCCGCCAAAATACGGGCTGCTTCGATAGCTCGTTCCCGGGATTGAAATTGGTGCCGGCTCCGGCGGCGCCACCGTTGCAACGATGTTGAGCGGCCGCTGACTGGAATTAAATGTCAGCACGCCGTCTTCTCGAAAGCACTTCATCCCGGTGATCGGTCCAGTGTCGCGCATGGTGTCGAAGTAGAAGAACTTCGTCGAAGTACTCGCGCCGATGTAGTAGAAGGTGGTGATATCGCCAGCCTTCGATGACCCGCACGGCGATCCGCTTCCCGTGATGAACACTATCGGAGCCACTGCTCCGGATACTGAGAACCCCAGTACCGGCTCGGTCGTACTGCTCTCCGTCCAGTTTGATGGGTCGCTTGGATCAAGCTGGACCGACCGCAAATCGAGGCGCGGCCAGTATGTCTGCAGCGATAGGTAGCCACTCTTCAAAAGCCCATACGACACTTTGCTGGTGTCATACAGCACGCTCCCATCCGGCTTGTATGAAATGAAACCCGTGGTCATGGCACCCCTCAGTAATATCCGTAGTGGATGCGGCAGTTCATGGAGTAGTAGCCCCAGCCTCCGGCATATGAGTAGGCCCAGCTCAGTGTCGTGCCGCTCAGCGTGATACCTGGTCGCTTGCCGAGGTTGCGGTCTTGGGCACTTAGCTCGGCCACCGCATAGAACAGCGTCCTCCCGGCTGGCGGCGACGGGACAGTGATCGTCCCATTCACTGCCCCCGTATCGATATACCCCAGCATCTGGCTGATAGAGGACGTCATGTCGATCAGCAGCGTGCCGTCGGGGGCGTAGGCCAGAAATCCGGTAGCCATCAGATGTTGATCCCCATCTTCGTGGCCACCTGGCCGTTCGGGTAGTAGGTGTTTAGCGAACTGTTCGAGATCGTCAGGCGCTCGCCGCCGGCGCCGGTGCCATTGATCTCGATCGCCCCGCTCTTCTGGATTCGCCAGCCGCGCTGCCCGGCAATGAAGTCGTTCGACTGGATCGTGTCGCCGATCATTGCGTTGGTGATCCAGCCGGTGCCGATCAGCGCCTGGCTGATAAACACCTGACCGCCCTGCACCGTGAACGGCGAGGTGAGCGTTCCGTTGATGTTGTTCACCACGGCGAACCGATCAGCAGACACAAGGAACTGACTCTGCAAACCTGCCGGACCGTTCTCTATGCCAAGGCCAATGCCGGCGGCAACGTATTGGCCTTGGGCGTTCAGCTGCATCCTTACCGCCCACATTGTGCTGGCCTTGCCCTCGAAGTTGGCCTGCGCCTGGCTGACGGTCTGCACCGTGGCGCTGGTCTGGCCGAGCTGGGCGCCCAGCGTTTCGGAGCTGCGCGCCAGGGCGTCGGCCTGCGTTGCTCGCACCAGCTGCTCGCGCGCGATCGCCGCCGTCGAATCCCACAACTTCAGTGCGCCAGCCAGGTCGCCCTCGGCATTGTCGTCGCGGGCGGAGGCGCGCAGGACCTGCTGGCTCTCGGCCGTTGAAGTAACCTTTCCGTCGACGTCCTCGATTTTCGTCGTGTTGGTCGCAACCTGCTGCGCCAAGCCGTTGACCGATTCGACAGACTGGCCGACATCGAGCCACAACGCGGCGTTGGGTGGCGCGCTCGCGCCCGAGGCATCAGCCGGCACGGGCACCTTGGCCTGATAGATCCGGCCGGCGACGACGACCATCTGGCCAACCTCGTAGGCCAAACCCTTGTCGTAGGCCTTCAGCCCGTCCAGGGCGTCGATCTGGTCCTGCAGGCCGTCGATCTTGTCCTTCAGCTCCTGCCCCAGCATGGACTCGTCAATCTCGCCAGAGATCATGTCGAGGATCGGGCCGGGGTCGGTCTGTGCTATGCCCTGGACAACAGTCGGCGCCACCGGGTACCACGGGCCGATGTTGCCGGTGCGATCAACCAGGCGCGCCCAGAAGAAGAACCGCGCCCCCGCGGCCAGGCCGGACATCACGTACTCACTTTGTGGGTAGGCCAGGTCGGCCAGCTTCGTGGCTTGGGAGAGGTCTGTGGTCGCCCCATGCCAGATCTCGGTGCGCTGAGTGTCCTCGGCCCCGGGCGGCATCCCCCACTTCAGGCGGATCGCGAAGATCTCGCTGGTCGCGGTGAGGTAGGTAACCGCTGGCGGCGCCCCCTCCTTGCCCTTCAATTCGGTGAGCACCGAGCTGCGCCAGGTCGACGTGATGTCGAAAGCGCTGACGGCGCGTACGCGGGCCAGGTACTGGCCGGCGTAGATCCCGACGACATCCACCGAGGCAGTGCCGGTGCGCTGCAGCCGGATCCAGTTTCCGCTGTCCTTGCGCCACTCAACGTCATACGCGACTGCGCCGTCTACAGCCGGCCAGCTGATCGTCATGGTGCTGACGGCCAGGCCCTGGCTGATCGCGTAGTCGGAAGTGAGGGTCACGCTCGCCGGCGGCGGCACCGTGGTCACCGGGATAACGCTGATCGGCCGTTCCTCGAGCTTCGCGCCAGTATCGATGGCGGCGAACTTGCTCGGGTTGAACTCGAGCGCCGTGATCTCGTACTCGCCCTCGGCGGTGCGCGAGGTCTTCAGCACGCGGAACAGCTGGACCGCCAGGTCGTCGGCATCAATGGCCCATTGCAGCTCTGGCTCGGGCGGCGTGCTGTAGGCCGTGGTCACGGTCACGGCGCGGCCGGCTACCGACGCTACAGTTCGGCCCTGGGCACTGCCGTTGGGCAAGTTGATGATCAGCCGGTCGCCGGCCTTGATCTGGGTGTCACGGTCCAGGGTCACGATCTTACCGGCTGCGGCTGCGATGCGCCCACCATTCGACCGGCCAGACAGCAACTCATCGGCAACAGGGATGACGTGGCCAGGCAGCGGGATGCGCCCTTCCATGCCGGTCTTGAACGTAACGGTGCGGTCCTGGTTGTTGCTCAGCAGTGCCCACTTCCCGCGGCGCTGGGCCTCGGAGGCCCGGGTACAGCCAATGGCCGAGAGCTCAATGGGCCGGTCCTGGTACCGACGTTGCAGCGCCAGGTCAGTAACCGGAATCACGTCGGTGTCGTAGTTGTTGCCCGGGTTGTCGTAGCTGACCAGGGCGCGACTGTAGTGCGTACTGCGCTCGGCGCCGCCGTAGGTGAACTCGCCGTCGATGACGTTGGCGCGGGTGAACACGTAGTCGAAGTCCTGCGCGCGCGGCATGTCGGCCTGCATGAACAGCGAACCCTGTGCCCAGTACACCATGCCCCGGTAGATCGCCGACAGATCACGCAGCAGCGTCCAGGCCTCGGCCTTGCCCTGAAGGTTCATGTCGCACAGGAAGCGCGGCTCCTGTCCCCCTACCCCGTCCGGCACCAGCTGGTCGCAGTACTGGGCGATGCGATACATCTCCCACTTGTCGACCATCCACGACTTGATGCGCTTGCCCAGGCCGAAGCGATCTTCAACGCAGAGGCCGTAGGTGATGAACGCCGGGTTGTTGGTCCAAGCCTGCTTGAAGGTTCCGTCCCAGGTGCCGGTGTAGGACCTGGCAATCGGGTCGTAATTGGCCGGCACAGGCCAGCGCCGAGCCTTGCACTTCACGGTCACCGACGGGATGTTCTGGAACTGCTCGGCGTCGAACTCGATGTAGAGCAGCGCGGTGTTCGGGTAGCGCAGCTTCTGGTCGATGATCTCGGTATAGCCCGCGATGGTCATCGTGTCCGCGATGGCGCCGGTGTTCTGGTTCGGCGTCAGGCGGCGCACGCGGAGGGTCCAGCCGGTCAGCGCCTTCGGCAGGTCGACACGCACAGAGCGCTGGTAGGTGCTGGTGGTCTTGCCGTCCACCGCGCCCAGACTGACCTCCACGAATGCGCCGCCATCGGTGGCCACATCGACGGCGTACTCGATGCGGTAGCCGTTGGTGTCGCCGGTGTTCGGGTCCTGGCTGAGCAGGCGCGGCCAGCTGAAGCGCAGGCGCACGGCCGACAGCTGGATGTTGCTGAGCGCCCGCGTCCACGGCGCATCGCTGCGCAGCTCGACGCCGACCGACGTTTCGCTCTCAACAGCCGGGATGCCCTGGATGTAGTCCTGCTCGATCGCGCCGCTGCGCCACTCCCACTTCACGCCCGGAAAGTTGACGTTGCCACTCGCGTCCATGATCGGGGTGTTGTCGAGGTAAATGTCGCGGTCCGTCGGCGTGCCGTCGAATTCACCCTCGCCCACCGCCAGCAGGATCTTGGCGATGTTGGTGGACCTCAGGCTGTCGGGCGCCTCGTAGGGAGCTTTGGACTTCTTCTCGCCGCCCTTGGCGCCGCTGATGACTGGGGGAAGTGCTGAGCCCATGCTTTCCTCCGGGCAATAAAAAGCCGCCCGAAGGCGGCCTGGTGTCTGCTCTGTTGCTACGCCTTGTCTTCGGCATAGATGGATGCCGAAATGATCGCACCGCCCCAGCGGCGCTCGCCGATGCAGATCGGTACCGGGTTGCCGCTGGCGGTGGTGTTCTTGGCGCTGCCGAAGGCGTAGGACGGCAGGTTCTCTGGGGCTGCGCTCTGTGACAGCCCCTTCGCCTGCGGGCTGAGCATTTGGATCACGCCGCCAGCAACGTTTGCCGCACCTGCTGCGTATAAAGCGCTTACGGCTGGGCCGGAGAAAAAACCAAATGGATTGAAATATGCCACCGCTATTAAGACTGCTCCAAGAACGGTTTGCAGCATGCCCCCACGCTTGCTCCCAGCAACGATAGGCACAAACCAAAGCTCGCTGGCACCGCCCAGATCAAGATCACGCTCACCAATGTTCTTGCCATTTTTGAAGACTGCAAAGTGTAGACCTCTGCCTTCTGCCTCGATTAAGTCACGAGCAAAGCCAGGATGGTTTACATCTATAGCTTTCGCTGCTTCTCTTGGATCGCCACGATCCAGCAGCAGGCTGTGACACTTACCGTACTTCCGCCCCAAAAAACCGCCCAACCGAATTTTGGTCCTTGGTGTGTAGTGAGCTGCTGTCATCACGTGCCCTCCAGGCATAAAAAAACCTCCCGAAGGAGGCTTGATGGAAAATGGCGCTGTTAGCCTGCGCAGGATTTCACGACCACTAGGACCTTATCGCTCGGTGCCTGCCAGGTTCGATGAAATCTGTAGAAAACCTTCGATGTCGTAGCCCCTGTCGGCACCACGTCTGCGACGTGCCACGGAGATTCGGGGTTCGGAGCGATGACACTAAACCCGCGACCAGATTTCTGAAGCACACCGCCGACACTTCCACCAATCAGCGAGGTCGACTGCCATCCGTCGCGTATACATTCAGCCGTCTGCTCAGCCGGCTTTTGCGATGTGAGGGAAAGTACAGGGGGGGTTGCCCGAATATCAGCAACATTCGCACACCCCGCCAGCAACGCCAGCCCAACCGCCCCGACCAGAATTCGCATGTCATCCCTCCTTGAAATGAGGGCAATCTACCACAGCCACGCCGCGCAACGCGCACGACGCCGAATACGCTGCAGGTTGCTGAGCTTCACTTGTTCAGTTCGTTTCGGTCCAGACTGCCAACTCATAGCCATCATGGTCGGTGAAGTGGAACCTCTTACCGCCTGGGAACGAAAACACCTCTCGGCTGATCTTGCCGCCTGCAGCCACCACCCTGCTCTGGGCGTCAGCGAGGTCGTCTGAATACAAGATGATCAGCGGGCCGCCTGGCCTGACAGGCTCGCCCGTGGTGAAACCGCCATTGAGCCGACCGTCACTGAACTCGGTGTATGTTGGGCCGTAGTCGACGAAGGTCCAACCGAACACCTTGCCGTAGAAATCCTTGCTGCGGCTGATGTCGCTGACGTTGAACTCTATGTTGTCGATCTGGCGATCCTTTCTTCTATTACTCATTGGCACCTCCCTGTTGGAGATCGAAATCTACCACAGCCAATCTGGGGCCGGTGCCAGCCGACAAACGAGCACAATGGCCTTGCCATTCGAACTATTCTTACATCTCTCAAACACTCACGCGAAGGGTGCCGAGATGCCCGAGAATGAAAAGCGGAGATTTGCCGAGGCGCTGGAGCATTGGGCTGAGACAGTTGAGGCTATGCGGGCCAGCGAGCGTGCCGAGGCGATCGCCACTGTCGAGGAGCTGGAGAAGCTGCACCTGCGACGGGCATTCCACGCCAGCGCCCTAGGGAAGCATCACCACTCAGGGAAGCATCACCACTCAGGGAAGCGTCGGAGCCAGGGGTAAGCGCCGGATACAAAAAAGCCCAGCGCGGGGCTGGGCTTAGGCGGGAAACGATTAGGCTGCGTGAGCTTCTACCCAATGATCCCCACAAATTTGGAATGTGGCCCCTTCATCTGGGGGCGTGTCGGCATTCACTCTCACCGGCCCGTAATTCGCTTGAATGTATGCGGAATACCACGCCCGCATTGCAATGTCAGACGCCCCTGGCACAGGCTCGCTGCCTTTCTTTTCCCAGTTTGCGATGGTTTGCGGATCCACTCGAAACAGTGCTGCCGCTTCCTCTTGGATCAGATCCTGCTCCTTGCGGAGAAACCTGAACTGGTGGCCTGTCATTGGCTTCTTCTGCTGGACAATGTCAACAGCAATAGCCCGATGGAGACCTTTCACGTCCTGGATCTTCACTCCTTTGCCGTAGGACGTCTCAACAATCGTGTAACCGTTCTTCAGGTAGATGCCTTCCAGGCCGCTCCCTGTATATTCGTACATTACTTTACCTCCCATACGGTGATGGCAATCATCTCGCCGGGATCAAGGACGGGCTTCACAGCCACGACAACGCAAACGATGTCCCGTGGCGCAGGCTCGCACATCCTGAACTCAAAGCTTTTGTGTTCTGCGCTATACGTAGGACCCTTCACTATGGCCCCGCGTTGCAAGCACCTCAGCGCCTCACCTACCGTCACCCCTCGCTGAGCAAGCCGCTCAAGGAAATGCTCAGTGAAAATCACTCTCGACGAGTCCCGTGACAGCACGTGAACCAGATCTTCGAGCTCCTGCGGGGACCACAGTGGTGAAATAGTGCTCATACGTACCTATAAGATTTATAGGTAGCGCAATACTAGTGCGCAACCCGTTATTGTCAATATCTGTGGCAAGCCCCACCCCAAAGGTAAAGCGCAGGGCCGCCCCGGTAGGCGTACGGAGGCCGATCTGGTCGACGTTTGTGCGACAAACGGTAGTCAGCGCCTGAAGCTTAGCCAAGAAAATCAAGGAGGTTGCGAATTTGAAGGAACTGAACGGGACCAAATAGCAGCACCCTGTCCACCCATCCACCCTGGACGGAAAGCCAGTACGCTGGCTGGACCGAGGCGTAGTAGCGTTGTGCCTCCTAACGAACCGCCCCGGTCCGTTGCCGGAAAGCCCATGGACTGGGGCAACGACAATAGGAGCTTATGAATGTCATTCAGCATCACTTGCGTAGGCATCGCCGAAGACGGCCGCTTGCTGGTCACCCTAAAGAGCAACCCCACAGGCACCCAAACTCAAATATGGGTGGCGCCGAACTCCCCGTTGCGAGACCTTACAATTGCCCAAATTGAACAGCTCGCAAAAGAGACCGCCGCCAAAGAGCACGCCTGCTAAAGCTTGCTCATCGACTCTAACGAGATGACTCTCTGAGCCAACGCTTGAACAGCTAAAGCGCGCTGGCTCTCCTCGTAAGTGAGGCGGACTCCCAGACAGGCTAAAGCCTCTCTGGTGCTGGCCAGGTCATTTTCCAACTGCTTTATCTTGTCCGCATCTTTCATATCCCTCTCCTGCGGCCTGGCCGCGTCATTTTGCGTCTCGGTGACGCAGTACAAGGCGCGTTCGGTCGAGCCAAGGCCCGCCAAACACGATGATTTCTGATGGTCTGCCATACAAGTGGTGCAGCAGGAACGGGCCAAGACCGTACAGGTCGGCCTGCTCGCCGGGCAGCTTTGGGTCGGCACCCAGGTAAATACCGGCATGGTTCGGGTGTGCCGTCCGGCCCACGGCCATGACGATCATGTCGCCGCGCTCAGGCCGGTCCACCTGGTAGAAGCCGGCAGCCTCGTAGGCCTGCTCGTACAGGCTCGGCCCGCCTGCCTGCTCCCACCAGCCATCCTCTCGGGCATAGGCGGGAAAGGTCAGGCCCCACTCGCGGCGATACCAGTCGGCGCAGACCTGCCAGCAGTCCCAGGCGCCGTGCACGAACGGCCTTCCCAACAGCGGCGTTTCACCGGCGGGCGTGATCATACGCAGGTCACCCTCCGGCCACGAAAGGATGTGCCACGGCAGGCCAGTGGCCTCGCACATGGCCAGGTCACGCGGCGACGGCCTGCTGGTTGCATCTGGGTGCGAGTGCACGATGCCGATTACCTGGCCCTGGTCTTCCGCCTCGGCGTACTGCTCAGGCGCGATGCGGAATTCTTCGGTCGGCTCGGTGGCCACGTTCACGCAGGGGAAGTAGACCTGCTTCCGGCCCACGGCCAGAATCAGCCCACAACACTCGCGCGGGTACTCCGCTGCGGCGTGCTGCTGCACGGCGGCAAGGATGTGTTTCAGCATGATCAGCTCCTGGTGATCAAGGAGACGGCTGGGAACCCGCCGAAGTTGAGCTGGTTACCCTGCCCGAAGCGAACAGCACAGCCGGTATCCAGGCAGCCATTGCACTGATCCTTGGCGGGATCATCCGTGGGGTTGCCGTCGAAGTCGAAGTAAGGCCCGGTGTAGCTGCAGTTCGGCCCGCGGTAGCCGTTGGTCATCGCCCAGTGGCATAGCTGGGTCATCTGCCGGCCGATGCTCTCGCCCCCGACATCACCAGGGCTGGCCAACTCCCACGACACAGTGGTCCCGTTCTCGGAAACCTTCTGGTCGATGTACCAGACCTCTGTGCTCTCCTCTGTCGGGTCGGCCTCAGGGTTCCCACCTGGGAAATTCGCTGCATCCAAGTATCGTTTCAGCGTGTGCCGAATCGTCAGCTTGAATTCGAGCAGGTTGTCGAAGGCCAGGCACAGAGCAGTGATCCGCCCGCCAACGTTGCCGACCGAGATAGTCGGGCGCACGGCGGTACCATCCGAGTTCGCCTCGATGCCCTCGATATGCATCGGCCAGGCGCCATACTCGTTGCCCTGCCACCAGATGGATCTGGCCGGCAGCTGGTCGGCATTGACGCCTGCTGCTGCCAGTTCCGTGGGCGTGTGCGGGATCGCATGCCCATGGAAGCGCAGAATGTCGGCGCCCCAGTCCGAGCCGTCGAGTTCGAACAGCAGCACCTCGCTGCCTGGCTGAAGCAGCTGGATGTCCTTGATCAATGACATGGTGGGTCCTTACGGGTGAAAAGCCCGCTGGAAGGTGGCGGTGACCTTGAACTGCTCGCCGCCCATGGGGGTAGGTTTGGGATCGGCGCAGGTGAACAGGCCCAGTTCGCCCAACGGCGTGCTCCAGAGGAATGCCTTCGCGCCGGCGTGCCGGTCAAAGAAGGCCATGACCTCCTGCACCCTGGACTTCCGGCCGGTGATGGTCACCGGGTAGCTGTCTTCCTTGTTGTTCGGGCCGTCGCCGACGATCTGCCGGTAGCCGCCGCCGAAACGGGACTCCCGCACCCGATACTTGATGTCGGGAGTCTCGCCACGTTCGGTGGGCCAGCGAAAGGTCTCTATCGCCATAGTGATCTCGGTAGGATGAGGATGAGGTAATCAGGACCGCCGCTGCATGGTCCTGCCAATGGCACCGTCAGGACGTAGGTCCATGCTCAAGAGCTTCCGATAGCGGGCATCAACGAATGCGCCGATCTCTTTCCCGAATTGCTCCATGCCAGGGTTGTTTGTTTGAACCTGGTTTGAGCCATCGCTGTTGATGGTAATGCTGACCGCAACAGGTGCCGCCTGCCCTCCCACACTGGCGGCCGCGATCTGCCTTGGGACAGCCATCGGCGCCACCAGCCCGCCATCGGCGTAGCCACGGGCGTTCAGCGTCTTGAGGAAGTCGAGCATGCCTGGCTGGCTGACCACCTCCTTCCTCAGCACAAACTCACCGCCATGCACTATCCCGGCCGGCTCATACTTGCCACCGTCACCGGTGTAACCGCCGCTGGAGAACTTTGGGGTATAGGTCATGCCTGAAGAAGCGCTGCCCAGGCCAAAATCGAAGCCACCAGCCGACGCTCCGCCAGATGAGCCGCTCGCCGCAGCGCTGCCACCACCGAACCATGCCCCCATAGCGGTGCCAGCGATACTCGATAGCAGACCAGACGCCGCTTGCCGGGTTGCAATCCGCGCCATGTCAGCCAGGATCGACTTGGTGAAGTCGGAGAACGAGAACTTGCCGGATATGGCGAAGTTCGCAACCGCATCCTCCATCGAGCTGAAGGCGTTGGTAAACAGGCTCTTCGTCTGTCCGGCAACATCCCGCGCAGACTCCAGGTAGTTCTGAAAGGCCGACGAGGCGCCACTGCGCCAGTTTCCTTGGGCTTCAGAGATCTTGTCGTAGTTTTCGACCACAGTGTCACGGTACTTGTCCTCGGCGCTGACCAGTATGGCCAGGTCACGCTCGTAGTCATCCTGGCTGTACTTGTCCGGGGCCGTGCGGCGACGGTCCAGCAACTTGGCACGTTCATCGTTGAAACGATCAGCAACCCCGTCCAAGTCACGCTGTAAGCCGGCCTGACGATCACCAAGTCCAAGAGCGCTTGCAGCCCTGGTGCCGGAGGTCGACAGAGCAGCACGTTGACGATCCAGCTGGTCAACGTACGCCTGGGTGGCGAGCTCCTGCCGCTTCAGTCGGCCCTCCTCATTCGTGGCCAGCACGGTCAGTTCCGAGTCTGCGTCCTTCTGCGCCTTGACCATTGCGGCGCGCGCATCGGCGATCTTCTGGTCAAGCTGGATGCGCTGCTGTGCCGATGTGGTGCTGCGACCCTTTGCTGATTCCAAAGCCTGGATTTCTGCGTCGTAAGCGTTCGTGACCTCAACCTTTTGCTGCTCAATGATCGCTGCCCGCTGTGAAGCGTACGACTCTTGCGAGATCAGACCGGCCTTCTGCGTTGCATCCAGTTCCTTCTGGACATTGTCGTAGTAACCGGTGATCGACTTGAGCTGGTTTTGAGCGCCATTGAAGGCTGTCAGGTCGACAGCACCTGCTGACGGGGTCGCAGGGTCTTTGTACTTGTCCCTGATGTTCTGAATGTCTTTAGCGATCTGTTTCTCATCCAGCAGAGCGCTGGTTGAGTTCCGCTTTCTCAATTCATCGACGCTTTTCCGGTAGTCGGCGATCTCCTTGTCGCGCTTCTGCTCGTTGCTTTGGAAATCCGCCCGCACCTTGCCGATGTGCTGCGCAGCTGCCAACGCCTTCTGCTGCTCTTCCTGGGCCGCCCCTTTCGCAGCAGCCCGCCGATCCTGCTCGCTCTTCTCAACGAGTAGCTGGGTTCTTTCAGCTTCCAGCTTGGCAACACCATTGGCTGCCAGCTGTCGTCCAAAGTCGCCGCCAATGGCTTCGCCTTGCGCTTTGAAATCAGCAATGCGCCTCTCAAGCTCCGACATTTTGTCAGCGAAGGATTTCTCCCGCCCGACATTGAGCATCGCGTCCCATGCGCCTTTGGCCCCGTCTTCAACGTCCTTCCAGGCCGCCTCGATAGTTCCGAGATTTGCCTTCACCTTCGCTGACACCGAGTTCAGCGATTCCGCGTAGGCTGTGCTGGCGACCTTTGCCGCTTCCTGGGTTTTCCCTTGGCGTTCCAGCGAGGCGATTTGTTCGTAGGTGCTGGCCGTCAGGAAATTAAGCGACTCGTTGAGAGCGACCGTCGCCTTCAGCGGCTCCTTGGCGATCTTCTCGAAGTTAGCAACAGTCTCCGATGCGGCCTTTTCCGTAGCATCCTCGAAGTTCGCAGCTGCTGTTGCGATCATCTCAAACGATGTGACCGGGATGCGGGTAGACGCCGCCAGCCGCGCCAAACTCGCGGCGGCTTCATGAGCGGTCCCGTTTGCCTCTGACACGGCCTTGGCCATGACGCTGAGCTGCGCAGCGGTGGTTCCTGCTGTGTTGCCAGTTAGCGCCAGTGCCGTCTTGTATGCGGTGGTCTCAGAGCTGCCTTGCTTGTACGCAATACCCAATGCGACAAGAGCGGCAGTTGTAGCGACTACTCCCCCAAGGACCAGACCGAAACCGACACTCAGTGGAGGAGTTGCGGCAGTCAGCGCGTCAGTTGCTTCTTTCGCATTCTTCGCAGCGTCGGCTGCGGTGTTCGCGCCCTCGGCCATTGAGCCCAGGCTTTCGCCCGCAGCCTCCGCTCCTTCTGCGGCCGCTTTGCCTCCGGTACCGACGACCTCGAGTGCATTGCCTACGGTTCCGATCCCTCCGCCCAGACCAAGCACGGACTTGATCTTCGCGCCAAGTACATCGATTGTCGGGCCTATACCGCCGAACGAGTCAGCAATCTGGCCTCCCTGCTGGATCAATACCAGCAGCGGATTTTGACCACCGGCCAAACTGGTGAAAATGTCAGTGAATTGGGCCGGCAACTGACGCAGCGCTGCCTGAGTCTGTCCTGTCGATATACCGGCTTGACGCATGCCCTCGCTGAACTCGCCCAGTTTCTGCCGGCTGGTTTCGATTCTTGCGCTGTACTCGCGGAACGTGTCTGCATCGATCAAGCCCGCATTGCGGTATTTCTGCAGGTCGGCCTGTTGTTTGTCGAGCTTGTCGAGTGCCGCCACAACAGGGTTGATCTTGCCGAGCAGATCCTGCAAGCCTTCGGCCTGAAGGCCGGTAGTGGCTGCCGCCCGCTTTGCGGTTTCGGCGAGACGGTCCTCGGTTTCGATGATCGCTCGGCCGCGGGCATTGATCTGCTCTTGATAGGCGGACCAATCGGCAGCTGAGGCCTTCGCGGAGCCCATGGCGGCGCCGGCACCGGTCACACTTGCAGCCAGCGACTTGTGATAATCGCTGGCATCCAATGAGGTCTTGGCCATCGCCGTCAGGCGGGCCATCGCATCATCCGTGGTTTCCGCGACCTTGGCTTCGGCCGTTGCAAGGCCCCCAGCAGCCGATGCGGCCTTTCCGAAACCCGCCGCCAGGCTATCGGCAGCCTGCTCTGCCCTGCCGCCCGCCTGTGCCAGGAGGTCTAAGTTGTCCTTCGCCTCAACGGCATCTCCGGAATCAATCTGCAGACCGAGAGAGGCAATGGTGGTCATGATCTACTCCTGCTGTTCGGCCATGACGGCCAGTGCCTCAATCTCCATGACACGGAGATCGGGGAAAATGTCGGTGAGGTCGCGGCGCTTGATGCCGAGCATTGAGGCCGCTGCAGGAATGGCGGCGTAGTCCAGGCCTGACGGGCCGCCAGAAGCCACCCGCCACTGCGTACCCATGGCATCGAACAGGCGGAAGGCTGGCCATGCATCTGGCCAGACCTCCACCACCTCCTCCTCGATGTCATCAAAGGTCAGGCCCAGCGTCGCCAGTTGCTCGGCAGACGGACCGCGCTCGTAGCAGGCCCGGGCCGCCGCCCTCAGTTTCCCAGGCGGGCCGGGCTGTAGGCGGCCTGGTAGGCGTCGATGACCGCCTTCGGCGCTCCGGTGCAGGTGCGCACCAGGTCGGCGATGGCCTCGACGCTGAATTCGTCCTCCAGATCCCAGCCGGTGACGATCTCTCCTAGTTGCCCGGCCTGCAGGGCGATTTCACCGGTGGTGACCTCCTCCCAGGTGGCCCCGTCCTTCTGGACCTTCTCCGCCCAGGCGTCGCGCGCCTTGTTCCAACGATCGAACATCATGGACAGGGCCACGCGGTCCATATAGCGGAACTGGAACTCCACGGGCGCCGGCTCGGCGCCAATGCGCGGAACCTGCACCACGGCGGTGAACGTTGGGTTCTGCGCGATTTTGATCTTTGCCATGAGGGCTCCTTACGCGCCGGCCAGGATACGAACGGGACGGCCCGACAGCGCGATGCTGATGGTGCGCGTCATGAGGCTGTTCCGATCCATGGTCGGGGTGGTGGTGATGCTGACATAGCCTGGGTAGAGGATCTGGTCGCCACCCGGCAGCTTGAGGCGCACCACCGCGAGCTCCTTGCTGTCGCCATAGTTCTCGACCAGTGCGACGTAGGCAGCGCTCGGCTGGTCCTCGACGGTGATCGACAGCGTGATCGGGTTGCGGTTGGTCGGGAACTGACGGTCGTCGTCATCTTCCAGATAACCCACGGTGAGGTACTGCTGCTCACCGCCAGCCGAGGTGAACGCGGTGACCTTGGAAATCTGCGCCCAGGCGGTCACCGGGAGCACCGAGCCTACGCCGGCGCCAGGGGTGTACTTGTCCACGTTGGTGGTGTTGAGGCCTTTCAACGCGAAGGTGTCGGCAGCAACGCTTGCGGCACTGACGGCGCGGTCGGCGATGAGCGCCCAGCCGGAGCTGACCAGCAGGACATCGCCATTCTCGATGTCGTGACCGGCAGAGGTGGCCACCGGTGGCGCGGCGTTGGTCAGGGCGGTGAAGGCGACGGCGGCGCCGAAAACGCTGGCGATTTCCAGCACAGAGCCGTTCGGCAGCGGGAATTTTGCGGCCATGAAGTGTTTCCTCGTTGTTGCCCGCCGGGCGGCGGATGGTTAAGCCCCAGCGGGCGATTGGTCCGCGACACCGCGGTAGGTGAAGCTGGCCGGGACCGTGTAGGTCGCCGACTCGGTGATGGTTGGGCCCTGGTCAACTGGTTCGGTGACCAGGCCTTCGAAACCGTTGCGGCTGAGCGCCGAGTCCAGTTGGAAGAGGCTCGAAAGCTCCTCGACCAGGCTCTCGGCGGTAGCCAGTGGCTGGCCCGCGGGGCAGACGATGCTCACCTGATACACGCCGGCGTACTCGTAGGCTTCGCTGCCAAGGTAGCGACAGGTGGTGCCCGCCGGTAGTTGAAAGGCCTGCAGGTAGGTTTCGTCGGGCCCGGCTTCGAAACCCTGCTCGAAGTTCGCGACCCTGATCGGGCGCGCCATGGCCCAGGCCATCAACTTGATCTCGATGGCCTGTCGTGCTCTTGCGTGGCTCATGCTCGGTGGGTCCTGATGGCTTCTTCGACGATGCGCTGGAAGTCGGCGACGGTGACTCGCACCATGCCGCCAGGCGCCTGTGAGCTGTGGCCGTACTCCAGAGGGATGGCATACGGCAGGTTGTTGACGATGTAGGCGACCTCGCCGTGGGAGAGATCACCGGCAGCCAGGAGAAGCCTGTCCAGCGTCTCGCCGGCGCTCTCGATGTCCTCGATCTCGCCTGCGGCTGGAGCGCCAGTGGTGAGCTGCCAGTTACTACGGAAGCGGCCGCCCACGTAACCCTGGCCAACCCTCCGGACGCCGAACCCGAAGTTCTCGCGCTGCTCGCGCTTGGTCAGCGGCTTGCGCAGTCGCAGGCCGCCTTTCAGGTTGCCGCTCTTGGTGTAGTTGGCCTGGTCGGCAGTGATGCCGGCATTGATCGCCGCCGCCTTGGCGTTGTAAGTAGCTATCTGCTCAGCCGCGCTGCCCTGGGCCTCGACGTTCACTTTCCAGAGGTCCGGGTTGCCGACCGGCGACATGGACACCAGCTTGCGGCCGACCATGATGACGACCTCACGGAAGGTCAGGTCCATCGCCTCCTTGGCGGCCTCTGCGAACTGCTCCAGCTGGGCAGCAAAGCTCCCATCCAGGCCGCCGTAGCGGCTGGTCATGTGTGAGCCGCGAGCCATGGTCACTTCCTCAGTTGAATGATCCAGGTGGCCTTGGCCGCGTCCTGTCCGACGCTCATGACTCGGTAGCCGCTGATGCGGTCACCGATGGCGGGGATGGCGGGGATGGCAGGGACTTCCGTGACCGCGTCGCCATCCTTCACGAACAGCTCGTTCTGCAGCGCCTTGAGGCGTACGTCTGTCGCCAGGATGCGTGTACCGTCGATCTCACGGGCCTTGTACTGGCCGAAGACGCCACGACCGGCATAGTGCAGCGTTGCCGCTGGCGCACTACCGCCCTTCTCAGGGTCATAGGTGCCAGGTACAGACCGGCTGCCATCAACCACCGCCACTGCGTCGGCCAGATCCGTATCGAAGGCCTGGGCCAGCTCGGCCTGTAACTCGCGTCGAAGCCCCATGTCACCCCCTGACGATCTTGACCTGGCCTGTGCCCAGATACCGCGCCAGCAGGGCCAAGGCGAAGGACTCACCAGCGCTGATGGCCTTGGACGCAGCCGAGTAGGTCTTGCTACTCGACACACCGTCAGCATCCACGGACCTGCTCAGCACGCCGGTTTCTTTCGCCTGGTACAGGTTGCCCGCCGCCGCCTCCACCGCCACCTCTGCGCCCGCCTGCAAGACATCGGCGGGAACCGTGTCGAACTCGGGCAGGCCCTGGTTGGTGAGCCAGGTGTTGGCCATCAGCACCGCGCGCGCCTTCTTTTCATCCGGCGCCCAGGTCTGGCCCAGCAGCGCGTCGACCTGTTCGATGCTGATGTAGGTCATCATTACGCGGCCCCATCCAGCAGCTTCTGCAGGTCTTCCAGAGTGGCTTCAGGCCCGAACTGGACGCCCTTCTCGGTCAGCGCTGCCTGCAGCTTTGCCTTCTGCTCGGCTTCTTCAGCGGCTTTCTTTTCCGCTGCGGACTTGCTGACCTTGGAGGCTTTACCCTCCTTGATCGGCTCGGGATGCTCGTAGCCCTCCGGCGCGAACTTGGCGTCGATGATTTTATAGCCCTTGCGACGTAGGAAGGTCTTGCGCTCTGCCGAGACCGGGTGCTGCTCGTAGATGATGCTCTCGCTCATGGCGATCTCCTGAGGAAGGCGCCCCGTAGGGCGCGGTACCGGTTACTTGGTGGCGTCGCCGATGGTCATGACGCCGGCCGAGCCCTTGATGCTGTTTGCCACCAGGTCCCAGTTGGTGCCGGTGGACAGCTCGGAGTTGGTCGGCGACTTGCCGCCATTGGCGGTGTCCCAGGTGTAGCCCTTGAGGCCCAGGCCGAAGGTGTAGTCGGCCTGCATGGTGGTCTCGATGCGCTCCTTGCCGTTGGAGGTCTCGATGTTGGTGATCAGGTCGGAACCGTCCATCACCATGGCCGCGCCGTCGGCCAGGCTGAGCACCTTCTGCTTGTTCGGGGTGCCGGCCTCGTACAGCGCCGGGGCGTCGGTAACGATGACCGCCTTGCCCAGAACGTCGACGACCAGAACACCACCTGCTTGGAACAGCTGCTGGTTGTTGGCCAGGTTCTTGCCGATGAGGGCGTGATACTGGGCGCCGGTCATGACCTGGGCGATCAGTCGTGCTGAGGCGTCGCCGAACAGCGCGTGCGCACCGTTGATGGCGATGTAGTCGACGCCAGCGGTTGCAGATACGTCGTTGAGCGCGCCCGGCTGGTTGCCGATGGCCGCGACCAGGGCTGCAATGGCAGTGTTCAGCTGGTCCGAGACGATGGCTTCGGACAGGTTGCGGCTGATGACCTCCAGCGCTTCCTCGGGGTTTTTCTGCACCCAGGACAGCTGGGCAGGCTCCCACAGGATAGGGCCGAAGCCGCCGGCGATCTTCACCGAGTCGTACTGCTTCTGCGACAGAGGGGTCGCCGCTTGATTGCCGTTAGCGGCATAGCGGTCAACGCGACGCTGAGCGCCGTGCAGGCCAGCCCAGAACGACTCCTGCAGGAAGTCACCGTCGATACCCTGAGTGGTCAGTCGAATCGAACCAGCCGAGGCGGCGTTGAACTTGTCGACGTCCTGGCTGAGGGTTTCGATGGTGGCGTGGCGAAGGTATTCGTTGAACACCTTCATGTTCGAAAGGGCCATTGGGCCTCCTTATTCGCTTGCGATCAGGCCCTTCATGGCTTCCAGGCGCTCTGCCTTGGTGCCGCCGAAGTTGCCCTTTATGGTTTTGGTGCTGCCACCGCCGTTCGGAGCGCCGCCACCATTGGCGCCGGAACTCTTCAGGATGTGGTCGCGATGGGGGTACTGCGAGACGAGGGTTTCCAGCGCTTCGTTGAAGTCGGCCAACTCACCCGGGCGACTGCGGCTGAAGATCTTCTGGCCCTGGGCGTCGTATGCGACGACCTTGCCGTCCTCGATCTTGAAGCTGTTGCCAAAGGTGGCCTGGACCATGTCAGCCGGCACCGCCATCTTCTCGGCGATGAACTGCGAGCGGGCGAAGCTGCCACCGATCTTCTCGGCATACAGCTGCTGCTCGAAGCCCTGCGCCTTGGTGTTGGCTTCATCGAGCTGGGTCTGGAAGGCCTTGCTGATCTCGCCCTTCACCTTCTCGATCTCGCCGGCATCCACCAGCTTCTTGGCGTCGAGGTTGGCGACGATTTCCAGGGCTTTCTTGGCGGACGCGGCATCGTCGATGCCTTCGAACGCCTTGGCGGTCCTCTCGAAGCCGTCGGCGCGCTCGCGGTGCGACTTGGCTTCGGCGTTCAGCCGGGTGATGGTATTGCGAGTGCCCACGGCATCGAAGGCGACCTCTTTGCCATCGTCCTCGACGTAAACCGGCTTGCCATCTTCGATCACGGCGTACTGCTTGCCATCCACTTCAACGGTCTTGAGTTTCATGTCGTCTCTCTGGGCCATCCGGCCAGTTGATGAGCCATCCGGCCCCAGTTGCGCCCCGTCCATCCGAACCGCAGGCAAAAAAAAGCCCCGACAGATGCCGGGGCCTTGTGTTCAGCGTTTCTTCAATTGGACGTTTCTTGCTCAGCTTCTTGCTTAGCCAGAAGACTTTCTCGCCCATACGCAAACATTACGAGAGCGCTGTATAGGTTGATATTGTTCCCTTCCTCGCTCCAATACGTGTACCCCACGTACTGGTATTTCCCGATATCGACGACTGCCTCGAAATCGTCAACATGTGGATTCAGAGCGTCCCCCTGAACAATGATGTCCCTGCCCTGCAACTGCGTGATCTCTCCCTGAATAAAGCGTCGCAGGAAGTCAGCGTTCTGTTGATGGCTCATCGTGTGTCCTTGCACTGGTTTCGATTTCATCAATACATCAGGGTTTACGATCCACCGCAAGCGTCAGCCTGTCATGCAACTCGCCGAGGGACAGGAACTTCCCTTTGTCGTTGTAGAAGGCGCTGAGCTTCAGCCCGCCCTCACGCATCAGTCGGCCACGCTCCGGGCCAAGGATCTCGTCCTGGCGCGCTGCCGACTGTTTGCTGAGCCATTCGGCATAGGTGGTCGACTCCGGCACCTGGCCGTCCATGCTCGCCCGCGTTGCGCCGTCGCTGAAGCCCAAGGCCTTGGCGCTTTTGAGCACCGGAACCTTGGATGACCGGCAGCAGAAGTGGATGCGACCAGGCCCGGCCAGCCATGGGATCGTGTGGCCGATGGGCTTGTAGGTGCCCAGGGTGTAGGGCAGCCGGTCGCGGATCCGGCAGTCGCTTGACGTGTGGTTGTCCAGCGTACTGAGCCACTCGACGTGGCTGATGATATCGCTGTTGGCCTCGTACGCTGCGTCGCTGGCCGTTTCGGCGGTATGGGATACCGCAGACCGCACTACCGCCTCAACGTCGCGCCTGGCCTTCTGGAGGGCCCCGTCGGCGTATTGCTGAACCCGACTGCCCATGACCGTGCGAACGATCTCAGCCGTGGCACGCCCCTCGACCACGCCCGAGCGCACTGCGTCTCGCACTGCGGCGGCGCGGCTGGACTCGATGCCGGCCATCCACTCCCTCAGCAGGCGCCCCTGGAATGGTCGGGTCTGGGTGATAGCCTTCACAGCGCTGAACGCCGGGGAGACGACCGGGTAAGCCTCATGCACCAGGGCCGGGAGAACAGCGCCCAGCGCGCTCTGCTGGAACGCCAGCTCGTAGCTGATCAGCCCGTCGGTCACCTGGTCCATGGCCAGGCGAATCTCAATGAAGGTCTGCTGGTTGATCCGCAGCACCGCCGACAGGGCGAAATCGACAGCTGCGGCCGACAGGTCAGTGCCAAGGTTGTCGATAGCCTCGATCAGCGCAGCTCGAAGGTCGGCGTCCTTGCTGTTGAGGATCTTGATGACCGTCACAACTTGGCTGTTGCTCAGCCTGGACAGGTCGACCTCATGCCCGATTAGCTCGTTCAGCAGCTTCTCGTTGGCCGTCTTCATCACAGCGTACCGAGAGCCGGGCCTTGGGCCTCAATCTTGCCCAGCTCCTCTTCCCAGTCGTATTCATCGCTGATGACGCCGCGGCGCTGCATCTCGGTGAACAGCGTCTCCTTGGAGATCATGCCTGCGTTGGCCATGGACACTAGCGTCGGCAGCGACACTTCCGGTATGTAATCGACGTCGAAGTTACCGCGCATCTCAACGGTGCCACCCTCGCCCAGGTCGCGGTAGTCGGCCATGAACTGAAGCAATTGCGCCAGACAGTCGGCGAAGTGGTGCGCCATGCGCGCCAGCGGGGATAGCTCCTGCGCCGCCTCCTCCTCCGCCTGGGTGGCGGTCTTGATGGCGGACTCGTCCGGAGTCAGCAGCTTGGCCCCGGCCATGCGCATCTCGCCAATCAGGTCTTGCAGTGCAGTACGGCCAGACTCGACGGCTTGGCCGGTGTGCTCGACGTACTTGAGGTTGCCGTCTTTGGGAAGGTCGGTCAGCTGCCCGGTACCAACCTTGAACTCTGGAGGAATCACCTTCCCCTGATTGTCGTACTGCGCCTGAACGCCGATGCGCACCAGAATAGGCACGCGGATGACATGCAGGATGTTGTCCTGGTCGCTCTGGCTCTGCCAGTGCTTGACGTTCAGGTGCGCCAGCTCAATCAGCGGCGGCTTGGCCGTCATGAAACCGGTGCGGCCGGTGTAGAAGGTGACCCATGGGATGGCGGTCAGGCTGTTGGTGCCCTCATCATGCATCTCCCAAGTCCCGCTTGAGCTAACCTGCTTGCCCCGTACCGCTTTGGCCGACCGGCGATAGGTTCGCCAAGAGCCAGGCTCCAGCACACGGATCTGCTCGACGCACTTTGCGCCGAACTGGCCGTCCTCCTCCTCGACCACCTCGATGTAGCGGACCATGGTCAGGACGCCGCCCTTCGCGCGCCAGCCCAGCACCTGCTCAGGCTTGATCAGTACTACGTAGGGGCGCACGCCGGCGGCCTGCTCGTCGGCTTGGGTCTTCAGTTCGCCCGCTGGCGGGTGATCGACGAAGGCGTGACACAGGCCGTGGCTCAGGCCCTCGGTGAAGAAGCCAACCGCCCAGGAGTTCAGGTCATTGCCAGCGTGATCAATGTCTGCGGTCATCTCGACAATGGGCTCCGGCAAATCATCGCCAACCTGCAGAGGCTCGGCGAACACCCGGGAGGTCATGTTGCCGACTGTCTCGGAGTACGCTGGCAACAACGTCGAAAGGCGCAAGCGCTCTTTGTAGGACTCGTCGTCTTCGGCTGGGTACTGCGGCAGCAGGGACTTCCCTGCCGCCCGCATCGCCATGGTCCCGCCCATGAGCGGCGAGATCACGGCCCAGTAGGCGCGCATCGCGTCGACAGCGGGCAGCGTGATGCTCGGGTTATCACTCATGGTCACATTCTCAGGGATTGGGTCGTGAAGACCGGGCGTTCAATTGGGTAATCGTGGTGGATGAAGTAGCCGCCCGCGTCGTTCGCATGGTCCACGCCAGATTTCTTGTCGGGCTCGCCGTTGGGCGCCCACACCTGCTGCTCCAGGCCGTCCGCATAGGTCGGGCAGCGCAGCGGGTTGATCAGGTAGCGGCGTTCGCCATTCGCGTTGCAGAACATCGCGTTCATGGCGTTGATCCGGTCCTTTACTGGCGGGTTGGCGTCGGGCGCGATCACGCTGAAGCCGGCCTGCCGCAAGATGGCGATGTCCGTCTCGCTGGCGTTCACCGACTTGCGCGACCCGCCCGAGGCGTCCGGGTAGATCCTGATTTCGCAGGTCTTGTCGTACCCGTTGCCGTTGTGCCGCCAATAACGCTCCTTGATCCGCCGGATCATGTCCGGGGTATCGAAGCCGTCAATCAGCTCATCCACCGCCCTGGGCTTTCCGTCGGCGCGCTTGACATGCGTGATCGCCGCCATCTTGCCGACGTTGAAGTCCATGCCGATGAACAGGGGTTCTCCTTGTTCCACGGTGTCGAAGCAGGAATTCAGCTTCCGGTCGTAGGCGTGGTAGATCGAGCCTGCATTCAGGTTGACGAACTGGCCGTTCAGGTAGGCCAGGATCAGCTGTGCCGGGTACGACTCCATCAGCGATGGGATGTAGTCCGGTGGCAGGTTCAGTTCGTTGTCGAACGTGCTGGCCTGCACCAGGCCATACATGCCCTGCAGGGCCGGCTTCTCGCGCAGCTGCTTCACGAACTGCTGATAGACGAACTTAAACCCCTCGGGGGTCGTGGTCACGTCTACGCCGTTCTTCAGCCCGGGCACGTTGTAGCGCATCCGGGCAATGATCTTGCGCCAGGCGTGCTCAGCCTTCAGCGCGGGCAAAACGTCGAGCTCGTCGACCAGGGCATGCCCGATCTTGAAGCCCACGATGGTCTGCGGCTTCTCCATCGAGCGGCAGATGGTCGTGCTGCGGTACTGGCCGCCGCTGTAGAACTCGACTTCCTTGTCGCTCTCCTTGGTCTTGACCTTCAGGCCCCAGTCGAACGCGACCTCCTCGATGGTCGGGAAGAAGATGTCGCGGATCTGCGGGTACGTCGGGGCGAAGTAGCCGGAGTCGATCCGGGGCCACTCCCAAACATGCTTGCACAGCGCGGCACAGCCCACCCAGGTCTTGCCGGAGCCGAAGCCGGCCACGAAGCCGCGGAACTTCTGCTCCATGCGTAGGAAGCTTGCCTGGGGCACGTTAAGTGACGGCATCAGGCTTCCTCGCATCCACCACGTCGACCTGCACTCGGGTGGGCGGCACGTTGTCGTGGGGATTCTCGTTCTTGGTCTGGCGGTTCACGTAGACGTCGCCGACTTCCTTGGCCGCCTGCTCCAAGATCTGGAGGGCCAGGCCATAGTTGCGCATGCCCTCGACCTTCTCGACCATCCTGCCCAGTGCCCGGAGTCGGTAGGCACGATTGGCGATCGGGATCTCAGCCGTCTCTTCACGGAATCGCGCTCGAGTGTCTTCGAACAGGGTCACCCACCGCTTGGCCAGGTCCTTCCCGGAGCGCTTTGTGGGGTCGTGTGATTCGCACTGCTGTCGGGTTACCTCGATGCCGAATTCCTCTCGGACCGAGGCCGCAACCTGTGCTGGGGTATCGAAACAGGCCAAGGCCTGAACGATGAAGGCCTTCACCTCGTTGTTCAGGGCTGCCATAGGTTCAAATCCGTCTTAGGTCTGTCCAAGGTCAGGCAGACTTGAGCAGACAGGTTCCGCAGGCCCTCGAAATGTTGATCTTGGCCACCTCAGGCGGCCGGCTTGCAGCGTCGATCAGCTGCTGTACGTCTTCGCTGGCACCGTAGCGCCTCACTACGCCGACGAACTCTTCGACGTCATGGCCGCGCATCTCAAGCTTGGGCATACCGTCTTGGGTGAATGCCGGGGCGCCGTACTTATCGAGCTTGTGCGCTATGTGAAAGAGTTCGTGCTCCACTAGCGCGCAGAACTCAGCGTTGGTGCACTGGGCGCAATAGTCGGCAGCCAGGGTGATGAGGAAGTCCGGTTCTTCTCCGAACCATTCCCGCATCTGCTGCTCTTGCCGTGCCTTCTGCCAGCCGCCAGCGCGTAACATCAGTTGCTCGGCCTGGCCAAGCACCACTCGGCCCTGTTTGGCGAATCCAGAGGATGCCCAGAGCACGCCGATGTTTGCGTCGATCAGGTGGGCGTGGTCTTCGTTGTGGATACTGCCTGTGGTGGCCAGGATCTCCTGCTGCACCCACTCCCACACCTCAGGTGCCGGGCTCAAAGTCAGGAATAGGTGATCGACCAGGCTGGCTGGCGGATAAGGTCGCTGATTCATGATCGCGACCCTCCAGAGGTCACCAATAGGGCCCAGAAGAATCTTTTTAGATGGCCAACTACTGCCCTCACATCAACAGCAGGAGTGTCCATGGACGATTGGATTTGGATTGTCATACTTATCGCGTGTCTCGGGCTTACAGTTGCACCTGAGTGCACCGCGGACCCCGCTACGCTCACATGCCTTTTAAACAGGCCATAAGCTAACTTGTGCCGCACTCACCTGCGGCACACCTACCCTGCTTCGCGGATCACCCGAACCGTCCTGATCTTGCCGCCTGTATTCGTATCTCGCCTGGCGGCCATTTCGACGGCCTGGTACGCACTTGCGCCCATGTCCATTGCCGCCAGAGCGAATGGCGATCCACTTCCAATTGCATCGACCCGACTCGACCCAATTCTGGATTTCCAGATGCCGGTTTTGTCATCGTGGCCAACCAGCCATAACTCACCGTCGGTGATTGCATAGCCTGACGCCTCAACCGGTACCGTTGCAGGCTCGCCAAAGTAGGCAGCAATCAGCGCATCGAAGTCACAGGTCGCACCAGTGCAGATAAAGCTAACGCCGTTAACCACCTGCAGTTTCTCGCAGTCATCTTCCATGACTACGGTGCCGCGAACAGTTCTTGAGTCGTAGGCGATCACGCCGTCCTTGTAAGCGATGGTGGTCATGGTTGTTCTCAGGCGAATGGATCGGCAGGCTTGGCGATCGAGCGCACAAACCACATGAAGCCCTGCTGCAAGTTGGTCTTGGCCAGGGCCAGGGCCAGGAGTCGCGGGTCGACACCTTCGATCTGGCCGATCTGCTTGAACAGTTCGCCGGCGTCGGCCTCCAGGGCTTTGATCGAGTTCATCCCGTCGATCTCGCTCTGGGTGAGGTCGCGGTAGCCGGTGATCTTTTTGTGCTGGTTGTCCATGGATCATCCTCAGGTTTTCGCGCCACGAAACGGCGCACCTAGAATTTGTGGCGCGGCACCATGCCTTCGCCTCGTTGATCTGGCGTGCAACGTCGTCAGCTCGCTCTCGCACTGAGGGCTCGCATGATCATCGAGTCACCCCTGAGCCTTGCGAGACAGGAACAGGTCGGAGTAGCCGCGAAGCTTCTCCACGCCCATAAAGCCGACGGCACCGCCCGCGAAGGTGGCCATGCCCTGTGGCAAGCCCATCCATTCGAGCAGCGGCACCAGGGCCAAGGTAATGAGGCCGCAGAGCGCGCCCTCCAAAAACATTTGCCGTCTGCTGCCGCCGCCATACACCACCCGGAGGGCAGCGATCGCGACCGACAAGCCAGCGGCATACAACTGGGGCTGGTGAGCCAGCACCCATGTGAGCACGGCGGCCCATAGGCCAGGGTCCTTTTCGTGCATGATGTTTGGCATCTCGGTTCCTCCCTTTGCGGGGAGCTTGTGAATAAAATGCCCGCCCTTTGCAGGCAATGGCTCCGTGCTATCGTCGAGCTTCCACACAAGACGTTTCACGGAGCGAAAAACGATGAAGATAACCCTCAAGTGCGCCAAGTGCGGCAGTGACAAGTTCGAGGTCCCGGCTAGGCCGAACGACAACTCGAAGATCACCTGCGGCAAATGCGGCGCTGTCGAGACTTACGGAAAGCTCATGAAGGCTGTTGGTGACAAGGTCGCGAAAGACCTGGAACGGAAACTCGGGAAAATGTTCAAGTGACCTGAGCGTTTCAGCCAGAGGGCGCAGGAAGTCAGCGGTGCCCTCAACCTCAACGTCGAGTTGTAGCTTTTCCATGCGGCCTCCAGAAACGAAAAAGCCCCGGCAAATGCCGAGGCTCAAATGGGTGGAAATGGCAACCCTGTCAGGTCACTGTCGTGGCGTTTCCCTCCAGTCCCCGCGCCGACTGTTACCCCTGCACGTTGCCGACGGACTTCGATCGTCTCCAGAAATGGAAAAGCCCAGCGCGAAGGCTGGGCTCTATTACGCAAGGAGATAGAAGATCATGGAGTCCAGTAAGCAATCTTGCCGCCTGCACCAACAGCTACAAAATTGCCGTTGCCGTAGGCGACGCTCCGGATATCGGTTCCTGCGAAAGTGTTGGCTTGCTGAACCCAGCCGATCCCATCCTCGGAAACGGCTGTCTTGCCGCCGTCGCCGACAGCTACATACTTGCCATTACCGTAAGCAATGTCGCGGATAATGGTTCCACCGAAACTGGTATCTTCAACAGCAGTCCAGCTAAGCCCATCGGATGAATATGCCATCTTGCCATCCGCACCAACGATAAACATTTTCCCGTTGCAAAGCTTCATGGAAAGGATGGTGCTAGTGCCGAAGGTGCTGGTTCTGGTCGCGAATGATTGCGGATTACCCATTGGCATCTTCACAGCACTAAGCAGCTTCCCATTCGATCCCGCAATCAACACAAAAACGCCAATGACGTTGACGCAGTACACAGTCTCGCTAGAAGTGAAGGTCGTAGTGCGCTCCACCGTGCCTGACCAATCCTCATAACGGGAAAAGACTTTACCGTTAGACCCAACCAGTATCCAGGTCGCGATGTCGCCGTAAATTGGCTGATAATACACAATGCCATGCAAGTCTACATACGCGCGAGCAGCTGCCGTAAGGTCTGTCCAATCCCTTAAAGGGCGTGCAATGCTGCCGTGGACCACATTGCCGGATTGAGAAAGGCCTTGAAGCGTTGTCCCAAGACCGTTCCAGTACAGCTCGTTGAGGACCTTTCCGCTATCAGAGGTGACGGCGCCCTTAAGCTTGGTCCACGCTGTACCAGTTGCGTCTCCGCTGACAAGCTGAGTGGTTGTGGGAAGACCGTTGCCACCAGCCGCATAAAACTTGCCTTCCGCAAAAACCACGCGCCTAAGCATGCCGGTGTTATCCACCGGTGCTACTTGAGTCCAAAGATCTTGCAAGGTTTGAGATGCTGAGTTTGCGTTTACCATTTTAAACTCCGTTACTGAGCTGATTTAAGTTCAGGCCTCTGTATTGGGCGTATGGCGCTCATGGGCGATGGCTCGAGACTCGAGGTCTTCTGGCGAGGATCAGGGGTGACGAGGTTTCACCAACCTCAGGCCTGTCGCTGATGTAGGAAACTATGCCACATAAGTACTGTATATTCAACCAGTATTTGCTCCGTAACCTTTCAACCCTTGGATGATGAAGACGCAGCCAAGGAAGACATTGGCGCTGATGTCGCGGTGTAGGGCGTAGCTGGCCAGGGCCAGCGCGAATGCCAGTAGGCTCCACGCGGATGATGGCTTCATCCGATTTCCTACAGACATAAAAAAGCCCTGCCTAAGCAGGGCTCTCCCCGATCCCATTACCACCTGGAGCGGTGTTCGAAGTACATCATCCCAAAGTAGGCAACCGCGCTACCGACAACTACTCCCCAGAAGTCTGCAACCAGGAGATCAGATGCCTTGGGATTGCCGCGCTGCTCGGCCATATCGAAGAAGCTCAAATGCTCGGGCGGGAACACTACTGCCCAGCCGTGAGGGAGAACGATAAGAGCTAGCAGCACCAGTCCAACAACAACGTATGGCCATACACCGTCGAGGCTAAGCATGTTCTTCAAAAGCAAAAACGCCACAACGACAAAAACTGCAAGCACGCCCGTCAAGGCAGCTTGCTTGAGCATCTCAAGACCCAAAAGGAAACCGTCCAGCATTGCCACCTCTACGCCAATTTATTGAACATTGGATCCAACAATAAATTGACACCTGATGAGATAGCAAGATGCCATAACGAAAAAACCCGGCTGCTTGGCCGGGTTTTTCTGGTCACTCCTCAACACGCGCAGGAATGACAAGATGGGTGAATAATGCGACATGGCGACATGATATTGCAAGCCCTTTTGAGGGCCTTTTTCATGCCGCCTCGCCGGTCAACACGCCAACCGCCTCCAGCATGTGCTGAGCCTCGACCAGGGCCTCGTCCACCATCGACTCCAGGTTGTCGCGAATCGCCTTGCTCCAGCGCTGGTAGGTGCGCTCGGTGAGGCCCTGCGAATCCCAGGTGCTCATGTCGTAGTTCGATTCCGCCAGGACAATCATCTCGCCCGGTTTCGTCTCTGCTACAGCTCGGGCATGCCGGTTCGCACGGGCGACAGATTCGGCAGCGGCCTTGTTGCGCCAGTCCCACTGCCCTTCCCTGTCGCTCTCGCGCGGGTCTGGTGTCTTTGCCTGGGTCACCTTGCGCTGGATGCCCTTGCACTGTTGCGGCACGGCCCAGGTCAGCACTGCCTGCTGGGTGAACCGACGCGGCGCCGGGCTCTCCACCACCGCCACCAGGCGCCCGATGGAATCGATCTTCCGTCCCCGGTGTGTGCTGTACTTGGCCACCAAGGCGTTCCAGTGCCTCGGGCTGAGCTGGGCATGCAGCAGCCTATGCACGATCGAGTCGGCCAGCAGCGCGGCATCCTTGCCGGAGATCTCGCCCTTCTGCTTGGCGGTCTGGACCTTGGGCTCGAAGTCGCAGCCCCCGGCGCTGTTGATTGTCTCGGCGGCGAGTGCGCGCACCACTGCGGAAATGACGTTGTGGTAGTTCATGCTGCAGCCCTCCGTAGGTCTTTGAGTTTCTGCCTGTACAGGGCCTTGATGGCCTGCAGGTCTTCTATGGTCAGGCGCAGGGCCTTATGATGGCCCTCCAGCCACTCGACCTGGTCGGCGCCGATACGCTTCACCAGGCGGATCCGGTACTCGACGGCATTGCCCGACAGGTTCCGGTTGCACTTCACGCACTGGCGGTGGACGTTCAACGGCTCGAAGCGCAGCTCCGGGCAGGCGCCCACCGACCGGTAATGCCCAGCGTCCCAGCGGCTGCCGGTGATAAGGTCGTGGTCGCTCGGCAGTGAGTCGCAGCTGATGCACGGCAGGCCGGCGTCGCGCTCGCGGATGTAGGCATTGAACGCCGTCTGCGCTTCGGCCATGTGCTCGCGGCGGGTCTTCAGCTTCTCCCGGCGCTCCTGCAGGTCCTGGCGGGCCTGCTTGGTGATGGCCTTGGCCGCCACCTTCTGCACCTTCGAATCCTTCGACATGGCCAGCGCACAGGCGATGCTGCACACCTTCTGCGTGGTCATGGTCGGCCTGAAGTGCTTGCCGCAACCTGGCGCCTTGCACTTCTTCGGTTTGATCTCGGCTACGCGCATGGCTCGGCCTCCTTGGCTTTCTGCTGCTCGGGTGCGAAGTCGCCGCGCAGGGGCATGATCCACTTCTCCCAAACAATGCAGTTCGACTCACCCTGCATCTCAGCAACCACCCACACGGGCTCGCCGTCAGCCTGCTCATAAACGCCAGGGTCCATCGGGTCGCGCCGATCTACAGCACCAACCAAGTGCCGCGATACCAGCTCAACACACAGGCCAATGGCTGGCTGGTACGTGTGGTTGATCACAAGGGCCAGGTCGCCCGGCTTGAATTGATGGCTCATGCCGCCTCATCCCCCAGCAGGTCGCCGAAGAACACACCCCGGGCAGAGAAGTCCGCCACCACTCGATCGGTGTAGGCGATGCCCTGGGCACGATTGAACAGGCTGGTCACCGGCATGCCGTCCGGGCCGAGCAGCTTGCAGTCGCCCATCATGTCGAGCTTCTCCTCGTAGGACAGGTGGCGCATGACCCGGTACCAGGCCGCCTGGAAGTCCTGATCCTCGTTCAGCAGGATCTGCACGCCGTGATGCAGCTTGCAGTACTTGCGCGCGTCCGATGCGTCACCGATCTGGGTCATCTCGGCGATGCGCTTGTAGAACGCGAACCACAGGGCGTTCTGGTCCAGGGTCCGGTCCTTGCCCGGGCGCATGCTGACCACGACGAACCTCTTGTCGCGGAACAGGCGGGTGAGCATGGTCACAGCCTCGGACAGCTTGGCCTGGCAATTGACGCTGATTTTCTCGGTCATGCCGCCACCTCCAGCAGTTGCTTTTCCGCGGCGCGCAACCGAGCGGCAAGTTGTCGATTCTCTTCCAGCAGGTCCAGGGCCACCTGCTCGACCGTAACCTCCCCCAGGAACTCGTCCAGGGCATCCAGGTGCCTCCGCAGGTCATGGTCGCCCTGGCTGAATGCGCCCACCACTGACCACAGCAGCGGCTGGAGCTTTTGCTTGTCGAAGGTCATGGACAGCATCCTTCCAAGCGAACGGTTAACTCAGCCATGCAGACCCCTTGATCAACACTTTTCGGATTTATAAAATCTCGCGCACCGGCCTCAAGCCCGCATAAACCTTGCGGAGGTGTGTCAGTGCGGGCGAGAGGCCGACCACCTTCTTTCTCCGACCTGCTGCTCAATCCGTCATCGACGCCCCGGAAACCCTGGCGACGCAGTTCGGCTATGGCCTTTTCCTGTGCAGGCGTCATCACATGCCCTCCTTGCCGCGGTGAGACTCCCAATCGAACAGGACGACGATCATTCCGCCCTCGCGCAGGCGATCGACGCAACGCTCCCCCATGGCCACAGGCAGTTGGCTGCCGTCCAGGTTTGAGATCACGACAGTTGGCTTCACCTGCTCATAGCGGCCGTTGATGATCGAGAACAGGGTCGTCAGCTCGAAGTCGCTGGGCTGCTCCCTACTCACCCCGACTTCGTCCAGCACTAGGAGTGACGGCTCAATCAAACTGGCCAAGATGCTTGCCTCAGTTGTTTCGCTGGAGCGGTCGTAAGTGGCGCGGATGGCTTGCAGGACGGAACCGACAGTGCGGTACACGGCGGAGTGCGACGTGTTGCGCATTAGGTCGTAGGCCATCCCTGCGCCCAAGTGGGTCTTGCCGGTTCCAGGCTTGCCAAGCAGCACCATGCAGCGGCCGGCCTCGGCAATCTTGTCGAAGGTCTTCACGTAGTGGCGACAGAAGCGCAGCGCCTCAGCCTGGCCCTCGTGCTCGACCTTGTAGTTCGCCAGCGAGCGGCCAGCGAAGCGCTTCGGGATCAACGAGTCCCCCAGCTTTCGGGAGATCGCCATGCGTACATTCAGTGCCTGCTCTGCCTCTGAGCGCGCATCGCGCTGCTCCTTGGCGATTCGGGCGCATTCTGGGCACTGACTGCGCAGGGCCTTACCCATCAAAATTGTGACCTTCTGCTCGAAGGCGCCGTGCTTCTCGCATTCGGCAGGCTGGACGCGGCCCGCCACGGATGCCTGGTTGATCGGGGTCACTTTCTCAGAGCGCATAGCTACCGTCCTCCCGCTGCTTCAGGCCGGTGGTGTAGTCGCGATCTGCGAAGCCGTGGTGGCGCGAGGGTGCTTTCGGCTTGGCAGGTGCTTGCCCCACCTGTTCGGCAAGGCGCTTGGCGATCCAGGACGCCTTGAACCCTTGCCAGCCGGCAGACAGGGCCTCGGTCATCGCGACATCCGAAGTGATACCCAATGCAGCGCACTTCACGAGCTCGGCGTTCAGCGAGTTCCAGACGGTCTCGGTGACAGCAGCTCTCTTCGCCTTGCGCAGGGCCAGCCAATCCTTCAGCAGGACATCGGTCAGGCCATGAGGGTTATCAGCCAGCAGGTTGGACAGACCGAAAGGAGTCTTGCGGTCGGCCTTCGCCTTCGGGGCCGGAGCGGGTTCGTCTTCCAGCGTGGGGGGAGATGTAATCTCTTCCAAAGGAAGAGTTACATAGGGGGTTTCTTTCTTGGAATAGAGAAGGGAGTCGTCGATTTCGGTCTGTTTCGGAGCGGAGCCGATTCGGATGATTTGAGCCGAGTCAGACGATTTGGTCTGTTTCGGCTGTTCAGCGAAAACCCACTCTTTCGGGTCGCACAAACCGATGTCGCCTCGGGCACCTCCCTCACGGAAAAGGACACGACGGCGCAGCAGGCCAGAAATGGCCTTTGAAACGGTATCGGGATGAATGTGCGTAGCCTTGGCAATCGCCGTGGCCGGAATGCGCTGGGCGCCTTCGTTGAAGTTCAGAGTGGCCTTTGCCACATAGAGCACGATCTTCATTTCGCGCGCGGACAGGTCAATGGCCATAAGGCCATCCATCAGCTGATTGTCCATCCGGGTAAACCCCCCGGTATTGCGTAGTGGGACGATGTTTGTCATGATTTCTCTCACACATTGCTTCATCGAAATCGCCGACCTGCACGTCGGCTTTTTTGTGCCCGCTAGGTCCGCTATTTGTAAGTGCGAACCCAAAGGGCACTGATTCGGTACCCGCGCATGCGCGGAATTACGCCACCCTTACCGAAGACGCCATTACATCCAGGCTTTGTCTGACGTGCTCGATCTCCACCTTGATCTGGCCCTTTTCAAAAGCGCTGACGTGCTCGTCTTCAAGTGCGTTGTGCACGGCTATCGTCAAATCCGCGACCTCTTTACCGACGTTGATCAACGATGCGGTAAGCCCCGTGGGCTCCGGAGCAACCTTCGGCACTAGGTCAAAGCCAAACTCACTGGCGAGAGCCGCCAGCGGCCGCATGTCACCGGTATGAAGCAGAATCCCGAACAGGTGCTCGATCGTGAGCCGATGAGCATCGTTGTCTGGGTTGGCGCGCTGAAGGAGACTCACGTGTGGTACGCCCATCTTCGAAGCCAAGACTTTGGCCTCCCCGTCTAGAACCGCGCTTTGCGTGGCTCTCAGAAACTCGTCCATTCGTAAAACCTCTTTGCTGTTTCCGTGGTGGCCCGATGCCCCTTTCGGGAAAATGTGGACTACACCTACGCAGCTCCTTTCAACGCCTTTCGGGCAAATGAGATGAGGTCAGGTCGCAAGCCAGCGATGGTGATTTCACCGCTCGAAGCGTCCTGCAATCGTTCAGCAAGCTCGGTAGAGGCCTTCCGGTGACCACCTGCGAGCTGCCACAGGTGGCCAACAGTGGTCTTTGCGTCGGCTGCAACCTGCTGCCGACGCTCGTTCGTGGCCCTGCCCAACCAATCACGGAGGTGATCATTCATGAGGGTTCTCCTTACACGTAAAACGAAATTTAGCTTACGGCTAATTTATGAGCAAGGAGAATTTAGCTGTGCGCACATTTAGCAGCCAGCTAAACACTGGCATTCTTCGCGCCATGGATATCTACGAGATTCGCAAGCACAACCTGGTCAAGCTGATTGGCGGCCAGAGGAAAGGCTCCTGCGCCGAGCGCTGGGGGATGGCGCCTGCGCACCTGAGCCAGATCCTGTCGGACAAGACAGCGAAGAACCTGGGCGACGATGTGGCCCGGCGGATCGAGGGCATCGAAGGCCTGCCCCGCGGATGGTTCGACTCAATCCCTTCGGATGATGAGCCGCGCTCGGCAGCGCCTGGCCTAGATGCCGGCGGGAAATCGGCCGCCGACCTTGTCAAGCAGATGCTGGCGAAGAGCGGCAAGGGGATTCCGGAGGAGACGCGTCAACGGTTGCTAGCCGCGGCCGAGGAGCCGGCAGCCACCAACGTGATCACCGCCGACTTCTCCCGCCCGGGACTGGTAGGTGATGAGGTGTGGATCGCACACTACGATATCCGCGCGGCAATGGGTGGCGGCCAGGCGGTGCAGGACTACCCGGAAATGCTCCAAGACGTGCGCGTGAGCCCGCGGCACCTGCGAGAGCTCGGCGTCGAGTTCACTGAGCACTTCCACCTGAAACTGGTCACCGGCTGGGGTCAGTCGATGGAGCCCACGATCAAACACCGGGACCCGCTTATCGTCGATGTGAGCATCCGCGAGTTCGTCGGCGACGGGATCTATCTGTTCTCCTGGGGTGACCACATCTACATCAAGCGGCTGCAGATCGCGGACGAGGATCACTTCGAGATGATCTCGGACAACAGCAAGCACAAGGATCGGCTGATCCGACGAGAAGAAACCTACATCCAGGCCCGCGTGCTGCTGGTCTGGAACGCGCACTTGGTGTAGCCATGCCCCTAACCAAACCCAACCAAGAAACCGCGACCTGAAGGATGCTGCCGCCGTCCTCAAATAGTCTGGCGTGGACATCTTCTCTTTCGCCAAAAGGCTGCTCGCTGCCGGGGATGAGTATGGAGCCAACGAGCTGATGGAGATTGCCCTGCGCTTCCAGAGTGTCGAGGACAAACTGGATGGGTATGCGGAAGAGGTGAAGGCCGGCCGAGTGATTAGAAGCAAATCAGAATGAGCAACCACTGAAACTGCCTGAAGTTTTCTCAACACATGGAGCGCGTTATGAAATTCACCAGCATTATTTTGGCAGCAATTCTCGCAGCCACCTCCCTATCTGCTATCGCCCATGGCGGTCGTACCGACAAGCAAGGCTGCCATTACGACAAAAAGGCGGGTAGCCGGCACTGCCATTGAGACCGACCTTGCCCGCCACCGACCTGTACCGATCTTGATGTCCCAGCCCTTAGCCGTCGAACTGATGCGGATTGCAGTACGCCTGAGCGAGGCCGGCAACGAAGCCAACGCCCAGGCCGTGACCAGGTTCTGCCAGGTGATGCAGGCTGGGGAGGATCTGTTGGAAGGGTATTGAATCGGAAATCCTGAGACTCCTAGCGTGGAGCGCGCGTTTGTTGCAGCAGAGTCTCAGCGCCCGAAGGGGCGGACCACCAATAACAGGCCAGCAAGGATCGAATGCTTCACTCGTATCTTCGACGTCAAGCCAGGAAGCTCTGAGGTATATGACACGAAGCCCCAGGTTAACAATGAGCCTATAGAGCGCTACCAGAGGACGATTACGCATCTCGTATCAAGCCTATGACGCGAAATAGCCCGCCTCGGCTGGCTTTTTCATGCCTTCACGCTTTTTTCACGTACTACCCTGCACAGTGAAGGCTCATCCGATCTCCCTACGTTGGCCCGCATAGCAGTGCGGGCTTTTCTTTGGCTGCGTGATGGCTGGTGGCCATGATGGTAGGATGGCGACTCAATTCGCAGGGAGGTCGCCATGCTTCGCCACATCCACCGATTCCTTCTAGCTGCTGTAGTCGCCGTCCTGGCTGGGTGCGCCGGCACCCCATTTACCTTCGGCCAGGCCAGCCAGGTAAAGGTCGGCATGACCGAGGATCAGCTCTACGAGATCATGGGCAACCCCTACATGGTCACATCTAGGGAAGATGGCCAGATGTGGGTCTACAGCCACGCGACGGCGTTCGGCGGAGCGAAATCTGTGTCGTTCGAGACGAAGGACGGCAAGGTTACGAAGGTCCCGTACATTCCGAAGGATTTTATCGCCAAACCCAGCCCCGATGAATGATTTCCCCTGATCGATGAGGCCCGCCTAGCGCGGGCTTTTTTGTGGCTGTCAGAACGGTGGCTCCTCCTCGCCCAGCTCTCGTACCCGAGCCTGTTCGTCCTCCGGCTTCTCCCATTGCAGGATCACCGATCCGTCATCGCAGAAGGTCATGTCCAGTCCTTCTGTCTCGGCCAGCAGCTCCATGATCGCCTCCCAATCATGATCGCTGTCCATGTCCAGGCGATGGATCAGCACCCTCCTCCCCAACTGCGCCAGCGGTGAGTTGATCATCGCCGATACCCGCAGACCCAGGCGCTCAAGGCCGGTTAGCTCGGGGCGCGCGGCCGTTGAGGTGTCTTCGAGTACTGCTGCCATTTCCTACCTCCATTACTGTATATCCGTACAGCCACATCGGAATCATAGCTCAGTGCTAAACGAAGCGTAAAGGCGAAGCCGCTGGCAAAACGGTTCAGCCGGCTGTTTGCCGCCCAGCGAAAATAATTTAGCTCAAAGCTATTGGCGATATTTTAGCTTGAGGCTAAATTTCACTTCGCCGAGGCGCTACACAGTCCCTCGCCAGGCCCTAACAGGCCGCCGCTCTTTAGCGACACACCTTGCCGGATCGACACCGGCCCAGATTCAAAGGCAGCGATGGACAGGCCTCAACAGTCCAGAGGGGTGGCAACTGCCCCGGGCGTGCAGCGTAAAGCGCCGAGACCAGTTATCCAGCGGGAAGAAATGCCGAGAGGCCCGCGGCTGGAGGAACAACGAGAACAACGGCCGAGCCGACGCCAGCAGCGGGCGCGGCCGATGAGGTCACTTGCGTCGTCCGCTTCCTGGTGAGCCGCCGCGAAAGACCTGAGTTTCAAGATAGAGAGTGTCGCCTTCTCCCGGCTTGTACGGGGTCTTCCGCTCAATACGGCAGCCCTTGCACATGATTGGAACCGGCTTCCAGCTGTGGTGATACCGGAAGTGCGATTTGCAGAACCTGCATGTCGTTTCCGGCCACTCTCGATCCCTGCGCTCCTGAGTAAGCGAACTCTTCAGTTGCCGCAGTAGTTCAAGGCTCTTTGCATCCATGGCCAAACTCCTTGGTTTTTACCGATCGTAGCAGTCCGCCACCAGCAGGGAGAACCCTGTACGGCTGACGAAGGCGAAAGGCCTGAACCGAGCGAATGACCTGGCATGCAATGCGCCCCGCCACCCCGGCGGTAATGGGGCAGAACGATTCACTGATGCCGCTTCGATGAGGCGGCATTGGGAATCCACTGGAGGTGAATCATGACAATCGAGCAAATCATCAAAAAGCTCCAAGAGAACGAGATGTACCTCGAGATGTTCGCGGACGAGGAAAAATACGCGGCGCTGCGTCAAGCATTCCACGATGACAGTGCAAAGCTCCGCGGCATGGCCAGCCAGATGGGCCACTTCATCATCTGAACCATTCGGAGTTACCGAATAGTTCGATTTCACTGGCTGGCCTTGGCGACAGGGCCAGACGGGAAATCAACCGCCCTGGAGGGCAAGACGATGGCGAAGCGGCCAACCAACCGCATCAAGTACAAGCTCTGGGATCCGAACTCCACCATGGAGTACGACGGCACTATCGACGAAGGGATCTACTACGCAGCCTGGAGCCTTTCGCTTGAAGACCGGAAAGTGCTCATCGGCAAGCTGGTAGAGCAGCAAGCAAGCGCCACGGCCAAGGCTGAAAGCGCCACGTCAGCCGGACGTTAACTGCCCGATCCTCGCTAAGAGAGTGCACTGAGCAGTTAACGAGCGAGATCAGACCGTAGGTTTACTGTCAGGGCGATCTCGAAGTCCAACCCATGTCAGGTAGAAGACACCGGTGCGACCGCAGAACAAGCCCACTGTAAATCCTGACGCGGTGCCAGCAAGGCTGAGCATCTCCACAGTCGCCGATAGTTCTGGATGTACGGCTGCTTGATAACCGATGAAGTATTTCACGGCAAAAAAGAGAAGTGAGATTCCAAGGACTTTCCATGTCCCGGGCACGATTAGATGCTTGCCCTCCTGGTCCAAGGTAAGTCCGCGTCGAGGAAACAGCGCAATTGCGGCCAAGCCACCTAAAACCATTCCCACCAACCAGCAGCCCACTGTCAGCTCAACACGATCCTCGTAGTTGAGAGAAAAGAGTGACCAGATCACCAGAATCACCGGTGTGATGATTAGGGATCGTTGGCTTTCTCGACTGGTTTTGCATGCACTAATTCCGTAGTAGCAGACCAGGATAAATGCGCCGTAAACCCAGAGTGGCGTGCCTTCCAGAGCATCGAGCATTGCTCAGCGTCCTTGCCATAAGTTCGAGATTGGATGCTGTCACAGCCTAGGGTGTGTTGCCAATTTTTTCCGGCAAGGCGAGCGCCCAGCGACGGTCGATGGCAACGACGCCGGACACGTAACCGGCCCGATACTTGGTAATCCCCATCACCAGGCTGCATCGGAGAGTCTTCCCGACCCTACATCAAGCGTGTTTAGGGGGACAGGCGGGATCGGCTCTCCAATGCAGCCCCTCAACGGAAGTTAATTGCATGACCAGATCTATCAGGCAAATGATCAAGGACGGTGAAGTGCGCCGGGCCGACGCAATCAAGGTGCGGCTCGAAGACCTGCATGAAGAACCAGGCTTCAACCTTCGTACCGAAGGCGATGCCCTTGAGGCCAGTATTGACGCCTTGGCTGAGTTCATTGCGGACGGCGGGGTCATCCCAGCGCTGGAGATCCGTCCACGAGACGCCGGTGGCGTCTGGGTAGTTGATGGTCACCGCCGGCGCCGCGCCTTGATCAAACTCGACCAAGCTGGTCGACTGCCTCGCTTGCCCAGCAAGGAAGACTCGGCGGTTCTGGAGTTCTGGGTTGATGTCCGCATGTTCGAAGGCAGCGATGCCGATCGCGTAGCGCGGATCATCTCAAGCCAGGAAAACGAGAAACTCACACCGCTCGAGCTCGCCGAAGGCTATAAGCGCCTCAAATCGTTCGGCTGGACCGTGGACCAGATTGCAAAAAAGGTTGGTAGAACCCGGCAGCACGTCGAGCAAGTCGTCACGGTCGGCAATGCAAATACGGACGTACAGAACCTGGTCGCCGCCGGACAAGTATCCGCTACCACGGCGGCTCAAATTGTGCGCGCTCACGGCGATGGCGCCGGAAAGGTGCTCGATGCTGAATTGCAGAAGGCCCAAGCCAAGGGCAAAACGAAAATCACCGCCGGCACCATACGCGGCCCCAGCGTGCCGCGGCCAAAGCTGGAAGCGATCCACATCGCTGCATCTGCCCTTCTCAACGAACTGGCAGATGGATCTCTGGCAGGCACCCCTGCGGCTTTGCTCAGCACTCTCCGCCAAGCGGTCCAGGCCGCCGAGCCGAAACCACGCAATTAGATTGCAACTCCGCTTTTTGCAGGCGAGTCCGGAGCCCGGAACGGGCTAGACCAGACGCATCCCGGGTAGCGCCGGGCGCCTGCTCTACCTCACTTCACTTCGACCGCATTGGACAGGTGCCAGGGAGCTTCACGGCTCGGGTTTGGTCACCTGCGCTGGCATCTGCCTAATGCGGTCCAGAGGATCAACACATGCATGAATGTACTGATACCCAGGCCGTGTGCCGGGGCTGCGGTCTCAAACTGCGCGGCTTGCCTTCTTGGAAGGGCGGGCTGGCCTATCACCCCGACCCGAAAGGCGAAGTACACCGCTGCCATTACGGCGGCTGGGTCTGCTCGCGGCGCTGCGAAGTCAAGGCCTGTGTTGAGCTGGAAGGAACCATGCCCGGATGCGGAGGGGTGAACAGCTTCGAACGGCTTTCACCATTCGCTAAAGAGAGCATCAATCACCACTGGCCGGAGGCAGCATGAGCGGCTGGATCAAGTGCAGCGACAAGCTCCCCGAGCTACCCAAGGGTGGCGGCAAGGCCTGGGTCATCGCCTACACCCCGGCTCGGAAAGCGCAAAGCAACGCCAATGGCGCCCGCTTCCTTTACTGGAACGGCAGTGACTGGCGCTACGGGGATGGCTCGCGCTTCGAGCATCGCGTGACGCACTGGCAGCCACACCTCACCCCACCCACCGAGTAAGCCACCACCTGGAGGCGACCATGGGCGCACTTCGAGCAGCACAGTTTGAGTACGACAACCGGATGCCGCCGGCGGTGATCGACGATGACGCCGACCAGGTGGAGTGGATTGAGAAGCACGCGGCTCATCTGGTCCTGGGCTATCGGGTCAGCTGGGGCTACCGCGGCGAACGCGGGGAGATCACCCAGGCCGACCTGGCCCGGGCGGTCCAGGATCATGCGAACCAGCGCCAGATCGATGGCCTGGACAAGCAGGACGCCTTCGGCAAGTTGGTAATGGCCGGCCTTGGCACAGGTAGCGCGGGCTTCATAAAAGAGCTTTCAACCTACCTCTTGGGCGGCCCTGGCGCGCTCAAGGAAATCGCCGCCGACCTGCTGCGTCCGGTTGCGGCAAAGGCCGTTGCTGCTGAACGCGACAAGGAGCGAGACATCCAGGAGTGCGGATTTTGAGAACTGCAGAGCAGATGCATGCCCTGGCGATCGGCGAGGTCATGTCTCAGCTGGACCAGCTCGCCAAGTCCCCCACCCCGGTACCGGACCAAACCTTCGTGTTCGGGATGCTCGAGGGCTTCGAGAAGATCGGCCTGTTCGACCTGCCGACGCTCAATCGCATACGCGAGAAGGTCGTCGTCAACACCACTCAGCGAGTTGAGCAACTGAGGGAATCAGCATGACCACGCCAATCGTTCAAACGCTCATCGACGAGCAGGTTGCTGAACTGCAAGAGGCCCAGGCCATGCCGGCCGATCGCGTCCTGATGCTTTTCAAGGGGCCGACGTTCGCCGCCGCGGTGCACGAGGCCGCCCTTGCCAGTATCGAGAACCCGCAGGCTTGGAAGTGCCGGGCCTGTATCTGCGGAGAATGGACGGTCGGCTACGAGGTTCGGGCGTGACCTCCTACCAGCGGGCCCGCCGTATCGCAGCTTGGCGCGGCTCCTTCTCCATGCTCTTCGCCTGCACCTTCTTCATGCTCGCCAGCGCACTGGCCGGCAGCATCACTTCCCGAATACACACCCGAGCACGGCGGGCCGCCTCGCGGATAGCCGTACCCTGAGTGGAGCGTAAGCCGGCAAGAGCGCGCAACCATCACCGGCAGCCAGGGCGTCCAGTAGACACCCACGGGCGTGACCTGGCATTTCCCTTTTTCAACTGACGGCGCCGGCCTGGCGCAAGGTGTTCACCAATGTCCACTACCAACATGCGCATCTGGGAGCAGGTGCAGACGACCGATACCCGCTTCACCAAGAACGCCGAGGTCGGCGGTCAAAAGATCACCAGCTTGAACGGCACCGCCATGGTCATGAAGGCGACCGAAATGTTCGGCCCGGTTGGCATTGGCTGGGGCTGGAAAGTGCTAGAGGAACGCTTCGACGACGGCCATGAGGTGTTCGCCGGTGAAGGTGACAAGCGCATCTGCTTGGGCCGCGAGATCGGCCACACCGTGAAGATCCAGCTGTGGTTCATGCAGGACGACCGGCGCGGCGAGGTCGAGCAGTACGGATGCACCCGGTACCAGTACAAGACCAAGTACGGCATGACTACCGATGGCGAAGCGCCGAAGAAGTCCCTGACCGACGCCATCAAGAAGGCCCTCTCCATGCTTGGCTTCAGCGCCGACGTGTTCCTGGGCATGTTCGATGACGTGAATTACGTCCAACAGCTCCAGGCCGAGCAGGCGATCGAGCAGGCCGAAGACCGGGAGGCGGAGATCGAGAAGCAGAAGCAGGAGCGTCTGGATTTCCTCAAGAACACGATCGACACCATGCAGGGCGCGCAGAGCCTGCAGGAGCTCAAGAAGATCCACGATCACGCCGTTCGCCGCCTCACGGCGCGTCGGGACGACCCAGGCATAAAGCGGATCGCCAAGGAGCTGGCCGCCCTTTCCCCTAACTTCACCCAGGGAGATGCAGCATGACCCAGCTCTATGCACTCACCGGCCAGATGGCCGAACTGGCCGCCATGTGCGACACCGACGACGAAGGCCTCAAGCAGGCTATTCAGGACACCATGGCTGGCATCCAAGGCGAGTTCGAGGTGAAGGCCGAAAACATCGTGATGCTGCGCCGTAACATCGAGGGCGATATCGTGGCCATCGATGCCGAAATCGACCGTCTGAGCGAACTCAAGCGCATCAAGGCCAACAGCGTGACAGCAATCACCGAATACCTTCGCAAGAACATGGACGCGGCCAACATCAAGTCGATCAAGCGCCCGCTGTTCACCATCAGCCTGGTGATCGGCAAGGAAAAGGTGATCGTCGACAACGAGCAGGCACTGCCGGACGAGCTCACCACAGTTGTGGCCAAGGTTACGCCAGACAAGAACGCCATCGCCGTGAAACTCAAGGCCGATCGCGAGCACAACGAGGCTGTACGCAAGCGCATGGCGGCCGGCGAAGACTGCGAACACGAACTCATCCCTGAGCCTGGCTGGGCGCACCTCGAGCGCGGTGAAAGCTCTATCCGAATCAAGTAAGGAGGCCTCATGGCCCGCGGAGTAAACAAAGTCATCCTGGTCGGCACCTGCGGACAGGACCCCGAGGTCCGCTATCTGCCAAACGGCAACGCGGTCACCAGTTTGAGCCTGGCCACCAGCGAGGCCTGGACCGACAAGCAGACCGGCCAGAAGGTCGAGAAGACCGAATGGCACCGGGTAGTGCTGTTCGGCAAGGTCGCCGAGATCGCTGGCGAGTACCTGCGCAAGGGCTCCCAGGTTTACATCGAAGGCAAACTGAAAACCCGCGAGTGGGAGAAGGACGGGATCAAGCGCTACGTCACCGAGGTGCACGTCGACATCAACGGCACCATGCAGCTGCTTGGTGGCCGCCCGCAGAACCAGCAGCAGAGCGGCGACCCGTACAACCAGAGTGGCGGCAACTACAACCAGAGCGGCCAGCAGCAGTACAACCAGGCGCCGCGCCAGCAGGCACAACGCCCACAGCAGGCCCCTCAGCGTCCAGCACCGCAGCAGCCGGCCGCAGACTTCGACAGCTTCGACGACGACATCCCGTTCTAGAGCTCCATGAGCCGACGTATTCGACGATCGCTGCAGCTGCATAGGCGGCGCGATCAGTTCAACTTGCCGCCCAGCGGATTGAAGGAGGTGCCGTATGGCGATGTCTCAGCAGGCGCGCGACGAGAAGCGCAGAGCCAAAGCCGCCAGGCTGCAGGAAGAAGACCTGCGCTTGAAGGTTCGACCAGGGACTAAGCAGGCCCTGCTTGAACTGATGGAATGGGCCGGGATCGAGGAACAGGGCGAGGCGATTACGTTGATGATTCATCACATCGAAGCGCTTGGGCATCACGCACTGTTCAGGATCGCGCGCCACGAAATCGAAGGTCACCGATCTGTGGCGCGTACCGAGCCGATGCGATTATCAGCCAGGCAACGAACGGGCCAGCACCTGCGGGCGATATGCGGATGGGCAGATGCCACATAAAGCCAGATGATCGAGGCACTGATCCACGGCATCCACGCTCTGGGCGGCCTGCACGCGGCGAAGTTTCTCACCCCGCCGCGGCACGAGATCAGCATCTCGCCGCGCCTGGCACTGGCCTTCGACCGGAAGAGCATGCTGATGATTCAGCAGGATCCAGGTGATGAGGTTCTTGATCCAAGGTCGATTAGTTCACTGGCTTGAAGTCTTGCGAGATGATTTTCCTGGCGTGCGACTTGGCGTTAGCAATGACCTCAGCCGAATCTTCTCCGCCGGTATCGAATTCATGCTCGTAGTGAATCACGCCATCAGGACAAAGAATGACTAGCAACAGCTTCTGGTCGCCCTCGGAAAAGTTACGGTAACGGTAGGTCACAGTGGTGGCGGTGTCCGCATCGTGTTCCATTTTAAACACATCACCTTCTTGTTCCCCCCAGATGGCCGATTTAGAAAGCCCATTCGACATTTTTTTCTCCTAGCAACCGCCTCATTGCGGTCGACCATCAAACAACAACTGAAACCTAATTGCCACCATGCCGCCAGCCGGCCACGGAGAATCACCCATGCCCATTCGCCACGCAGTGATGCACTTCATCGACAAGAAGCCGGACGGCAGCCCGGCGATTCTGCACCTGGCCAGCTCGGACCTGCCGGGCAGCGGCGCCATCGAGAACCTGCTGCACGATGTGAACGACACCTACAACGCCAAGACCGGCAAGGGTTGGGGCTTCTTCCACCCAGAGTCCGGCGCCTACCCGTTCAGCGGCTGGCTGGCCAAGGCCATGGCCGACGAGATGGCGTTCATCGACTTCACCCGCACCGCGGCTGAGCACCTGACCAAGCTGATGGAAGAGTCGAACCTGTCCGTGGGCGGGCACGTCCTGTTCGCCCTCTACACCCAGGGCATGACCGACTACCTGACGATCGCCATCCTGCAGCAGGTCGAGACGGTTGCCGTTGCCCATGACCTCACTGTCGCGCCATCTCGCCAGCTCGACGCACGCACGCTGCACTTCGCTGCCCGCATCAACCTCAGCGAGTGGAAGAACAACCCGGCCTCGCGGCAGTACGTGTCGTTCATCAAGCCTAAGGGCGGCCGCAAGGCCACCGCCTACTTCCGCGACTTCATCGGCGCTCAAGAGGGCATCGACGCCCCGGGCGAGACCCGCACCCTGCTCAAGGCCTTCGCCGATTTCTTGAAGGATCAGGACCTGGCCGACGATACCGCCAGCGAGAAAAGCGGCGACCTGGTTGCATATGCCCAGGCGCAGGACAAGATCGGCGCACCGGTCAGCCTGACCGAACTATCCGCCCTGCTGGACGAAGAGAAGCCGACGACCTTCGCCGACTTCATCAAGGCCGGCGACTACGGGATCGCTGAGAGCTTCGCCCCCGACAAGCGCACCATCGCCCAGTACCGCCGCTTCACCGGGCGCGCCGAGGGCATGTCGATCAGTTTCGAAGCGCACCTGCTGGGTAAGCGCGTCGAGTTCGACCAGGACAGCGCGAGCCTGACCATCAAGAACCTGCCGACGCAGCTGATCAACCAGCTCAAGCGCGACGCGGCATAAGCCGGCACAAACAAAAAAGGCACCTGCTAAGCAGATGCCTTATGCCGGATTACGAGGGGAGAGTGCCCCTCTCCGGCTCGGTGATTTAACCAAACTTGAAATCATATTGCCACCATTCCGCATCCGGCCACGGAGGGTGACGCTTGAGGAACGACAGAAAGTAGATGCATGCCCTGTTGATCACTCGTGAGAACAGATCATCGTAAGGAATTGGTTCTCTACACTAAGACTGTGAGTTTCTGTCTGATCCCACAAAATCAGCTCGCCATTGTAAAAGGCGAAGTAAGCAATCTCTTGTGCGCTATGCCGTTGAGCTTTGCCGCATACGGCCAGGTCTTTTCCGCTCGAGTCAACAGCCGTTCCGTATAGCGGGTAAAACTCCCACCCTTCGCCTTCGAAGCCAGTTAGCGCCTTAGCCCTTGCTGCGTTTTTATCTGCCTCGGAAAGCTGAACCTTTACACGCATCGGAATTTTCAAATGAGGCTTGGCCTGGACGGGTGCAGCAGAGAGCTGCGAATTTTCGCTGGTACATCCGGATAGTAATAGACATACCAGGCACGCCGCTATTAGAGCTTTCATTGTTTGACTGCCTGCAACGAGTATGCGTAGACCATAGCAGGTGGCGGTACAGATCTATTGATGTTCAGCAACAAACTGTAAGACCAAAATCCCCAACGAAGTCTTTGCCGCATCCGGCCACGGAGGGCGGCGCATGCACGGAGCATTCACAATGCAGATTCAACGCGAAGGTAATCTCTCGTTCGGCGACGCCCGCCTGGCCATCTGGGAAGAAGGCATCTCCGCTGCTCGCGAAGCCGGCGGCGTCCGCGGCGCCGACGCTTGGGAGAAACAATTCAAGCGCGAGGTATTCAAGCGCATCATCCAGACCCTCAATCGCCTGGGGTGGACTGTTGGCCCCGACCTCGATGCCGAGAAGGAATACAAATGCATCGCCCACGGCATGCGGTGGTGCAGCAAAGGCGACTTGAAGGCAGACCTTCAGGTTAGCGGCCGGTCGATCACCTTCGAGATGTTCCAGAACGTGAACGCTCCAGATCGCCCGGACCATGGCGGACGGCATCAGTCGAACAAAGAGTTCCACATGCCATACGTCATGCGCCTGGAGATGGAGCGTACCCGCCGCAAGATTCGCGACTACCTGTGCGCCGTTTTCACCGACTACAAGTTCACCCCTGCCGAGCCGCGCGGTATGGGTCCTGGCATCTGCACCGCCATGGAAATGGTTGAGCGACACCATGCAAAGCACCGGAACAAAGGTCGACTTGTCGACTTTGTCACCCCGCAACACAGCTACAAGTCGAAAGACGGTGATCTTCTGCAGCACGGCCAGAAGGTCTGGATCTGCGATCACAAAGGCCGTGTGCTGCCTGGCACCGCCTACTACAACAGCGGCCAGATGTGGTGGGTGGTCACATCCCGCTACGACTACACCAACGCTGCCAATTGCGAGATCTGGACCGCGAACCCTGGCGACCTGCGCCGCAAACGCAATGAATGGGTGCGCCGAAAACGGCTGGAAGCACTGATGTCGGCAGCAGCTGCACGGATGGACTTCAAGCGCGCCGAGACCTTGAAGAACATCCTGTTCCCACCGCAAGAGTCGCTCTACATGATCTGGACGGATCGTCACGGCGGGGCCTACTTCGGCCCGAACTACAGCGGCTACACCAGCGACACGACCCAGGCTGGCAAGTACACCCGCGCCGAGCTGAAGCCTTACCTGGGCGATGCCGACGAGAAAGACCACCTTCGCGCCGTGCCGGTGCGACAGGCCGCCTGACCCTCCGGCGCTGCCCGCCAGCATCACCCAATCCAGCATCCTGCCAAGCGCTTCGCCTCAACGATGAAAGGCCAAAGCCACTGGCACAGCTCGATCAGGTTTAGCACCAGCTCAAGCAAGGTGTTGAACTTCTCCAGTTTGTTCATTTCGGTGGATCTCCAAGAGGTTGCGTCCCTGTTTGTCGCTTCATCCTGAGCGACCCGGAACGCCGTTTCCTCTTGGGGTTTTTCCAAGCGCTGCCCGCCAGCGCCTTCCCCTATTCAACGATAACGATCACGCCACACCGGCGAGGACGGCTCCTGGAAACAAAGAGCACGACATGACCTGACGACAGCACGGCAAAAAACAAGCTCGAAAGGATCACCCACAATATCAAGCGCTGCTTGGCACTATCAAAAGCTCGAATTAAATTGAAAGAATCTAGGCCCACCCGCCAATTACAAACGTCTTCGCTCGGAGCACACCCCAGATCAAGGCTCGACTCATAGTTTCGTTTGGTCTGGCACCGTAAGACTCCTCCACAATTCGATCACCGCTCTTGCCGTACACCCCAATAAAGAGCTGCGTTTCGCCTGTTCGCGAGAGGCGGGATTGGACGTCGATACTTCGCCCATCATCAAGAGCTTCATCGTGATGACGAAGGTGAAGCGCTGGATCTATCCAGGCCAAGAATTTCTCGCCGCGACGTCTCATATTTATCTCCTCTAATTACTACAGTAGGCGCGCTAACGAGAGAGATAGATATCCATTTCGCTTAAATTGCGACCGGTGGAAAATGATCGACCGTACTCCTTGCTGACAGAGATCAACGAGACAGCGCTAGTAGAGAACCGAGCCCAATCATTGAGCTCGCCCAGCAGACGGAGGTTGAAGTAGCAAGAAGCCCTGCGCGGAGCTGGGCTTCTGGTCAGTAGTGCTCGCCTAGACTCAATAAGCCTTTAGACCTGGCAGTTATTCCAGTGGGAGCTTGTGATGGCTATAGCGCTCGGCGTTGGATGCCCGCGATGGGTCCGGCGGGCCCTGTCTCTGCCCGCCTCGAAAGGGCCGGTTCTCGATGTAATCGTCGCGATCCTCTGGGCGGGCCCTCTTGGAATCATGATCTGGACCGGTTGGCCAACCACCATCACGATCTGACTTTCCACCTTGGCCGTTATCCCTGTCTCTGGTCATACGCACCTCTCAATGCTCAGAAGTCCTGAGCTAAATTGAGTGTGCGCCTTCAGGGACTAGAGGAGATTTATATCAGACCGATGGGTACAAACGAAAAAATCAATAACCGGCTCCCGTCACCTCATTTCAGAGACAACAGATCGCAGATATTCAGCACGTAACCTCTACCGCGTGGTTGCGAGCAGCTCCTCAACGGAAGAACCTTTGGTGGCGACGCTGCGTGCTGCATCAATCCCCCAAGCCAACGCTGTACTCATCGACTCACCCGGACGTGCGTAGTAAGCACCCTCAAACAGAGCATCGCCCGAGGGGGAATACACACCGATGAACAACTGCGTCAAGCCAGTGCAAGACAGCCTGACTTGTACGTCGATTATGGTTCCGTCGCTGCAGACCTCCTCATGACACCTGGAGTGCAGCATCGGGTCTGCCCACGCCCAGTATTTACTGCCTCTTGTTCTCATTTTTCTTACCCTCTTCGGTTCCCTCTAGTAACGCACACAAACCTTTAGCGCACGGTACCGCTGGGCAGTTGGTCTGAACTGTTTTGCTATCGGTTCATGCGCATTCCCCTCTATTAACTGCCGCGATATGGCGGCCAAGGAATCGTCATGCTCGAAAGGACGCCGATAAAGACGGAGGCCGAGCTGTGCGCGGCTTTCATCCAGTCGATGAACAAGCAGGCCGATTGGACTTGCTACCCCGAAGCCGCTGGCTTCGACATTCTGGTCGTGCACGTCAGCGGCCGGCAGATCGGCGTCGAGGCGAAGATGAGCCTGAATGCCAAGGTGGCCGACCAGATCCTGCCGAAGGACTACGAGAACTTTTATGGCAGGCCTGGGCCTGACCATCGCCTGGTGATCGTCAGCAAGGTGAGCGATGCAAGTCACGGAATCTGCCGAATGCTAGAGCTGCTTGGCGTTCCGGTACTGCTTCCACGGTGGATGCATCGCGGCGGCGACAAGTCGGGATGGGAGTTCGAGTTGCGATGCGAACAAAGTCGCAGCGGCTGGGCGTTCTTTGCCAATGAAGAGTACCTGCATCTGTTCGACTGGAACCCACCCGAACGGTGCCGGGTTCCAATGGTGGTTGGTGCGCACCAGGCCGGCATCCCATCCCCGGTGAGCCTCACCCCTTGGAAGGAGGCGGCACTGCGGGTGATCGCCTTGATGCGTGCGCAGGGCTACATCGCGGCAAAGCAGATCCAGGAACTCGGCATCAGCCCGACAGCCTGGACGCGGCCAAAGGGTACCGACCCTGGATGGCTCGATCGCGGCTCAGTGCGTGGCACCTGGATCGAGACCGACAACATGCCGCCATTCGACAAGCAGCACCCCGAGGCCTACGCCATCGTCGTCGCCGAACAGGCCGCCAAGGCCGACCCACAACTGGAGCTCACCGCATGACCCGTCTCGCCCTCCTCCTCGCGCTGCTGGCCACCGGCGCCAGCGCAACAGAGAACGTCATCGACGTGCAGCACGACAGCCAGCGCGGCGTGACCTGCTACCTGCTGAATGGGGTCGGCATCAGCTGCATCCCCGACAGCCAGCTGCAGGCCGGCAACGAGCGCCAGCTCTCCCCGCACGAAACACAACCCGAACCTACACCTGCTGCCGCGCCGGCGGCCTGGAATGATGAGAGGTATCAGCTGTGACAAAAATTGTGCATCTGGTCTCGCACGCTGGCTGCTTCGACGATCACGACTGCCAGATCGCTTGCGGACAAGCTGGCGAAGACATGAACGGATCGAGCCGGCCGGCGGAAGTGACTTGCAAGAAGTGCCTCAGGGTCCACGCCGCCCGCGAGCGTAAGGCCGATGAGTACATCGCCCAGCGCCGGGAAGTGAAGCAGGTGGCGCCATGACCGACCTGATCGAAGTGAAGACGGCCGACCTGGCAGGCCATGCGCTGGACTGGGCTGTCGCGCAAGCCGAGGGGCTTGAGGCGTTTCTGGTAGGCCCGCAGTACAACGTGCCGTGGCGCGTGTTCTGGAAGAAGCGCGGCCAGGCGCTGGTGTGGGATGTGCTCTACAACCCGCATGAGGACTGGTCTTTGGCAGGGCCATTGATCGACAAGCACAAGGTGTCGCTGTCGCCTCCGACAAGTTCCGTGCACCGCAACTTCGGCTACATGGACAAGCGCAACGGCTTCTACGAGGCCGGCGTCTGGAGCAGCACGATCTTCGGAAAGGAGCGCAAGCACCGCCGCACCGCATTCCACCATCCCGACAACCCTCTGACCGTGGCCATGCAGGCGATCGTCCAGCTTGAGCTCGGCGATACCGTCCAGGTGCCGAAGGAGCTGATGCCGTGACCGAACAAGGCACCAAGGAATTCTACTCTGTCGATCAAGCCTCTCAGCATGCTGCTGAATGGTGCAAGCGCAATCCCGCATGGCGCAGGATCTGCGATATCCCGGATATCTCCGTGTTCGAAAAAACCTACGATGAGATCCCAAAACGCGAACGCGCTTACTGGGACGAGAACGGCGGCGAAGAATGCTGGAGAGAATTCGGAATCGCAGGAAGCAAGGTGCCTACTGGATTCATCTCTGGAAAGGGCGAGTTTTTCGATGACGTCCTCAAAGTGCCACTCCATCACAACATGATGATGGTGTTCCGCGTGGGCAAGAGGTGGAAGCCATGATCGCCCTCACCTTCGTCGCCTTCCACCTGTACCGGTGGCCGCGATGATCCCGCATGCAGGCTGGCTACGGCGCCAGCTCGAGTCGGCGCTGATCCTGCTGGCCGCCTGGATCCTTGGCGGCCGCAACGTCACCAGGTCCGGGGTCGTCTCGCGTCGTGACAACAACGAGATGTTCGAGATGGACGGCGACCTCCGCGCCATAGCCCGCCGCATCCGCAATCAATACAGCGAGTAACCCCTGCCCCAACAACTTAACTCAAGCCCGCCGACATGCGCGGGCATGGAGAGCTATTGCCATGACGAAAGAAGAACTGGTCGGCCTGCCGGAAAAAGTGCGGGTCGCTATCGAGGCGGGGAAGTCAGCTGCAGCCGCATGCGACAACGACGGAGGCAGCGCCAACCTAGACCGCGTCGTCATTCCCGTTCCGGGCATGCGCGCCAGACAGCTGCCCTCCCTACCTGGCTACGTGCAAAAGAAAAGCGGCTACCACCAGCAGGGCATCCATCTCGATACGCCTTGGCCAGGCATCGGCAACCGGCACAGTGCCGGCGTGCAAGCCATGCACAAGTCGCTGAAGGACCAGGGCGTCAACTGCTACGTCTACTACCAGGTCGACTGACCACCAACCTGCCGCCACTGGTGGGTCGATGTCGAATACAACAGCTGGGGCAGCGTCACCACCACCCAACTCATGTTCCGCACCGAGGAAGCCGCCCGGGCGGCGCAGGTCGGGCACCACTTCTTGGCCTGAACGGCACGGAGACCATCCATGAAAGACGAAGAAAGTCAGCCGTTAACTTGGGCATCCGACAAAGTGTCCGAGAAGAAGATGGCAGAACTACTCGAGATCACCCAGCGCGCTCTGGAGGGGAAGCGAGCTCGCAACGTCATCCCAGAGGGCGTCTGGAAAAAGATCGACGGCAGGATCTACTACAGCATCAGGAGATACGAAGCGTGGCTGGAAGGAAGCTGGGGCTACCCACTGGAGTCGAGTTCATCGGCAAGTCAATCCGGATCCGTTTTACTTGGAACGGTGAGCGTCGAAACGAAACTCTCGCATATCCACAAACCGCCAAGGGGGTCAAGGCGGCAGCCGATCTTCGCGCTCAAGTAATCAGCCTTGCTAAGCACGGCGTGCTCGACGAGAAGCGCTATTCCGAACTGTTCCCGTCCTCAAGCTATGCAGCGCCCGTCAACGAGCTGATGTTCGGCGAGTACGCCCAGAGCTGGCTGGACAGCCTGGAGGTCGTGCATGACACCCGGGTCAACTACAAAGGTTTGATGAACAACTACTGGATGCCCCATCTGGCGACGCTGCCTATGAAGGCGGTAACGCCGATGGTGCTTAGGGAGGTGGTCGCGAAGACCGAGTGGAAGAGCTCGACAGTCAAGCGCGCTGCCGTCGCCCGGGTGAAGGCGATGTTCCGCGCAGCGGTGTATGACGAGGTAGTGGACAGGAACCCAGCGGCGTCGATTCAGTTGCCGCAGAAGAACAAGAAGCAGGTCGACCCTTTCACAGTGGAAGAGGCGGATGATCTGATTAAGTGGATGTACAAGAACTTCTCTCGCTGCAACCAGGTGTTCGCGGCGTTCTATGAATTCGCCTTCTACACCGGCATGCGCACCGGTGAGATCATGGCGCTACGCTGGGACGAAATCGATTTCGAGAAGAAGACGGCCCACGTGTGTAGGATTGTCGTAGAGAACCAGGTTGCAGAGCGGACAAAGACCAAGTACACCCGGACGATCATGCTCAACAGCCGAGCGCTGGGCGCACTTGGGCGGGCCAGGGAGATCGCAGACGCGCGAAAGCGCAATGGAAGAAGGGTGTCTGCTGAGTCGCCTTTCATCTTTCAGCCTGCCGGGAAGTCTCCCCACATGAAGGGCCCTAGCACGCCTGGAGGGCATTTCAACGAGGCGATCGAGGCAACCTCGATTCGAGCCAGGCCGCAATACAACTGCAGGCACACCTATGCCACGATGTGCCTCATGTCGGGGATGAATCCGGCGTTCATCGCTGGCCAGTTGGGGCACTCTGTTCAGGTGTTGCTCACCACCTACGCGAAATGGCTGAATTCGGCGAACGATTGGTCCGAGCTTGCCAAGCTTGAAATGACGGTAATTGGTACAGAATTGGTACAGGATTAAATTTCGTTCACGTTGCGCCCTTTAGATATAAGGCATTCGACAGCCGTTCGGCCATACTCCAAAATGCAGCGGTTTCTGGGGGAAACCCTTGCACAGCCAACGACATACCAACATTTAGTGAGCCTCAACGTGAAAACTTCCCTGTCCATCCTCAGCCTGCTGCTGTTGCTCACAGGAACCGCGACCCTCCCGTCGACCGCTGCTGCACAACCCCCGGCCCAGATGCAACGAGATCCAAGCAAGCTGCACCTGGCCTCTGGCAGCGCCCTGTTGATCGACCTCAACACCAACCAGGAGCTGTATTCCAGCCACGCCGATCGCGTGCGCCCCATCGCCTCGGTCACCAAGCTGATGACCGCGATGGTCGTGCTCGACGCCAAGCTGCCCATGGACGAGATGCTCAGCATGACCACCGCCAACAACCCCGAGATGAAAGGCGTGTATTCGCGGGTGCGGGTAGGCAGTGAGCTGAACCGCCGCGAGACCCTGCTGATCACCCTGATGTCGTCGGAGAACCGCGCGGCGAACTCGCTGGCCAACCACTACCCCGGTGGCTATGGCGCATTCATCAAGGCGATGAACACAAAGGCGCGCAGCCTTGGCATGAGCCACACCCGCTATGTCGAACCCACCGGCCTGTCCACGCTCAACGTCTCCACCGCCCAGGACCTGGCCAAGCTGCTGATGGCCTCGCGCAAGTACCCGATGCTGAGCGAGCTGTCGACCACCCGCGAGAAGACCGTGGCGTTCCGCAAGCCCAACTACACGCTGGGCTTCCGTAACACCGACCACCTGGTGAACAAGAGCAACTGGGACATCAAGCTGACCAAGACCGGCTTCACCAACGAGGCCGGCCACTGCCTGGTGCTGCTGACCAGGATGGACAACCGCCCGGTGGCCATGGTCATCCTCGACGCCTATGGCAAGTACACCCACTTCGCCGACGCCAGCCGCATGCGCCAGTGGCTGGAGACCGGCAGCACCAAGCCGGCACCGGCGGTGGCCATGCAGTACAAGAGCGAGCGCCAGGGCCGCGCGCGCGTGGCCCAGGACTGAAAACGACGACGCCCCGCACGAAGCGGGGCGTCTTGTTTGCCTGGGCGATCCCTGTAGGAGCGGCTTCAGCCGCGATCACCCGCGAAGCGGGGGCCAGGCACAGCGTTGCCTGCATCGCGGCTGAAGCCGCTCCTACAGAGAATTCCAGCCCTGTCAGGCCTGGGTGCTGACCATCCCGCCGGCACTGCTGCCACCGGACTCGGTCAAGGCCTTGAGCAGTTGCGCGGTGGCCGCCTGGATCTGCCCACTGATCGTGGCGATGCTGGCCTGCTTGGCCATGACCATCGACAGCTTGGTGGTCTCGTCCATTTTTTGCGCCATGAGCATGGCCAGCTGTTTCTGCTCTTCGGCCATTTGCTTTTGCAACTGCTTGATCATCTCGCGCAATTGCGAGATATGCCCAGGCTCGCTCGGCTCTTGTCCCGCGGCCTCGGCCTGGCCAGGCGCGCCCTCGGCTTTCACGCCATCGCCCGCCTTGCCGCTTTCCTCGGTCTTGTCAGTGTTGTCTGCTTCAGCCGCGCGGACCTGCTCGGCCACTTGCAGGCCCGTGGTCAGCGGCGTCGCGCTGTTGATGCTCATACCGGTGATACCTACCATGTCCCTGATCCTCTTCGGTGGGTCCTTTCGATGACCACGCTATCGGCCGCAGCGCGCCAAACTTGATGATCGCCCCCGCGATAAATTTGCCTCACCGCCATTCGTCCACCTGATACCCGAGCCCTGCCCCGGCGCGCACGCCCGCCGGCAGGCCGATCCGATCAGCCCTGCAACGAGATGGCAATGACCAAGACCCGTTCCCGCAAAGCCCTGTACATCGGCCTGCCCCTGGCCCTGGCGGTCGCCCTGGGCAGCGCCGCCGGCTATTTCTACTGGCAACGCCAGAACGCCGGCTACCCGCTGAAGATCGTCGAGCAGGCCAAGGACATGCACGAGCACATGCTCTCGTTCGATGGCCATATCACCGTGCCGCTGACCTTCGGCGCCCACGGCCAGGAAGTGGACAAGGACGGCCCGCACCAGTTCGACCTGGCCAAGGCCGGCAAGGGGCGCCTGTCGGGCGCGGCACTGACGATTCTGGCCTGGCCGGAGATGTGGAACGGCCCCAACGCCCCGCACAAGCCCACCCCAGGCTTCGTCGACGAGGCTCGCCACCAGCAGGAAACACGCTACCAGATCATCGCCAACATGGTGCGCGATTTCCCCAACCAGGTGGGTATCGCCTACACCCCCGACGACTTCCGTCGCCTCAACGGCGAAGGCAAGTTCGCCGTGTTCATCAGCCTGCTCAACGCCTACCCGCTGGGCGACGACCTGTCGCAGCTCGACCTGTGGGCCAAGCGCGGCATGCGCATGTTCGGCTTCAGCTACATCGGCAACAACGACTGGGCCGACTCCTCGCGGCCGATGCCGTTCTTCAACGACACCGCCGACGCCCTCGGCGGGCTCTCGCCGACCGGTGAGAAAGCCGTGGCCCGGCTCAACGACCTGGGGGTGATCATCGACGTCTCGCAGATGTCGACCCTGGCCCTGGAAGACGTGGCACGCCTGAGCCGCGCGCCAATCGTCGCCTCGCACTCGGCGCCGCGTGGACTGGTGGATATCCGCCGCAACCTCGGCGACAAGGAGATGAAGCTGATCAAGGACAGCGGCGGCCTGATCCAGGTGGTCGGCTTCAGCGGCTACCTCAAGCCCCTGGGCAAGCCGACCCTGGACAAGCTCGACGCCCTGCGCGCGCGCTTCGACCTGGGGCCGCTGCAAGACCTGAACTACGCCCTGATGCCAGGCGACCCGGCGATCACCATCTGGCCCGAGAAACGTTTCGGCGAATACGCCAGCGGCCTGTACGGGATCCTCGACGAAGAACCCAAGGCAACGCTGAAGGCCTACGTCGACGCCATCGACTACACGGTGAAGAAGGTCGGCATCGACCATGTCGGCATCAGCTCCGACTTCAACGAAGGCGGTGGCCTGGACGGCTGGAAGGATGTCAGCGAGATCCGCAACGTCACCGCCGAACTGCTCACCCACGGCTACAGCGAGACGGACATCGCCAAGCTCTGGGCCGGCAACTTCCTGCGCATCTGGGACCAGGTGCAGAAAGCCGGCCACCCCGTCGCCACCGCTCGCTGAACAAGGCCTGCCCCGCATGAACAACCGTCGCACCTTCCTCAAGCAGGCCGGCCTGGTCGCCGCCGCCCTGCCCCTGCTGCCCGATGCCCTGGCGGCCGCGCCCGCCACCGCGGCACTGAGTGGCCCGGAAAAATGGCGCAACCTGCGCGCCCTGTTCCCGCTCGACCCGGAGGTGGCGCACTTCGCCAACTTCCTGGTCACCGCCCACCCGCGCCCGGTGCAGGACGCCATCGACCGCCACCGCGCCGACCTCGACCGCAACCCCGCCGCGCTGATGGACTGGGAAAGCCAGTACGAATGGCAGCGCGAAGGCGAGGTGCGGGACTGGGCGGCGCGCTACCTGGAAGTCGGCCCCCGGCAGATCGCCCTGACCGGCAGCACCACCGAGGGGCTGGCGCTGATCTATGGCGGCCTGCAAGTCAGGCCCGACCAGGAGATCCTCACCACCGTCCACGAGCACTACTCCGCCCACAAGACCCTCGAATTCCGCAACCGTCGCCAGGGCACCCAGGTGCGCAAGATCCGCCTGTTCGACAAACCCTGGGAAATCTCCGCCGACCAGATCCTCAGCACCATCGACCAGAACATCCGCCCCGAAACCCGCGTGCTGGGCATGACCTGGGTGCACTCGAGCAGCGGCGCCAAGCTACCGGTGGGCGAGATCGGCGAACTGGTGCGCAAGCACAACCACGAGCGCAGCGAAGCCGACCGCATTATCTACGTGGTCGACGGCGTGCACGGCTTCGGCGTGGAGAACGCACGCTTCGCCGACTTCAATTGCGACTACTTCATCGCCGGCGGCCACAAGTGGATGTTCGGGCCACGCGGCACCGGCATCATCTGCGCGGCGTCCACCACCATGGACAACCTCACCCCCAGCATCGCCACCTTCTCCCAGGAAGAGGACTTCGCCACCATCATGACCCCGGGTGGCTACCACGCCTTCGAGTACCGCTGGTCGCTGGGCGAGGCCTTCAAGCTGCACCTGCAACTGGGCAAGGCCGACGTCCAGGGGCGCATTCACCAGCTCAACAGCCTGCTCAAGGAGCGCCTGGCCGAACATCGCCAGATCGAAGTGGTGACGCCCCGCAGCCCCGAGTTCTCGGCGGGCTTCACCTTCTTCCGGATTCCCGGCAAGAACCCGGATGAGGTCGCGGCCCACCTGGTGCAGAACAAGGTGATGAGCGACGCCGTGTACCGCGACGTCGGCCCGGTGATCCGCCTGGCCCCCAGCCTGCTCAACGATGAACAGCAAATCGATCGGGTCATGCGCCTGGTCACCCAGAAACTCTGAACAAGGCAACCCCATGATCCCTTCCCTGCACCGCCTGACCCTGGCCGCGCTGCTGGCCGCCTGCAGCCTGCCGAGCCTCGCCGCGAGCACCGGCGACAAGCCCGGCAGCGTGTTCCGCGATTGCGACAAAGCCTGCCCGGAAATGGTCGTGCTGCCAGCCGGCAGCTTCATGATGGGCACCCCCGAGGACGAACAGGGCCGCCAGGACGACGAAGGCCCGCTACACCAGGTGACCTTCGCCAAGCCGTTCGCCATCAGCCGCTTCCAGGTCACCGCCGAGGAGTGGGATGCCTACCTGAAGGCCTCCGGCGCGAAAATCGCCGACGGCGACGACCGCCCCGGACGCCGCTGCACCGCCAGCAAGCCCAGCTACAAGCAGGGCCCGCGCCAGCCTGCGGTATGCATGACCTACTTCGATGTGCAGGACTATGTGGCCTGGTTGTCGAAGAAAACCGGCAAAACCTACCGCATGGTCAGCGAGGCCGAGCGCGAGTACGCCGCGCGCGGCGGCAGCACCGGCATGTTCCCCTTCCCCCAGGACCCGGACGCCGCGCTGGAGATCAGCCGCCACGCCAACGTCTACGGCCCCAAGGACGGCTACAGCTACAGTGCCCCGGTGGGCAGCTACCCGCCGAACGCCTTCGGTGTCTACGACATGCACGGCAATGTCTACGAGTGGGTGGCCGACTGCCTGCACGAGAACTACGTCGGCGCCCCCGCCGACGGCAGCGCCTGGGGCCAGGCCAGCCGCGCCGCGGACAGCTGCAAGGTGGTGCAGATCCGTGGCAACGACTGGGGCGAGGCGCCGATCTTCTCGCGCTCCGGCAACCGCAACGCGATGGTCCCCGGCCGCCCCGGCGACTGGCTCGGCGTGCGCATCGTGCGCGAACTCTGAAGGCCCCGCGCCACGCTAAATTGTCCCACCCGCTCCTCGTCCTATCGATGTACTCCCGCAGCTCGGGGTGGCCGCCGTCGGCGCCCCCCGCCACTTCAAGGAACCGATAGCATGAGCCAGCCCCATACCTCCCAGCAGGTCCACGACCTCATCGGCGTGGGCTTCGGCCCTTCCAACCTGGCCCTGGCCATCGCCCTGGAAGAACTCGCCGAAACCCACGGCCACGCCCTCGACGCGCTGTTCATCGACAAGCAGAACGACTACCGCTGGCACGGCAACACCCTGGCCACCCAGAGCGAGCTGCAGATCTCCTTCCTCAAGGACCTGGTCTCGCTGCGCAACCCCACCAGCCCGTACAGCTTCGTCAACTACCTGCACCAGAAGCAACGCCTGGCCGACTTCATCAACCTGGGCACCTTCTACCCCTGCCGCCTGGAGTACAACGACTACCTGCGCTGGGCCGCCGAGCACTTCGCCACCCAGGCCCGCTACGGTGAAGAAGTGACCCGCATCGAGCCGGTGCTGGACAACGGCCAGGTGCGCCACCTGCGCGTGATCTCGCGCAACGCCCAAGGCCACGAGCACGCGCGCCTGAGCCGCGCGGTGGTGGTCGGCAGCGGTGGCACGCCCAAGGTGCCGGCCAGCTTCGCCGCGTTCAAGGATGATCCGCGGGTGTTCCACCACTCCCGCTACCTGAGCAGCCTGGCCACCCTGCCCTGCACCGAAGGCAAGCCCATGCGCATCGCCATCGTCGGCTCCGGGCAGAGCGCCGCCGAGGCATTCATCGACCTCAACGACAGCTACCCGTCGGTCAAGGTCGACATGATCGTGCGCGCCAGCGCCCTCAAGCCGGCCGACGACAGCCCGTTCGTCAACGAAATCTTCGCCCCCGACTACACCGACCTGGTGTTCAACCAGGAACAGAACGAGCGGCAGAAACTGATCGCCGAGTACCACAACACCAACTACTCGGTGGTCGACATCGACCTGCTGGAGCGTATCTACGGCATCCTCTACCGCCAGAAAGTCGCCCATCAGTACCGCCACGCCGTGCTCTGCCGCCGCCAGGTGCAGGCCGCCGTCGCCACCGCCGACGGCATCGAGCTGACCCTGCAGGACCTGGCCACCCACCAGTCGCAGACCCACCGCTACGACGCGGTGATCCTCGCCACCGGCTACGAGCGCCGCTCCCACCGTGACCTGCTGGCGCCGCTGCAGGGCTACCTCCAGGACTTCAACGTCGCCCGCGACTATCGTGCCCTGGCCAGCCCGGACCTGCAGGCGGCGGTGTACCTGCAAGGTTTCTGCGAGAACAGCCACGGCCTGAGCGACACCCTGCTGTCGGTGCTGCCCAACCGCGCGGCGGAAATCGGCGAGTCGCTGTACCAGGCGCTGGGCCACCACGCGCAGGCGATGTCCCAGCAAGCCGACGCGCTCGTCTTCACTCGCGCCTGACCGGGAGCCGTCATGAGTCATCAACCCCCCGGGGCGTTCCGCCAGCTGTTCAGCCTGCTGCGCCCCTACTGGCCGACGGTGACCGTCGCCACCCTGCTGGGCATGCTCGGTGGTATCAGCATCACCGCGCTGCTGGCGACCATCAACACCGGCCTGCACAGCGAAGGCGGCCTGCAGCAGGGCGTGGTGCTGGCGTTCGTCGGGCTGTGCGTGGTGGCCTTGCTCAGCAGCATCTGCTCGGACATCGGCACCAACTATGTCGGCCAGCATGTGATCGCCGGGTTGCGCAAGCGCCTGGGCGAGCAAGTGCTGGGCGCGCCCATCGAGCAGATCGAGCAGTACCGCACCCATCGCCTGATTCCGGTGCTGACCCACGATGTCGACACCGTCAGCGACTTCGCCTATGCGTTCGCACCGCTGGCGATTTCCCTGACGGTCACCTTGGGCTGCCTCGGCTACCTGGCCTACCTGTCGCTGCCGATGTTCGCCCTGGTGCTGCTGGCCATCGGCCTGGGCACGGTGATCCAGTACGCGGCGCGGGCCCGTGGCATCCGCGGTTTCATGGCCGCCCGCGACGCCGAGGACCAGCTGCAGAAGCACTACCAGGCGATCGCCGAAGGTGCCAAGGAACTGCGTATCCATCGTGCCCGCCGCCAGCGCATGCTCAACCGGGGCATTCGCGACACCGCCGATGGCATCCGCGACACCCAGGTGCGCTCGATCAACACCTTCGTGGTGGCCAAGAGCCTGGGCTCGATGCTGTTCTTCATGGTCATCGGCCTGGCCCTCACCCTGCAGTCGCTGTGGCCGCAAGGCGACAAGACCGCCATCAGCGGCTTCGTCCTGGTGCTGCTGTACATGAAGGGGCCGCTGGAGCACCTGATCGTCACCCTGCCGATCATCAGCAAGGCACAGATCGCGTTGCGCCGGATCGCCGAGCTGTCGGAACGCTTCTCCTCGCCCGAACCGCACCTGCTGCTGGAACATGCCCCGCCGACCACCGAGCAGGCACTGCATAGCCTGGAACTGGTCGACGTCAGCTACACCTACCCACCAAGCCCGGGGGTCGAGCCGTTCAGCGTCGGCCCGGTCAGCTTCAAGGTCACGCCGGGGCAGATCCTGTTCATCGTCGGTGGCAACGGCTGCGGCAAGACCACCCTGATCAAGCTGCTGCTGGGCCTCTACGAACCCCATCGCGGGCATATCGCGGTCAATGGCGAGCCGATCGTGGCCAGCACCCGCGACGACTACCGCCAGCTGTTCACCACGGTGTTCGCCGACTACTACCTGTTCGACGAGGTGATCAGCGGCGAGCGCAGCGCACCGCAGGATGCCGAGCGCTACCTGGCGCGCCTGGAGCTCGACCACAAGGTGCAGCTGCGCGACGGTGCCTTCAGCACCACCGACCTGTCCACCGGCCAACGCAAGCGCCTGGCCCTGCTCAACGCCTGGCTGGAGGGGCGCCCGGTGCTGGTCTTCGACGAATGGGCCGCCGACCAGGACCCAACCTTCCGCGGCATTTTCTATACCGAGCTGCTGCCCGACCTCAAGCGCCTGGGCAAGACCATCATCGTCATCTCCCACGACGACCGTTACTTCCCGTATGCCGACCAGTTGCTGCGCCTGGAGCGCGGTCGCGTGGTCGGCGAACCCCAACCCGCCTGAGGGCCGCAGGGCCTTCAGCGGCCCTGCAGAAAAAATCCGAGAAAGTTCGTCCGGTTTTTCGCGGCTCATCCGTTTCATTGAAAGCTAATAAAAACTATTCCCACTTAACACCTCGGAGCAACCCCACGTGCAGTCCCGTCCCTCCCTTCAACCGCTCGCACGCGCCCTGGTCCTGAAACGTTCGCTGTCCCTTGGCCTGCCCGCCGCCTTCATGGTGTCGGCACTGGCCACCTCGCTGACGGCCCACGCCCAGAGCCAGACCTTCGACTTCAACATCGCGGCGCAACCACTGGCCGGCGCCATCAACCGCCTGGCCGAGCAGACCAACCTGCAGGTGCTGTACAGCCCCGACACCCTCGACAACCTGCGCAGCGCGGGTGTCCAGGGCCGCATGACGGTGCAGGAAGCGGTACAGAAACTGTTCGGTGGCACGCCGCTGCGCTACACCCTCGACGGCAACACCCTGACCGTGCTCGGCCAGGACGTGGGCAGCGCCATGACCCTGGACCCGAGCGTGGTGTCCTCCACCCTCAGCGATTCGCCCTGGGGCGAAACCCAGGGCTACGTGGCCCGCCGCACCGCCACCGGCACCAAGACCGACACCGCGATGCTGGAGAACCCGCAAGCGATTTCGGTGGTGACCCGCGAGCGCATGGACGACATGGGCGTGCAGCGCCTGGACCAGGCCCTGCGCTACACCTCGGGCGTGCGCTCCGACTCCGGCGGTGCCAACAATGCCGCCGACAACATCTTCCTGCGCGGCTACGCGATCTCCTTCACCTACCGCGATGGCCTGCGCCTGCGCCCGCTGGGCTTCTTCGGCATGTTCAGCGAAGAGCCCTATGGCATGGAGCGCGTCGAAGTGCTCAAGGGCCCGACCTCGATCCTCTACGGCCAGGCCGACCCGGGTGGCATGGTCAACTCCATCTCCAAGCGCCCGACCGACTATGACCGCGGCGAGTTCGGCATCTCGGCCGGCACCGGCCATCGCCGCCAGGCCAAGTTCGACGTCAGCGGCGCGCTCAACGACGAGAAGACCTTCATGTACCGCCTGGTCGGCCTGGGTCGCGAAGCGGACGGCCTGTACGACCATACCGACGACGACCGCGCCTACATCGCACCCAGTTTCACCTGGCGCCCCAACGAGCAAACCAGCCTGACCGTGCTGGCCTCGTACCAGAAGAACAAGGCCCTGGCCCCCACCACCATCCCGTGGGCCGCGGTCAACGGCTCCAGCCCCTATGGCAAGGTGCCAATGGACCGCTTCGTCGGCGAGCCGAACTTCGACTTCGAGGAAGTGGAAAGCACCTCGCTCGGCTACGAGTTCAGCCATGAGTTCAACGACACCTGGACCGTGCGCCAGAACGTGCGCTGGAGCGACTACGACAACCAGGAGAACTACCTGGCGCGCTCCTTCGGTGCCAGCTCCACCGGCCTGATCACCGGCCCCGACGGCGTGCCTAACGCCTCGATCAACCGTGACTGGCAGATCCGCCATGCCTACGGCAGCCACCTGGCGCTGGACAACCAGCTGCAGGCGCGCTTCGACACCGGCCCGATCTCCCACACCGCACTGTTCGGTGTCGACTACAGCTGGAGCAAGTCGATCCGCAACGAGCGCTGGGGCCGCGCCACGCCGATCAACGTGTTCGACCCGACCTACGGCGCCCCGGTGGACACCTCGGTGAGCACCAGTTGGGTCAACACCCAACAGCGCGTGAACCAGCTCGGTTACTACTTCCAGGACCAGCTCAAGTACGACCGCTGGGTGCTCACCGTCGGCGGCCGCGAGGACCGCGCGCGGACCCGCACCGAAGACCGCTTCACCGACGTCGAGACCACCGACCAGGACTGGCGCCACTTCACCGGCCGCGCCGGCCTGGTGTACCTGTTCGACAACGGCTTCGCGCCCTATGTCAGCTACAGCGAGTCGTTCAACCCGGTGGTCGGCACCACTTCGCCACAAAGCGGCAGCAAGCCATTCGAGCCGGAAACCGCCAAGCAGTACGAAGTGGGCGTGCGCTACCAGCCGCCGGGCACCGACACCCAGGTCACCCTGTCGCTGTACGACCTGTACAAGCAGAACGCGGTCACCACCGACCCGGTGAACAACCGCTACAGCGTGCAGACCGGCGAAATCCGTTCCAAGGGCGTGGAGCTGGAAGCCATCACCACGGTGATGAACGACCTCAAGCTGACCGGCTCGCTGTCCTACAGCGACGTCGAAGTGACCAAGAGCAACAGCGGCAACGAAGGCAAGCGCCCGTTCAAGGTGCCGGCCAAGCTGGCATCGGTGTGGGCCGACTACAGCTTTCCCTTCGACCCGCTGCAGGGCCTGAGCGTGGGCCTGGGCGTACGCTACACCGGCTCCACCTACGGCGACGCCCTGAACACCTTCGAGGTACCGTCGTACACCCTGTACGACGCCGCCATCCGCTACGACCTGGGCAAGCTCGACCACAGCCTGCAGGGGGCCCAGGCCAGCCTCAACGTCAACAACCTGACCGACAAGTACTACGTCGCGTCCTGCTTCTTCTACCAGGCGTGCAACCTGGGCGAAGGCCGCAGCGTGATCGCCGAGCTCAGCTACAAGTGGTAAGCCGCTGAGTTCACAGGTCCCCTGCCCCAGGCAGGGGACCTGCCCCTTCAGGCCACCCTGGCCAACGCCCAGTCGCGCAGACCGGCATAGATTTCCCCCACCTCGCCGACCATCCCGGACATCCGCAGGAAGTCATGGGTCAGGCCCTGCGCCACGACCTGCGTCACCGCCACACCCTGCGCCTGCAAGGCCTGCCCGTAGGCCAGCCCTTCGTCATGCAACGGATCGTACTCGGCCACCGCCAGGTAGGCCGGTGCCAGGCCGCCCAGGTCCGTCTGGCGCAGCGGCGATACCCGCCAGTCGTCCGCGGTACCGTGCTCACCCAGGTACAGGCGGTAGAACCAGCGCAGCGTCTCGGTTTCCAGCAGGTAGCCTTGCCCATGGCGCTGGTGCGAATCGCGTTCGCGGCTGATGTCGGTCACCGGGTACAGCAGCATCTGCGCCCGGGGTTGCAGCTTCAGGCGCTGCGGCTCCCGCGCCGCGATGATCGCCAGCACCGTGGCCAGGCTCCCGCCTACGCTGTCACCGATGAAAATCGCCCGGTCGGTATCCAGCCCCAGCGAGGCGCCCTGTTCGGCCAGCCAGTTGGCGGCCGCCAGCACATCCTCCAGCGGGCCGGGGAACGGATGCTCCGGCGCCCGCCGATAGGCCGGCGCGAACACCGCGAACTCACCGCTGGCAGCCAGCCGGCGGCAGATCGAATCATGGGAATCGAGGCTGCCGACCACATAGCCGCCACCGTGCAGGTAGAGCATCACCGGCAGGTTCGCCGGCGCGTTCGCGGCGCGGTACAGGCGGGCCGCGAGCGCCTCGCCGTCGGCCATGGGCAGCTGCAGGCTCATTATCTGCAGGTCCCCTGGCGGGGTCGGGTCGAGCACGCCGGAGGCCTGCTCGAAAATCGCCCGCGCCTGCGCCACGGGCAGCTCATGCAGGGCTTGGGTGGCACCACTCAGGCGGCCCAGTTCGGCCAGTTCGAGAAAGGCGTCCAGATCGGGATGCACAGGCATCATTCATTCCTTCAACGATGAAAAAGAACCGGGCCCTGTCACCAGGGCCCGGGGTTGGATCAGCCTGCGAGGGTCTCGAGGCTGCCGAGATGCTCATGCACGGCCCGCAACAGGGCCGGATGGCGTGGGATTTCGAAGTGCGTGGTGTTCAGCCAGTGGCGTTGCACCACTTCAGCGAAGCCGGCTTCGAAGCGGGTGACCGTCGCCTGGCCGTTGGCCTCGCCGGCCCACCAGCAATGCGCCGCCACATCGATCCGCGGCAGGCCGGCCAGGCCCTCGCTCAGTGCTTTCAGGCGCATGGCCACGACAAAGCCCTGGGCCAGGTCCTGGGCATCGAAGCCGATACCGCCCGGCACGCTCGCCTGCAGCTCGCCGATGCGTTCGGCCAGCGCCGCGACCTGCAACGGCTGCGGGCATTCAAGCAACGGCAGCTGCGCCACATCACGCTGCAGGGTTACCGCGAGGAAACCGCGCAGCTCTTCGGCATCGCTGACCTGGCTGATGCCCTGGCCGGGGATGAAGCTGTCGACCAGGCCCAGGAAGTCCACCACCTGCCCCTGGCGCCGCAGTTCCTCGGCGACCAGCACCGCCAACGTGCCACCCAGCGACCAGCCCAGCAGCAGGTACGGCCCCTGGGGCTGTTTCTGGCGAATGTACTGGGCATAGTCGATGGCCATGCCTTGCAGCGAGTCGTCCTGCCAGTCGCGGTCCAGCAGCATGCGGCACTGCAACCCGTACACCCGGCGACGCCCCTCCAACTGGCGGGCCAGCGGCTCGTAGTCGAACACCGTGCCGAAGCCGGCGTGCAGGCAGAACAGCGCCGGCCGCTCGGGGCATGGCCCGTTGAGCGCGAGCAACGGATCGAGCAGCGCCTCGGCGCGTTCGTCATGGCCGCTGAGCTGGGCGATGGTCGGACGCGTCATCAGGTCGCGCAGTTTCAGTTCCAGCCCCAGCTCCGGTCGACCGCGCAGCTTGCCCAGCACCTTGAGGATGCGCAGGGAATCGCCGCCCAACTCGAAGAAGTTGTCGGTCACCCCGACCTGCTCGACCTCGAGCACTTCCTGCCAGATCGCCGCCAGGGCCTGTTCCACCGGCGTGCGCGGCGCCACATGGCGTCGCTCGCTGGCCCCAGGCTCGGGCAGCGCCTTGCGGTCGACCTTGCCGTTGGGGTTCAGCGGCAGCGCATCGAGGCGCACGATGCGGCTCGGCACCATGTAGTCGGGCAACTGCGCCGCCAAGGCTTCACGCAGCTCGCGCTCACCGGCCACTTCGGACACCACGTAGCCCAGCAACTGGTCGCCACGCTCATCGCGCCGCGCCACCACCACCGCGTCACGCACACCCGGCTGTTCACGCAGGCGCGCTTCGATCTCGCCCAGCTCGATGCGGAAGCCGCGCACCTTGACCTGATGGTCGAGACGGCCGAGGTAGTCGAACACGCCATCGGCGCGCTGCCGGACCAGGTCGCCGGTGCGGTACAGGCGTCCGCCTTCGCTGAACGGGTCGGCGACGAAGCGTTCGGCGGTCAGCCCCGGCCGCGCATGGTAACCACGGGCCACGCCCGCGCCACCGATGTACAGCTCGCCGGCCACGCCGACGGGCAGCGGGTTGAGGTGGGCATCCAGCACATACAGCGTGCGCTGCCCTACCCGGGTGCCGATCGGCGCATAGGCGGCCTCGCAACGGCCCTGGGCGTCGACCTTCCACAGCAGGGGCGTGACCACCGTCTCGGTTGGCCCGTAGCCGTTGGTCAGGTAGCGTGGCCGCAGGTTGCGCCGCACCTTGTCGAAGTTGGCCTGGGCCACCGCGTCGCCGCCGAAGCAGTAGATGTCCACCGCCGGCGGCACGCGCCCCTCGGCGTACTCGGCCAGCTGCTGCAGGTAGGCCGGCGGGAAGCAGGCGATGCTGATCGCTTGCTCGTGCAGGACCTGCCAGGTCTGCTCGGCAGTCCACAGTTGGTTGTCGCGCAGCACCAGGCAACCGCCGCGGAGCAGGGTCGACAACCAACGCTCCTGGGCACCGTCGAAGGCGAACGACATGAACAGCAGCTCACGGGTGTGCGGCCCCATTTCGTAGCGCTCGGCGATGGCCTGGCAGTGCATGGCGATGCCGCCCTGGGACACCGCCACGCCCTTGGGCTTGCCGGTGGAGCCGGAGGTGTAGATCAGGTAGGCCAGGTTGCCGGCCAAGGCCGGGGATGGGGGCACCTGCGCCGGTGGCGCCGACGGCGCATCGATATCGATGCACAACCCCACCGCCGTGCCATCCAGGCGCGCGGCGACACTGGCTTGGGTGATCAGCGCCGCCATGGCCGAATCCTCGATGATCCAGTCCAGCCGCTCACGTGGGTAGTCGATATCCAGCGGCACATAGGCCGCGCCGGCCTTCATCACCGCATAGAACGCCACGATCATCTGTACCGAACGTTCCAGGGCCACCCCCACGCGGGTTTCCGGGCCGACGCCGGCGGCCAGCAGCCGCGCCGCCAGCGCCGAGGCGCGTTGTTCCAGCTCGGCATAGCTCAGGCTCTGCCCGGCGCAGACCACGGCCTGGGCCTGGCCGCGGGCAGCGGCCTGGCGGGCGATGGCGTGCACCAGCAGCGGCGCCGCCTCGCTGTCGGCCAGCGCGTTGCCTGCCTGCAGCGCCTGTTGCTCGGCGGCGTCCAGCACGCCCAGGCTGCCGATCGTGACCCGAGGGTCTTCCAGCATCGCCTGCAACAGCACGTCGAAGCTGCGCATCAACTGGGCGCAGGCCGCTTCGGTGAAGCGCTCGCGCAGGTACAGGAACTCGATCGACAAGGTTGCGTTGAGGCTTACCGCCAGGTCCATGGCGTAGTTGGTCACGTCACGGCCCTGCACCTCGCCGAAGCGCAGGCGATCGTCGCCGCTCTGCTTCAGGCGCTCGTCCACCGGGTAGTTCTCGAACACCACGATGCTGTCGAACAGCGCCTGCCCACCTTGGCCGGACCAGCGCTGGATATCGGCCAGTGCGGTCTGCTCGTGGTCACGCGCCTCCAGGTTGTAGGCCTGCAGTTGCTGCAGCCACTGCTCCAGCGACTGCCGTGGGTCGGGGGTCTGCACGATCGGCAAGGTGTTGATGAACAGGCCGAGCATCTCGTCGGCGCCGGCCAGGCTGGCCGGTCGCCCTGCCACCACCGCGCCGAAGCACGGCGTGCGTTGGCCGGTGTAGCGCTGCAACAGCAACAGCCAGGCCGCCTGCACCAAGGTGTTGGCGGTGACCCGCAGGCGCTGGGCCTGGGCTTTGAGGCGCGCCGTGGCGGCCTCGTCCCACTTCAGGTACAGCGCGCCATGGCCCGACAACCCCGGCGCCGGTTGCGGCGCAAGGCTGCCGGCCAGCAGGGTCGGCCCCTCCAGGTCGGCCAGGCGGGCACGCCAGAAGGCTTCGTTGGCCTCGGCCGACTGTGCCTGCAGCCACTGGATGTAGTCGCGATACTGCCCCTGGCGGGCCGGCAGCGCATGCCCGGCATAGGCCTGGAACACTTCGCCCAGCAGGCGCGAGTTGCTCCAGCCGTCCATCAGGATGTGGTGGCTGGTCCAGATCAGTTGGTGGGCGTCCTCGGCGGTGCGCACCAGGGTGATCCGGGTCAGCGGGGGGTGCAGCAGGTCGAAGCCGGCAGCGCACTCGGCCGCGGCCACGGCCGCGAGCGCATCGGCGGTGATGTCGCGGTCGCGCCAGTCCAGTTCCCGCAGCGGCAAGCTCGCCTGGCGCTGCACGAACTGCAGCGGCTGGGCCAGGCTGGCACTGGCATGGAAACCGGTGCGCAGGATCTCGTGGCGAGCGATGACCTGGTTCCAGGCCGCCTCGAAGCGCGCCACGTCCAGGCCCTGCACCGCGACGCTGATCTGGTTGATGTACAGGTCGGCGTCGTTGCCGTCCTGGGTGTGGAACAGCATGCCCTGCTGCATCGGCGACAGCGGGTAGATGTCCTCCACCTGCTCCAGCGCCAGCGGCAGGCTGTCCAGCTGCGCCAGGTCCAGCCCTGCCAGCGGGAAGTCCGACGGCGTCGCCGAACGCGACTCCAGTGCGCAGCAGTGCGCCACCAAGGCTTCCAGCTCACGCCCGTAGTCGTCCGCCAGGCGCTGTACCGTGGCCTCGTCGAACATCTGCGTGCTGAACCGCCAGCCGAGGCTGAACTCGCCGCCATACACCCGGCCGTTCAGCGTCAGCCAGTTGCCCAGGTTCGCCTGCGGGCTCTGGTCCGGGCCCACCGACTCGCCCGCCGGCACGAACAGCGCACCGTCCTCGGCGGCGAAGCTGCCGTCGAACTGGCCCAAGTAGTTGAAGGTGATCCGTGGCACCGGCAGCGCCGCCAGGCGCGCCTGCACCGCCTCGTCGGCCAGGTAGCGCAGCGCGCCCCAGCCCAGGCCCTTGTCCGGGATCGCCCGCAGTTGCTCCTTGACCAGGCGCAGGTTCGCCCCCGGCGCCTCGCACTGGCTCAGGCGCACCGGGAACAGGCTGGTGAACCAGCCCACCGTGCGGGTCAGGTCGACCTCGTCGAACAGCGCCTCGCGGCCGTGGCCTTCCAGCAGGATCGCCGTGTCGGCCTGCCCGCTCCAGCGCCCGATCACCCGCGCCAGGGCGCACAGCAGCAGGTCGTTGACCTGGGTGCGGTACGCCGCCGGGGCCTCTTGCAGCAGCCGGCGCGTGGTCTCGCGCGACAGCCGGGTCACCACCGAGTGGCCGTGCTGGTTCGCCAGGCTGCCGGCTGGCCGTTCGCACGGCAGGTCGCCCGCGACGCCGTCGAGCTGCCCCTGCCAGTAGTCCAGTTGCCCGTGCAGCGCTTCGCCACGGGCGTAGTCCTGCAACTGCGCGGCCCAGTCGCGCACGCTGCTGGTGCGTGCCGGCAGTTGCACCGCCGCGCCCTGCTCGTAGGCCTGCTGCAAGTCCTCGAACAGGATCCGCCACGACACCCCGTCCACCGCCAGGTGATGGATCACCAGCAGCAGGCGTTGCTCGCCATTGTCCAGTTGCGCCAGCACTGCCCGCAGCAGCGGGCCGCGGGCCAGGTCCAGGCTGGCCTGGGCTTCGCGGCCCAGGGCTTCCAGGGCGGCGGCGTCGGCCACCGCGCGCTGCCACAGCACACTGTGCGCCGGCACCCCGTGGTAGTGCGCCTGCCACTGCCCGGCCTGCTCGACGAAACCCAGGCGCAAGGCGTCGTGGTGCTCCAGCACCGCGGCCAGGGCCTGGTCCAGGCGCGCGCCGTCCAGCGCCTGCTGCGGCTTGAGCAGCACCGACTGGTTCCAGTGATGGCGCTCGACCTGCACCTCGTCGAAGAACACCCGGTGGATCGGCAGCAACGGCGTCGCCCCCTCGACCCGGCCCTGCGCCACCCGCAGGCCGGCGCCGTCCAGGCTGGCCACCGCCGCCAGGCCCTGCACCGTCTGGTGCTGGAACAGCTGCTTGGGCGTGAAGTGGATGCCCGCCTGGCGGGCCCGGCTGACCACCTGGATCGAGATGATCGAATCACCGCCCAGCTCGAAGAAGTTGTCCCGCACGCCGATCCGCTCGCGCTTGAGCACATCGCGCCAGATCGCCGCGATGCGTTGCTCCAGGTCGCCGGCCGGCGCCACGTAGTCGGCCTGCGCCGCTTCCAGGTCCGGCAGCGGCAGGGCCTTGCGGTCCAGCTTGCCATTGGGCGTCAGCGGCAGGCTCGGCAGTTGCAGCAGGTGCGCCGGCACCATGTACTCCGGCAGTTGCTCGCGCAGCGCCGCCTTGAGCAGGTCGCTGTCCAGCGCCGTGGCGGCCACCAGGTAGCCCACCAGTTGCTGGCCGCTGGCACCTTCCACCGCCAGCACCACCGCCTCGCGCACGCCCGGCTGGCGTTGCAGGCGCGCCTCGATCTCGCCCAGTTCGATGCGGAAACCGCGCACCTTGACCTGGTGGTCGATGCGGCCGATGTACTCCAGCTCGCCGTCCTCGCGGTAGCGGGTCAGGTCGCCGGTGCGGTACAGGCGCTCGCCGGGCGCGCCGTAAGGGTTGGGCACGAACTTCTCGGCGGTCAGCCCCGGGCGCAGCAGGTAGCCGCGGGTCAGGCCGGCGCCGGCCAGGTACAGCTCCGCCGCCACCCCCACCGGCACCGCTTGCAGCTGGTCGTCCAGCAGGTGGCCACGGCTGTTGCACAGCGGCCGGCCGATGGTGGCCTGGCCACCGGCCTGGCGCCGGCTGAAGGTCGAATAGGTGGTGTCTTCCGACGGCCCGTACAGGTCGTAGACATGCGCCAGGCTGCCCAGCCCGTACAGGCTGTCGACCAGCGTCTGCTTGAGCGGCTCGCCGGCCAGGTTGACGATGCGCACCCCGGCCGGGATGTCCCCGGCGCGCAGCAGCGCGGCAATCGCCGACGGCACCGTGTTGACCAGCCGCACTTCGTCGCGCGCCGGCAGGCTGCCCAGCTCCAGGGCGTTGCGCGCCAGGATCACGTGGCCGCCGTTGGCCAGGGTGACGAACAGCTCCCACACCGACAGGTCGAAGCACACCGAGGTCGAGGCCAGCACGCCGCGGATCGCCTCACGCTCGTACACCCCCGCCGACCAGTGCGCCAGCGCCGCCACGTTGCGGTGGGCGATGGCCACGCCCTTGGGCTGGCCGGTGGAACCGGAGGTGTAGATCACATAGGCCAGGTTGTCCGGCAGCACCCGCACCGCCGGGGCCGTGGCCGGGTAGCCGGCCAGGGCGCGGTCGTCCTCTGCCACCAGTACCGTGGCCAGCCCGTCCAGGGCCAGGCCCTCGAGCACCCCGGCCTGGGTCAGCAGCACCCGTGCCTGGCTGTCTGCGAGCATGTAGGCCAGCCGCTCCTGCGGGTAGTCCGGGTCCAGCGGCACGTAGGTACCACCGGCCTTGAGCACCGCCAGCAGGGCCACCAGCAGTTCGGCGCTGCGCGGCATGGCCACGCCGACCCGCACTTCCGGGCCGACACCCAGGGTCACCAGGTGCTGGGCCAGGCGGTTGGCCCGGCCTTGCAGCCAGGCGTGGTCCAGCCGTCGTTCGCCGTCGATCAGGGCCAGGGCCGTCGGTTCGCGCTCGGCCTGGCGCTCGATCAGCTGGTGCACGCAGAGGCTGTCGTCGAAGGCTTCGGCCGGCGGGTTGAAGCTGGCCAGGCGGACCTGCTCGCGTTCATCCAGGCTCGCCAGCTCGGCCAACGGCAGGTCGACCTGCCCCGGCAAGCGCGCCAACAAGGCGGCGAGCTGTTCGCCCAGGCGCTGCAGGGTGGCGGTCGGGAAGCTGCGGCTGTCGAAGCTCAGGTGCAGCACCAGGCGCTCGCCATGGATCACCGCCAGGGTCAGCGGGAAGCTGGTCTGCTCGCGGTTGCGCACCTCGCTGAAGCGCAGGCCATCCGGCGCGCCCTGCTGCAAGGCTTCGGAAATCGGGAAGTTCTCGAACACCAGCAGCGTGTCGAACAGGTTGTCACCCAACCCGGCCCAGCGCTGCACATCGAACAACGCCGTGTGCTCGTGCTCGCGCAGGGCCAGGTTGCGTTGCTGCAGGTGCTCGAGCCACTGGCCCAGGGGTTGGCTGGCCTCGACATCGACGACCACCGGCAAGGTGTTGATGAACAGCCCCAGTTGCTGCTCGATCCCCACCAGTTGCGCCGGCCGCCCCGCCACGGTGGCCCCGAAGGCCACTTGCTGCTGGCCGGTATGGCGCGCCAGCAGCAAGGCCCAGGCGCCTTGCACCAGGGTGTTCATGGTCAGTTTGTGCTGACGGGCGAACTCGCCCAGCGCGCGGGTCTGCTGCGCGTCCAGGCCGGCATACAGCTCGACCTGGCCGCCCGGCGCATCGGCCTGCGACAGGCCACCGAAGATGCCCGCCAGGCGCGTCGGCACCTGCAAGGGCGCCACCTGCTCGCGCCAGAAGCGCTCGGTGGCCTGCGCGTCCTGCGCGCCCAGCCAGCCGATATAGTCGCGGTAGCGCCCGGCCTGCGCCGGCACGGCCTGGCCACGGTAGCGCTGCAGCACCTCGCCCATCAGGCGCGAGTTGCTCCAGCCGTCCATCAGGATGTGGTGGCTGGTGTAGATCAGGTGATGACGGTCCTCGCCCAGGCGCACCAGCACCAGGCGCAGCAACGGCGGCTGGACCAGGTCGAAGCCCTGCTCCCGCTGCGCCTGGGCCAGCGCGTCGAGGTCGCTGGCGGTGTGCTCGCGGTCGCGCCAGTCGTGCACCTGCAAGGTCAGCGCCAGCGACTTGCGGATCACTTGCAGCGGCCGCTCCAGGCCCTGCCAGAGGAAACTGCTGCGCAGGATGTCATGGGCATCCACACAGCCCTGCCAGGCGGCCTCGAAGCGCGCCACATCCAGGCCTTCGACGTCCAGGCGCATCTGGTTGATGTAGTCGCCGGCGTGATCGTAAAGGGTGTGGAACAGCATGCCTTGTTGCATCGGCGACAGCGGGTAGATGTCCTCCACCTGCTCCAGCGCCAGTGGCAGGCTGTCCAGTTGCGCCAGGTCCAGCCCTGCCAGCGGGAAGTCCGACGGCGTCGCCGAACGCGACTCCAGTGCGCAGCAGTGCGCCACCAAGGCTTCCAGCTCACGCCCGTAGTCGTCCGCCAGGCGCTGTACCGTGGCCGCGTCGAACATCTGCGTGCTGAACCGCCAGCCGAGGCTGAACTCGCCGCCATACACCCGGCCGTTCAGCGTCAACCAGTTGCCCAGGTTCGCCTGCGGGCTCTGGTCCGGGCCCACCGACTCGCCAGCAGGCACGAACAGCGCACCGTCCTCGGCGGCGAAGCTGCCGTCGAACTGGCCCAAGTAGTTGAAGGTGATCCGTGGCACCGGCAGCGCCGCCAGGCGCGCCTGCACCGCCTCGTCGGCCAGGTAGCGCAGCGCGCCCCAGCCCAGGCCCTTGTCCGGGATCGCCCGCAGTTGCTCCTTGACCAGGCGCAGGTTCGCCCCCGGCGCCTCGCACTGGCTCAGGCGCACCGGGAACAGGCTGGTGAACCAGCCCACCGTGCGGGTCAGGTCGACCTCGTCGAACAGCGCCTCGCGGCCGTGGCCTTCCAGCAGGATCGCCGTGTCGGCCTGCCCGCTCCAGCGCCCGATCACCCGCGCCAGGGCGCACAGCAGCAGGTCGTTGACCTGGGTGCGGTACGCCGCCGGGGCCTCTTGCAGCAGCCGGCGCGTGGTCTCGCGCGACAGCCGGGTCACCACCGAGTGGCCGTGCTGGTTCGCCAGGCTGCCGGCTGGCCGTTCGCACGGCAGGTCGCCCGCGACGCCGTCGAGCTGCCCCTGCCAGTAGTCCAGTTGCCCGTGCAGCGCTTCGCCACGGGCGTAGTCCTGCAACTGCGCAGCCCAGTCGCGCACGCTGCTGGTGCGTGCCGGCAGTTGCACCGCCGCGCCCTGCTCGTAGGCCTGCTGCAGGTCCTCGAACAGGATCCGCCACGACACCCCATCCACCGCCAGGTGATGGATCACCAGCAGCAGGCGTTGCTCGCCATTGTCCAGTTGCGCCAGCACTGCCCGCAGCAGCGGGCCGCGGGCCAGGTCCAGGCTGGCCTGGGCTTCGCGGCCCAGGGCTTCCAGGGCGGCGGCGTCGGCCACCGCGCGCTGCCACAGCACACTGTGCGCCGGCACCCCGTGGTAGTGCGCCTGCCACTGCCCGGCCTGCTCGACGAAACCCAGGCGCAAGGCGTCGTGGTGCTCCAGCACCGCGGCCAGGGCCTGGTCCAGGCGCGCGCCGTCCAGCGCCTGCTGCGGCTTGAGCAGCACCGACTGGTTCCAGTGATGGCGCTCGACCTGCACCTCGTCGAAGAACACCCGGTGGATCGGCAGCAACGGCGTCGCCCCTCGACCCGGCCCTGCGCCACCCGCAGGCCGGCGCCGTCCAGGCTGGCCACCGCCGCCAGGCCCTGCACCGTCTGGTGCTGGAACAGCTGCTTGGGCGTGAAGTGGATGCCCGCCTGGCGGGCCCGGCTGACCACCTGGATCGAGATGATCGAATCACCGCCCAGCTCGAAGAAGTTGTCCCGCACGCCGATCCGCTCGCGCTTGAGCACATCGCGCCAGATCGCCGCGATGCGTTGCTCCAGGTCGCCGGCCGGCGCCACGTAGTCGGCCTGCGCCGCTTCCAGGTCCGGCAGCGGCAGGGCCTTGCGGTCCAGCTTGCCATTGGGCGTCAGCGGCAGGCTCGGCAGTTGCAGCAGGTGCGCCGGCACCATGTACTCCGGCAGTTGCTCGCGCAGCGCCGCCTTGAGCAGGTCGCTGTCCAGCGCCGTGGCGGCCACCAGGTAGCCCACCAGTTGCTGGCCGCTGGCACCTTCCACCGCCAGCACCACCGCCTCGCGCACGCCCGGCTGGCGTTGCAGGCGCGCCTCGATCTCGCCCAGTTCGATGCGGAAACCGCGCACCTTGACCTGGTGGTCGATGCGGCCGATGTACTCCAGCTCGCCGTCCTCGCGGTAGCGGGTCAGGTCGCCGGTGCGGTACAGGCGCTCGCCGGGCGCGCCGTAAGGGTTGGGCACGAACTTCTCGGCGGTCAGCCCCGGGCGCAGCAGGTAGCCGCGGGTCAGGCCGGCGCCGGCCAGGTACAGCTCCGCCGCCACCCCCACCGGCACCGCTTGCAGCTGGTCGTCCAGCAGGTGGCCACGGCTGTTGCACAGCGGCCGGCCGATGGTGGCCTGGCCACCGGCCTGGCGCCGGCTGAAGGTCGAATAGGTGGTGTCTTCCGACGGCCCGTACAGGTCGTAGACATGCGCCAGGCTGCCCAGCCCGTACAGGCTGTCGACCAGCGTCTGCTTGAGCGGCTCGCCGGCCAGGTTGACGATGCGCACCCCGGCCGGGATGTCCCCGGCGCGCAGCAGCGCGGCAATCGCCGACGGCACCGTGTTGACCAGCCGCACTTCGTCGCGCGCCGGCAGGCTGCCCAGCTCCAGGGCGTTGCGCGCCAGGATCACGTGGCCGCCGTTGGCCAGGGTGACGAACAGCTCCCACACCGACAGGTCGAAGCACACCGAGGTCGAGGCCAGCACGCCGCGGATCGCCTCACGCTCGTACACCCCCGCCGACCAGTGCGCCAGCGCCGCCACGTTGCGGTGGGCGATGGCCACGCCCTTGGGCTGGCCGGTGGAACCGGAGGTGTAGATCACATAGGCCAGGTTGTCCGGCAGCACCCGCACCGCCGGGGCCGTGGCCGGGTAGCCGGCCAGGGCGCGGTCGTCCTCCGCCACCAGCACCGTGGCCAGCCCGTCCAGGGCCAGGCCCTCGAGCACCCCGGCCTGGGTCAGCAGCACCCGTGCCTGGCTGTCCGCGAGCATGTAGGCCAGCCGCTCCTGCGGGTAGTCCGGGTCCAGCGGCACGTAGGTGCCACCGGCCTTGAGCACCGCCAGCAGGGCCACCAGCAGTTCGGCGCTGCGCGGCATGGCCACGCCGACCCGCACTTCCGGGCCCACGCCCAGGGTCACCAGGTGCTGGGCCAGGCGGTTGGCCCGGCCTTGCAGCCAGGCGTGGTCCAGCCGTCGTTCGCCGTCGATCAGGGCCAGGGCCGTCGGCTCGCGCTCGGCCTGGCGCTCGATCAGCTGGTGCACGCAGAGGCTGTCGTCGAAGGCTTCGGCCGGTGGGTTGAAGCTGGCCAGGCGCGCCTGCTCGGCACGCTGCAGCAGGTTCAGCTCGCCGAGGGCGGTCTGCGGACGTTCGACGATCGCTTCCAGCAAGCCCAGCCAGTGGGCAGCCATGCGCTCGACCGTGGCGGCCTCGAACAGGTCGGTGGCATAGGTGAACGAGGCCGAGAGCTGGCCCGGGCTCTCATGGGTGCTCAGGGTCAGGTCGAACTGGGCGTTCTCTCCCGACCAGCCCAGGCTGCGGACCTCCAGCCCGGCCAGGCTACGCGCCGAAGGCGCGGCACCGGCATGTTCGGCCTGATGGTTGAACATCACCTGGAACAGCGGGCTGTAGCTCAGGCTGCGCTCAGGCTGCAAGGCGTCGACCAGTTGCTCGAACGGCAGGTCCTGGTGCTCCTGCGCCGCCAAGGTCGCCTGGCGCACCTGGGCCAGCAGCGCGGTGAAGCTGTCCTCGCCCTGCAGATCGGCCTGCAGCACCTGGGTGTTGACGAAGAAACCGATCAGGCGCTCGGTCTCCAGGCGGTTGCGGTTGGCGATCGGCACGCCGACCCGGATGCGCGGCTGGCCGCTGTAGCGGAACAACAGCGCCTGGTAGGCCGCCAGCAGGACCATGAACAGCGTGCTGCCCTGCTGCTCGGCCAGGGCCTTGAGGCGCTGGTGCAGCTCGGCCGCCACCGGCACCTGCAGGCGGGCGCCACGCAGGCTCTGCTGCACCGGGCGCACATGGTCGGTCGGCAGTTCCAGCACCACCGGCGCACTGCCGAGGTGGTCCTGCCAGTAGCCCAGTTGCCGCTCGCGCTCCCCGGCGTCCATCCACTGCCGCTGCCAGGCGGCGAAGTCGGCGTACTGGATCGCCAGGGCCGGCAGCTGCGCCACTTCGCCGGCGCGCGCGGCGGCGTAGCAGTGCAGCAGTTCATCGATCATCACCTGCATCGACCAGCCATCGGAAACGATATGGTGCTGGGTCACCACCAGCACATGGCGCTGCGCGTCCAGGCGCAGCAACTCGGCGCGCAGCAGCAGGTCGGCCTGCAAGTCGAACGGGCGGCCAATCACGCCACTGACGAAGGCATCGATGGCGGCCTGCTCGTCCAGGCCGGTGTCACGCTCGCGCGCCACAAGGCGCAGCCGCGCGTCCTGATGGAACACCTGAACGCAACGTCCGTCCTGCTCGGCAAACACGGTACGCAGACTTTCGTGACGGTCCAGCAGGTGCTGGAACGCTTGCTCCAGCGCGGGAATGCCCAGTTCGCCGCGCAACTGCAGGACCATCGGGATCACATAAGCCGTGCTGCGCGGTTCCAGTTGCCAGAGGAACCACTGGCGCTCCTGGGCATACGACAGCGGCAGGCCGCCGTCACGCGGCAGCACCACGATGGCGCCCTGCTCGCGGCGCTCGCCCTGCTGCAGCGCGGCCACGAAGCCTTGCAGCCGGCTGTGCTCGAACAGCACGCGCAGCGGCACCTCGATCTCCAGCGCCTGGCGCACCCGCGACACCAGCTGGGTGGCCAGCAGCGAGTGGCCACCGAGGCTGAAGAAATCATCGTCAAGACCGACCTGCTCGCAGCCGAGCAACTGCTGCCAGATCGCCGCCACGGCGCGCTGCCGGTCGTTCTCCGGCGCGCGGTAGACAGCCTGGGCCTGACGCTGGTCGAAAGCCGGCAGCGCCTTGCGGTCCAGCTTGCCGTTGGGCGACAACGGCATGCTGGCGAGGAAGATCAGGTGAGCCGGCACCATGTACTCCGGCATGCCCTGGCCCAACGCCGCCTTCAGCCCATCGGCCACGGCCCGCTGTCGCTCGGCGTCGGCGCCGGCCACCGTCGGATCGCTGGCCACCACATAGGCCAGCAGTTGCACGCCCGCGGCGCCCTGGCCGGCGATGACCACGCACTCGGACACCGCCGCCTGCTCCTGCAAGCGCGCCTCGATCTCGCCCAGTTCGATGCGCAGGCCACGGATCTTGACCTGGTGGTCGATCCGGCCGGCGTACTCGATCACGCCATCGGCGCGGTAGCGCGCCAGGTCACCGGTGCGATACAACCGGCCGTGGCCGAACGGGCTGGCGACGAAACGCTCGGCGGTCAGCCCGGGACGCTGGTGATAGCCCCGCGCCAGACCTTCGCCGCCCAGGTACAGCTCGCCCACCACGCCGACCGCCACCGGGTTGAGCCCGGCATCGAGGATATGGGTGGCCAGGTTGGCGATCGGCTGGCCGATCGGCACGCTGTGCTGGTGCTGCGCGCGGCAGGTCCAGTGGGTGACGTCGATGGCGGCTTCGGTCGGGCCGTACAGGTTGTATAGCCCCGCCTGCCCCAACCGCTCCAGCACCTGCTGCTGGGTATCCAGGGGCAGCGCCTCGCCACTGCAGATGATGCGTTTGAGGCCACGGCAGCTGTCGGCGCCCGGGTCGAGCATGAAGGCCTGGAGCATCGACGGCACGAAGTGCAAGGTGGTGATCCGCTGCTGCTGGATCAGTTCGACCAGCCGCGCCGGATCGCGGTGCTCGCCGGGACCTGCCAGCACCAGCCGGGCGCCGGTCATCAAGGGCCAGAAAAACTCCCAGACCGAGACGTCGAAGCTGAAGGGGGTCTTCTGCAGCACCGCGTCGCTGGCATCCAGGCCGTAGGCTTCCTGCATCCAGCACAGACGGTTGGTCAGCGCGCGATGGCGATTGGCCGCGCCCTTGGGCCGCCCGGTGGAGCCGGAGGTGTAGATCATGTAGGCCAGGTGTTCGCCGTCGACCGGCAAGGCCAGGTCAGTGTCATCGAGCTGGCCGACCTCCAGTGTGTCCAAAGCCAGGCAGGCCAGGCCCGCCGGTACGGGCAGGCGCGCGAGCAGGGCTTGGCTGGTCAACAGCAGGCTGACGCCGCTGTCCTCGATCATGTAGGCCAGGCGCTCCTGGGGGTATTCCGGGTCCAGCGGCACATAGGCGCCACCGGCCTTGAGCACGGCGAGCAGGCCGACGACCATCTCCACGCTGCGCTCCAGGGCGATCCCCACCAACTGGTCAGGGCCGATGCCCTGCGCCCGCAGGTGCCGCGCCAGCTGGTTGGCGCGGGCGTTGAGCTGGGCGTAGGACAGCGCGCTGTCGCCCAGGCGCAACGCCGGCGCGTCGGGCGTGCGACGCACCTGGGCCTCGATCAGGTGGTGCACCGGCTGCTCGAGCGGGTAGCCGGTGTGTGCGGTGGCGTTCCAGGTGTCCAGCATCAGCGCACGCTCGGCGTCATCGAGCATCGCCAGTTCACCGACGGCGCGCTGCGGAGCCGCGACGATGGCCCGCAGCAGGTTGCACCAGTGCCGAGCCATACGCTGCGCCGTGGCGACGTCGAACAGGTCGGTGGCATAGGTGAGGCTGGCGTTCAGGCCCTGGGCATGCTCCTCGGTGGCCAGGGCCAGGTCGACCTGGGCGGTGCTGCCTTCACGCTCGATCACTTCGGCAACCAACCCCAGGCTACCGGACGGCGCGGCTGCGGCACTGCCGCCCTGATGGTTGAACATGGCCTGGAACAGTGGGTTGTGGCTCAGCGAACGCTCCGGCGCCAAGGCCTCGACCAGTTGTTCGAACGGCAGGTCCTGGTGCGACTGGGCGCCCAGCACCCGCTCCTTGACCTGCCCGAGCAACTCGGCGAAGCCGGTGCAGGCATCGAAATGCGTACCCAGTACCTGGGTGTTGGCGAAGAAACCGACCAGCCCTTCGGTCTCGACCCGCGTGCGGTTGGCCACCGGCACGCCGACGCGAATGTCGGCCTGGCCGCTGTAGCGGTGCAGCAAGGTCTGGAACGAAGCCAGCAACAGCATGAACAGTGTCACGTTGCTGCGCTGGGCCAATTGCTTGAGCCCCGCAGCCAGTGCGCTGTCGATCTGGATGTCCAGGCGCGCCCCACGGAAACTCTGGCGCAACGGCCGTGGCCGGTCGGTGGGCAGCTCCAGCACCAGCGGCGCGCGCCCCAGTTGCGCGACCCAGTAGTCGAGTTGCCGGTCGCGCTCGCCCGCCTCCATCCACTCGCGCTGCCACAGGGCGTAGTCGGCATAGTCGATGGCCAGGGGTGCCAACGTCGGCTGCTCACCGCGACTGAAACCGGCATACAGCTGCATCAGCTCGCGCACGATGATCTGCATCGACCAGCCGTCCGAGACGATATGGTGCATGGCCAGGGCCAGCACATGCTCGTGCTCGCCGGTGCGCAGCAATGCCGCGCGCAGCAGCAGGTCGTGACGCAGGTCGAACGGCTGGCCCAGGCAGCGCTCCAGCAGCTGGCGCTCCTGGACGCCGGCGTCGACGCCCGGTTGCAGGGCCTGTACCGGCAGCGCGAAGGCTTGCGGCGGGCGAATGAACTGCAGCACCTGCTCGCCGTCTTCGACAAAGCCGGTGCGCAGCGCGGCATGCCGCGCCAGCAAGGCCTCGAAGGCGGCGCGCAGGGCGTCAGGATCGAGCACGCCCCGCAGACGCAGGGCGGTGGGAATGTTGTAGGCAGCGCTGTGTGGCTCCAGTTGCCAGAGGAACCACTGGCGCTGCTGTGCGTAGGACAATCGTAAAGGCGCCTGTGGATCGCGCTTGAAGACCGGTGCGACTCCGAAGAGGTTGATCCCCTTGTCCTTGAGCATGATGGCCAGGGCCTTCCGCTCCTTGGCCGACAACGCTCCAACCGCACCGATCAACTCTTGCACGTCCAACACTCCTCTTAGGAAATCAGCTTTTCAAGCTCTGCGCTTGATAAACGTTTGAGTGCCTCCAAAGATTTAGCCAATTCGTCTTCGACGGGCCGGGCCGCGCCGCGCAGGTCGCGCACGTGGTCACAGAACGCCTCCAGGGTGCCTGACAGGAACAGCGTCTCCAGGGTGACCTCCACCCCCAGCTGCCCACGCAGGCGCACGATGACCTGGGTCGCCAGCAACGAGTGGCCGCCCAGTTCGAAGAAGTTGTCGTCCAGCCCGACCTGCTCGGCCTGCAGCACCTGTTGCCAGATCGCCGCCACCTGCTGCTGCAGGTCGTCCTGGGGTGCCCGGTGCGTGCGTGCCGCCTGCGCCTCGGGTGCCGGCAGGGCACGGCGGTCGAGCTTGCCGTTGGGGCTGGTGGGCAAACGCTCGAGCACCATCAACCGCGCCGGCACCATGTAGCCGGGCAGCCTGGCCGCGACCCAGGCCTTGAGCACGCCCTCCTCGACCGCGCCGTCGAGCACCAGGTAGCCAACCAGCTGCGGGCCACCGGCAGCGCCGTGCACCTGCACCACCGCCTCGCGCACCTGGGCGTGCTGCAGCAGGCGCTCCTCGATCTCCGCGGGCTCGACGCGGAAACCACGGATCTTCACCTGCTGGTCGCCACGCCCGAGGTAGCACAGCGCCTGGTCGCCGTCGCGCCAGGCCAGGTCGCCGGTGCGGTAGCGGCGGCTGCCGGGCGTGCCGGCCGGGTCCGGCACGAAGCGTTCGGCGGTGAGCCCCGGCTTGCCGTAGTAACCGCGGGCCAGCAGCTCGCCGCCGATGCACACCTCGCCACGGCCATGGTCGGCCACCGGCAGGTCCTGGTCATCGACCAGGTACAGCGCACGCCCACCCAGCGCCTGGCCGATCGGCAGCACCGCCGGTGCGCTGCCAGCGGCCGCCAGCCACGGCGTGCAGTCGTGCACCGTGGCGGTGACCGCGGCCTCGGTCGGGCCGTAGGCGTTGAGCAGGGTGATCGGTCGTTGCAGTGCGCGTGCCCAGTCCTGCACGGCACTGGCCGCCATCGCCTCGCCGCCGCAGATCACCAGGCGCAGGCTGGACAACGCCTGGGCCGGCCCCTCGGCGAGATCGCGGGCGATGGTCGCCCAGTAGGCGGTGCTGAGGTTGGCCACGCTCAGGCCATGCTGGGTGACCGCCTCGACGAACGCCGTGCTGCTCCATACCGCCTGGCCACGCATGACCAGGGTGGCGCCCACCGCCAGGGTGGAGAACAGCTGCTCGACGAACGGGTCGAAGTTGAAGGTGGCGAACTGCAGCACCCGATCGCTGGCCGTCAGCCCAAGCATGTCGATGGCCGCGTCGGTGTGCCGGGCCAACACGCGGTGGCTGATCGCCACGCCCTTGGGCCGCCCGGTGGAGCCCGAGGTGAAGATCACGTAGGCAAGGCTGTCGACCAGCCCGGTCCAGGGCAGGTCGGTCTCGTCGGTGTGTTCCAATGGCGCGTCGAGGTCCAGCGCCGGCACCGGGCACGCCGCGAAGCGCCGCACCTGGTCCTGGCCGCCGAGCAACAGGCCGATGGCGCTGTCCTCGACCATCGCCAGCAAGCGCTCCTGCGGGTAGTCCGGGTCCAGCGGCACGTACCCGGCGCCGGCCTTGAGCACCGCAAGCACCGCCACCACCAGCTCGGCGCCACGTGCCAGGGAGATCCCCACCAGCGTCTCCGTGCCCACGCCACGGGCGCGCAGGGCATGTGCCAGGCGATTGGCCCGGCGGTTCAGCTCGCCGTAGCTCAGGCGCTCTTCGCCACAGATCAACGCACAGGCCTGTGGCGTACGCGCCGCCTGCGCCTGCAGGCGCAGGTGCACCGGCATCAGGTCGTTGCCCTCGTCCACGCGCAGCCGTTCCTGGGCGAGGCGTCGCGCCGCTTGTGGCGCGTCCAGCAATGCCAGCTCGCCCAGCGCCTGGGCGGGCGAGTTCGCCATGGCCAGCAGCAGGGTGCACAGCTGGTCGGCCAGTGCCTGGGCGGCGGTCCCGGACAACGCGGCCAGGTCGTGGCTGAACTGCAATTGCAGGGTCTGGCCCAGCCCGGCGGCGACGGTCAGCGGGTAGTTGGTGCGCTCATGCTGATGCACCTCGCCGAAGCGCAGCTCGCCACCGGCCTGCTCGAGGGCTTCGGCCATGGGGAAGTTCTCGAACACCAGGATATGGTCGAACAAGGCTTCGCCGCCCTGCCCGGCCCAGCGCTGGATATCGTACAGCGGCGTGTGCTCGTGCTCGCGCATGGCCAGGTTGGCCGCCTGCAACGCGCGCAGCCAGTCGCCCAAAGCCTGCGCAGGCGACGGGCTGGCGACCATGGGCAGGGTGTTGATGAACAGGCCGATCTGTTGCTCGATGCCCGGCAGTTGCGCTGGGCGGCCGGCGACGGTGACCCCGAAGCACACCGTGTCCTGCCCGGTCAGGCGTTGCAGCAGCAAGGTCCAGGCGCCCTGCACCAGGGTGTTGAGCGTCACCCGCTGCTCGCGGGCAAAGGCTTCCAGGCGCCGTGTCTGCGCCACATCCAGGGCCTTGTCGAGATGGGCCATGCCTTCGTGCAACCCACCCTGCCCGACCAGGCTGTCGAGCAGCCGGGTCGGCGCCTGCAACGGCGCCAGTTGTCCGAGCCAGTAGGCCTCGGCCGCAGCCGGGTCCTGGGCCTGGAGCCAGCGGATGTATTCACGGTACGGCTGCGTCGCCTGCAGCGGTGCCTGGCCGTGGTAGCGCTGCATCACCTCGCCCATCACCTGGGCGCTGCTCCAGCCGTCCATGAGGATGTGGTGATGGGTGTAGACCAGCACATGCCTTGCCTCGTCGGTGCGTACCAGGCGCAGGCGCAGCAGCGGCGCGCGACGCAGGTCGAACGCCGTGGCCCGTTGCTCGGCGCACAAGGCCTGGAGCGCGGCGTCCAGGTCCGCGCGCCCGCGCCAGTCGAGCACCAGCAGGTCGAGCGCCGCCTCGCGCTGGACCACCTGCAACGGCTGCACTTGCTGATCGCCCCAGAGGAAGCCGCTGCGCAGGATATCGTGGGCCTGCACGGTGCGTTCCCAGGCCTGGCGCAAGCGTTCGACATCCAGCCCCTCGACCGCCACGTGCAACTGGTTGATGTAGGCACCGCTCTGGGCCTGGTACAGCGAATGGAACAGCATGCCTTGCTGCATCGGCGACAACGGATACAGGTCGACGACCTCGCGCGGGTTCAGCGGCAAGGCATCCAGGGCCGCCTGGTCGAGCCCGGCCAGCGGCACATCGGATGGCGTCAGCGCGCCTTCGCGGGTGTCCAGGCAGTGGCTGACCAGGCGCGCCAGCGCCTCGGCGTAGGCATCGGCCAGGCCCTGGATCTCGCTTGGGTCGAACATGCGCGTGCTGAAGGTCCACTCCAGTGCCAGCACCCCTTGGTAGACCTGGCCACTGACAGTCAACCAATTGCCCAGGGCCGCCGCCGGGTCACGCTCGGCGCCCTTGTCCTCGGGTGCCGGGCGCAACAAGGCGTCCTCGGCGAACGTGCCGTCGACCTGGCCGAGGTAGTTGAAGGTGATGCGCGGCGTCTGCCGCGCTTGTAGGCGTTCGCGGTCGGCACTGTCGCCCAGGTACTTGAGGGCGGCAAAGCCCAGGCCGCGCCCCGGTACCGCGCGCAGTTGCTCCTTGACCTGCTTGATCGCGACGGCCGGGTCCGCCGCCGCCGACAGGCGCACCGGGAACAGGCTGGTGAACCAACCCAGGGTGCGCGACAGGTCCAGCCCGTCGCCCAGGTCCTCGCGGCCGTGGCCTTCGAGCTGAAGGCTCACCGACGCCTGCCCGGTCCAGCGGCAGAGTACGCAGGCCAGGGCCGTGAGCAGCAGGTCGTTGACCTGGGTGCGGTAAGCGGCCGCGGCGCGTTGCAACAGGTCGGCGGTCACGTCGGCGGCGAGGCGCGTGGTGGCTACGCCACGATCACGGCTGAACGCCGGCCCTTCATTCAACATGCCGGGCAAGCGTTCGCCTGGCGCCGGCAGTTGCGCCAGCCAGTAGTCCAATGTGGCCCGCTGCGGCTCGGCCCTGGCCCATTCGGCCAGCGCGGCGCCCCATTGCTGCACCGAGGCACCCCGCGCCGGCAACGTCGCGACGCGCCCTTCGCCCAAGGCCTCGTAGCAGGCCTGCAGGTCTTCCAGCAGGACGCGCCAGGACACGCCGTCGACCACCAGGTGGTGGGCGCAGAGCAGCAGGCGCTGGCTGCCATCGGCCAGGGTCGCCAACACGCCGCGCACCACATCACCCCGGGCCAGGTCAAAGCTGCGTTGGGCCTGTTCGAGTAGCGCCTGCAGCTCATCGGCAGCGGCACACTCGCGCGGCCACAACAACGCCGCCACGGGCTGGTCGGCCGGACCAAGGTCGGCCTGCCAGCCTTCGGCGCCCTGGCTGAAACGGCTGCGCAAGGCATCGTGGTGGCGCCACAGCTGCTCCAGCGCCCTGCCCAGCCGCTCACCATCCAAGGGCTGGCGGGGCTGCAGCAGCAGCGACTGGTTCCAGTGCTCGGGCGCCACCGGGGCGGCCGCGAAGAAGGCCTGCTGGATCGGCAAGAGGACACAGGGGCCTTCGACGGGGCCCTGCTCGACCACCTGCCGCGCCTGGTCGAACCGGGCATGGGCGGCAAGGCTGCGCACCGTCTGGTGCTCGAACACATCGCGGGCGCTGAAGTCGATGCCCGCCGCGCGGGCGCGGCTGACCAGCTGGATGGCCACGATCGAATCGCCGCCCAGCTCGAAGAAGTTGTCCTCCAGGCCGATCTGGCCACGGCGCAGGATGCCCTCCCACAGTTGGACGATGCGCTGTTCGCGGGCGTTGCCCTGGTCAGCTTCACCGGCCACGGCCCTCGCCTGCGGCAACGGCAAGGCGCGGCGGTCGAGCTTGCCGTTGGCGGTCAGCGGCAGCGCCGCCAGTGCCAGCACATGGGCCGGCACCTGGTGCGCCGAGACGCGCTCGCGCAGGAACGCCTTGAGCGCATCGGCAGCCACCACTTCGGCGCCCTTGGCCACCACATAGGCAACCAGTTGCAGGCCGTTGGCGCCGGGCTGGCCGAGCACCACGCACTCACCCACCGCAGGATGGGCGAGCAGTTGGCGTTCGATTTCGCCGGGCTCGACCCGGTAGCCGCGAATCTTCAGTTGCTGGTCGGCGCGGCCCTGGTAGCGCAAGGCGCCGTCGGCATACTGGCGCACGCGGTCGCCGGTGCGGTACAGGCGCTGCCCGGCCGCGCCGAACGGGTCGGGCACGAAACGCTCGGCGGTCAGCCCCGGCTGGCCCAGGTAGCCCCGGGCCAGGCCGGCACCACCGATGTACAGCTCGCCCTGGCCACCGACCGGCGCCGCATTCAAGGCGGCATCGAGCACATGGGCACGCAGGTTGGGCAACGGCGCGCCCAGGGGCGGCGCGACCCGCACATCGTCGAGCTGGCAGGTGAAGGCCCCGACCGTGGTTTCGGTCGGGCCGTAATGGTTGGCCAGGCGGCACTGCGGCGCCAGGGCCCGGATGCGTTGCAGCAAGGCGGGCGGGCTAGCCTCGCCGCCGAGTACCAGGCAGCGGCGCGGCAGCACGGCGGCATTGTCGCCGGCCAGCAGCGCGCCCAGGTGCGAAGGTACGATCTTCAGCGCGTCGACGGCATGTTCGCGCATGTACGCGGCGAATGCTTGCCCGTCGACCGCCGTGTCGGCGTCCACCAGGTGCAGGGTACGGCCCGTCGCCAGGGCGCCGAACAACACGGTGTGGCCGAGGTCGGCCGCCAGGGTCGAAACCAGCGCCATGCTGCGCACGTCGGCCAGCGGCAGGCGTTGTTCGATGCCGTCGAGGTAGTTGGCCAGGGCACCGTGGCCCACACCCACCGCCTTAGGCCGCCCGGTGGAGCCTGAGGTGAAGATCACATAGGCCAGGTCGTCGCCGAACACGTCGATGGCCGGAGCTGCCTCGGTGCGCTCCGAGGCTTGCAGGGCATCGTCCAGCAGGCAGGTGGCGACACCGTCGAAACCGCTGAAGCGTGCGAGCTGGTCAGCGGGTGCCAAGACCAGTTGCGCGCCGCTGTCTTCGAGCATCTGGCCCAGGCGTTCACGCGGGAACTGTGGGTCGAGGGCCACGTAGCAGGCGCCGGCCTTGAGCACGGCGAGCAGGCCGACCAGGGTTTCCAGGCGGCGCTCGGCGCTCAACGCCACCCGCGAACGGGGCGTTACACCGCGCTCGATCAAGCGCGCGGCCAAGTGATTGGCACGGGCGTCGAGGGCGGCATAGCTCAGCGAGCGCGGGCCGTCGACCAGTGCCAGGCGCTCGGGGTGCGCCGCGGCCTGGGCCGCGAAACGCTGGTGCAGCCAGGTGCTGGCTGCGGTTGCCGGCTCGGCCTGGGCGGGCACGATCGGCACTTCGAGGCGCAGCGCCTCGATGGCCTGGCCGGGCTCGGCCAGGGCCTGTTCCAGCAACCGCGCCCAGTGCTGGCCAAGGCGCTCGATGGTGGCGGCCTCGAACAGGTCGCAGGCGTACAGCCACGATGCCTTGAGTTGTTCGCCCTGCTCCTCGGTGCTCAGGGTCAGGTCGAAACGGGCGAACTCGGTGGTCAGCTCCAGCGGCGCCAGTTCGACGCCGGGCAGTTGCCAGCTCACCGCTTCGCCACGGCTTGCCTGGTGATTGAACAGCACCTGGAACAGCGGCGTGCGGTCGAGGCTGCGCTGCGGTTGCAGGGCATCGACCAGGTGTTCGAACGGCAGGTCCTGGTTGGCCTGGGCCTCCATCACCCGCTGGCGCACCTGGGCCAGTACCGCGCTGAAGGGCTGGCGGCCATCCAGCTCGACCTGCAGCACCTGGGTGTTGACGAAGAAGCCGATCAGCGCCTCGACTTCGGCGCGGGTGCGGTTGGCCACCGGCGTGCCGACCCGCACCACCTCGCTGCCGCTGTAGCGCAACAGCAGTACCTGCAAGCTGGCCAGCAGCACCATGAACGGCGTGCAGCCATGCTCGGCGGCGACCCGGCGCAGCGACGCGCCCAGGCCATCGGGCAAGGCCACGGCCAGCCGCGCGCCCTGCTGGCCACGGCGCGCCGGGCGTGGGTGATCGAACGGCAGCTCCAGCGCGTCGTCCGCCGCGCCCAGGCGCTCACGCCAGTAGCCCAGCTGGCGCTCGGCCTCGCCGGCCTCCAGCCACAGGCGCTGCCAACGGGCGTGGTCGGCGTACTGGATAGCCAGCGGTGCGACGTCGGCCTGGCTCTGGTAGTGCCCCAGCACCTCATTGACCAGGATTGGCATCGACCAGGCGTCGGTGACGATGTGGTGGGTGCAGAACACCAGCACCCACTCCGCCTCGCCGGTGCGCAGCAGGCTGGCGCGCAGCAACAGGTCGCGCTCCAGGTCGAACGGCCGTGCCGAGCGCTCGGCGATGGCCTCCTGCAAGTGCTGGGCGCCGGCCTGGCGCAGGTCCTGCTCGTCCACCTCGACATCGCGCAGGCCATGGATCACCTGCAGCACGCGCTGCTCGTCCTGGCGGAAGTTGGTGCGCAACGCTTCGTGGCGCGCCACCAGCGCCCGCAGGCTGCGTGCCAGGCGCTGGCGGTCGAAGTCACCGCGCACGCGCAGCAACGCCGGCTGGTTGTAGGCGCTGGACTGCGGGTCGAGCTGCCACAGCAGCCACAGGCGCTGCTGGGCGAACGACGCCTGCACCGGCTGGTCGTCCTCGCGTGCCGGGATCGGCAGCAAGTCGAACGACAACCCCTGTTCACGCATGCGCCCTTGCAGCGCCTTCTGCTCCTGCGGGGCCAGGGCGGCGAAGCGCCTGGCCAGGGCCTGCATGCGGTCGGACAGCTGGGTCATACGTCCTCCACCGCATCGAACAGCGCTTCCAGGGCATCGGCCTTGGCGTCGCTGGCGCCGGAGCCGCGGTGTCGCTCGACCTGCTCGGCCAGCAAGGCCACGGTCTCGCCCTCGAAGAACACCCGCAGCGGCAGGTCCAGGTTCAACTGCGCCTGCACGTGCGAACGGATGCGCGTGGCCAGCAGCGAGTGGCCGCCCAGGGCGAAGAAGTTGTCGTGCACACCGACCCGCTCCAGTTGCAGGGCCTCCTGCCAGATCTGCGCCAGGGTCGCTTCCAGTTCGTTACGCGGTGCCTGGTACTCGCGGCTCTCGGCCTGCACGGCAGCCAGCGCGTTGCGGTCGAGCTTGCCGTTGGGGGTCAGCGGCAAGCGCTCGAGCGCCCGCAGGTAGGCCGGCACCATGTACTCCGGCAGCTGTTCGCGCAGGCGCTCCAACAGCTGGATCTCCACGCCACCCGCGGCAGTTTCGGCCAGCACCACGAACGCCGCCAGTTGGGCGCCGCCACCGGTCTGGCGCACGACGACCGCCGCCTCGCGCACATCCGGCAACTGCGCCAGGCGCGCCTCGATCTCGCCCAATTCAACGCGGAAACCGCGCAGCTTGAGCTGGTAATCCAGGCGCCCGAGGTAGTCCAGGGTCGCGTCGGTGCCCGGGCTGACCCGGTCGCCAGTGCGGTACAGGCGCTCGCCCGGGGTGCGGGCGAACGGGTCGGGCACGAAGCGGCTGGCGGTCAGGCTGGGCCGCTGCAGGTAGCCCCGGGCCAGGCCCGGGCCGCCGACGAACAGCTCGCCTTCACGGCCGAAGCCGGCCAGTTCGCCGTCGCGGTCCAGCACCCGCAGGCGCGCGCCGGCAATGGCGCCGCCGATCGAGATACGCGCGTGGGGCGGTTGCGGCTCCACGGCATGGGCCGAGCACCATACCGCGCTCTCCGACGGCCCGTATTCGTTGACCAGCAAGGTCTGCGGCAGACGCTGGCAATGGGCGGCCGGCAGGTCCACCGGGCAGGCTTCGCCGGCCACGATCACACAGGCCAGCTCGGGCTGGCGCAGGTGTTCGAGGATCTGCGCGTAGAACGACGGCAAGGCCAGGAAGTGGCTGATCGCCTCGCCTTCGACCAGTGCCGCCAGGCGCGCCGGGTCCTTGTGCGCCTCCTCTTCGGGCAGGTACAGCGTGCCGCCCTGCCCCAGGGTCCAGAAGATCCCGGCCACGGAACTGTCGAAGGAGAACGACGACAGCATCAGGAAGCGCCGCAGCGGCGCCTGGTAGAACGCCGCCCGGGCACGGGTCGAGGCGCAGGCGTTGGCATGGCTGATCATCACGCCCTTGGGCTTGCCGGTGGAGCCGGAGGTGTAGATCACGTAGGCCAGGTTAGCGGCGCTGATGGGCGCGTGCGGCGCCTCGGCCTGGGCGGGTGGCAGGCCGCCTTCCAGGGCCAGGCGCTCGACGCCGTCGGCCACTTCGATGCCTTCGGCCAGCGATCGCAAGGTGATCAGGCAGTGGGCCTTGGCGTCGTGAAGCATGAACGACAGGCGATCGGCCGGGTAGCTGGGGTCCAGCGGCAGGTAGGCGCCGCCGGCCTTGAGGATGGCCAGCAGGGTGACGACGATTTCCACCGAACGCTCGCCATACACCGCTACCACGCTGTCGGCACAGACGCCGCGCTGGCGCAGGACGGCGGCCAGGCCATTGGCGCGCTGGTCGAGGGTGGCGTAGTCGAGGGTCTGCTCGCCCACCTGCAGGGCGATGTGCTGCGGCAGCTTGGCCGCAGCCTGCTCGAACAGGCCGTGCAGGGTCTGGCCTGGCACGCTATCCAGCGCATCGGTGCGGTCGAAGCACGCGAGTAATTGCGCCTGCTGTGCAGCGTCGACCGTGGCCAGGCGCGCCAGGGGTTGGTCGAGGTCCTTGGCCAATGCGCCGGCGAAGGTGTCGAACTGCGCCAGCCAGGCCGCCAGTTGCTCGACGGCGTAGCGGCCGGCCGGGCTGGACAGGCGCAACAACTGACCATCGCACCGCAACAGCAGCTTCTGCGCGCGCGGGCTGTCCAGTTCCAGCTGTACACGGTTGTCCGGCGCGGGGTCACGCAGACCGCAGGCATAGGCCGGCACGGCGGCTTCGCCAAGGTCGGCCTCGTCGAGGCAATCCAGCCAGGCACGGGCCTGGCTCAGTTGCCCTGCCAGGCCGGGCAATTGCTCGCCCAGGCCACGGGTGCTGTCGAAATTCAGTACCAGCGGCAGTTGCCGGGCGAAATGCCCCAGCGTCTGTTCGAGCTGTTCATTACGGCCATCGACCTCCAGCCCCAGCACCAGCCCGGGTTGCTGCCCCAGTTCGGCGAGGAACGCGCCCCACAGCAGGGCCAGGGCGTCTTCGCGCTCGACCTGCGCGGCCGCGACCAGCGCGTCCAGGGCGGCTGCCACGCCGTGACCTGCCTGCTCGGCCACCGGCACTTGCGCACCCGCCTGGCGCCGCTCGAACGGCAGCGGCAACGGCTGCGCCAGGTTGCTCAGCAGGCCGCGCCAGAAGGCCCGGCCTTCCAGGCCGATGGCCTCCTGCGCCAGGTCACCTTGCCAGGCGGCATAGTCGGCATACTGCAAGGCATCGAAGGGTTCCAGCGACGCGCCGCGCAACAGCTGCCCGAGCTCGTCGGCCAGTTGCCGCAGGGCCTGTTCGTCGGCGCTGGCCAGGGCCACGCCGAGCAACAACTGACCGGGGCACAGCGCGGCGACCAGCGGGTACTGCGCCAAACCCTGGGCCAGCCGATCGCGGGCCTGCTCCAGGGTATCGACCGCCAGCACCTGCAGGCTGGCCTGCGGGTGAATCTCCTGGGCTGGCAGCTTCAGGCCAGGCACCTGCACATAGCGGGTACGCAGCACCTCGTGGCGCTCGCACAGGGTGCGCAGGGCCTGCTCCAAGGTCAGCAGGTTCAGCCCGGCGGGGGTTTCCATCAGCAGCCTGGCGGCCAGTGGCTGGCCCTGCTCGGCCTGGAGCACCAGCACTTGTTGCGCCGAGGCCTGGAAGATTTCTGCGGGGGTGCTGGCGGTCATGCTTGGACTCCTTGGCCCAGTGCCACTTCATGGCTCTTCAGCGGAATAGCCATGGCGGTGAGGATTTTTCGCGGCCCGGTGTAACCGTTGCGCGCGTGGATGGTGAGGATGTTGTCGAGGATCACCACGTCGCCCTTCTGCCAGGGGAACTCGACCATGACGTCGCGGTAGATCTGCTGCAGGTGGCGGATATGCGCCTCGGGGATCGGGCTGCCGTCGCCGTAGAAGGTGTTCTGCGGCAGGTCGTCGTCGGCGAATTCGGCGCGCAGGCTGTCGCGGATGCTTTCCGGCAGGGTCAGGGCGTTGAAGAAGGTGGCATGGTTGAACCACACCACTTCGCCGGTGCGCGGGTGGCGCACCATGGCCGGGCCTTTCTGCCGCGTGCGCAGGCGGTTGCCGGGCTTCCACTGCGGGGTGATGCCGATCTTCGCGCAGTAGGCCTCGACCTCGGCGCGGTCCTCGGTCTGGAACACGGTCTGCCACGGCAGGCCCATGCCGTCGCCATAGTTGCGCACGTAGAGCACCCCGCCCTTGCGTTCGAACGCCTCGCGCACCTCGGGGTCGATGCGCGGCAGGATCAGCCGGGTATCGCCGAACGGCGTCTCGCCGCCAGTGGGCGACGGCAGGTCACAGTAGAAGTACAGGTGCAGCGGGAACACCGGCGAGTAGGAGTGCTCGTTGTGCGGAAAGATCCGCTCGGCAGACGGGTAGTCGGTGGAGCTGTAGACGTTCAGCGAGCGGGTGATCTGGGTCCGTGGCGAGGCGCGGAACAGGTACTCCAGGGCGCCGCCGGAGATCGCGTCGACGCACTGGTTGAACTCGTTGATGTCCTGCACCGCGAAGCCCCGGAACAGGAGGGTGGCGTGCTGGTCGAGCTTGCGCTCGATCAGTTCGCGGTTCTGCCCGGCCCACTGCGCCAGGCCCACGCCCGGCACCTTCGGCGTGCACAGCAACGGCAGGCTGCTGCCTTCGAACATCGGCGAGAATTCCACCAGGCTGTCCTGGTCCACGCTCAGACTCTTGCGCCGCCCCTTGGCCAGCATCGGTATGGCTTGCGCCTCGCTCTTGGACATTTCCCTCTCCCGTTCGGTGAAGCCGACGGCCAGGCAGGCCGCCGGCGATGACTGTGGCTACTGCAGCTCGACCCCGCGTGCGCGCCGGCGCATCGGATGCTGGGCCTTGAGCTGCGCCTGGCGCGCCTCGATGCGCGCCTGCGTGGCCGTGGCCTGGACCTGCGCGGCGTGGGCCAGCAGCTCGGCCAGCGGCGCCTCGGGCTGGGCCAGCAAGCGCTCGAACACCCCTTGCAGCTGGGCGAACAGGTCGGCCATGTCGCTGGCGGCGAACAGGCTGGCGTCGCACTTGAAGGCCGCGGTGAGGCGGTCGGCGCCGTTGACGAACTCGGCGATCAGGTCCAGCTCCGTGGCGCCCTGCCCGGCTTCGCGGCTGGTCACCTGCAAACCTTGCGGCGCCTGCATCGGCAGGCTGCCCTCCTGGTAGATGAACTTGATCGCGAACAACGGCGAACGCCCGGCCTGGCGTGGCAGGCGCAAGGCCTCGACCAAACGGTCGAAGGGCAGGTCCTGGTGGTCGGACGCGCCGATCACCACGTCGCGGCAGCGTTCCAGCCACTGCGCGCCACTGGCCTGCTCGTCCAGCTCAAGCTGCAGTACCAGTTGGTTAACGAAGAAGCCGACCATTTCTTCAACCCCAGCGTGGTTACGGTTGGCCACGTCGGTGCCCAGGCGCAGGCGGCGGCTGTCGCAACGCTGCGCCAGCACCAGCGCGAAGCCCGCCAGCAACAGCATGTACAGGGTCAGGCCACGGGCCTTGGCACAGGCGCGCAGGGCCTCGGCCAGGGGCGCCGGGAAGTCGAAGGCATGCACCTGGCAGGTGCCGCCGGCGACGCCAGGCTGGGCCGTGCCCGGCAGGCGCGTGAGGCGATGGTCGTCGCCCAGGGTGCGCTGCCAGTAGTCCAGCTGGCGGCGCAGCTGCCCGGCCTGCAGCCATTGCCGCTGCCACACGGCGAAGTCGAGATACGCCAGGCCCGGCGCCGGCAGGCTCGCCGGCGTGGCGGCGACGGCGGCGTCGTAGAGGGCGACGAACTCGCGCAGCAGGATGCCGAACGACCAGTGGTCGGCGACGATATGGTGCAAGGTCACCAGCAGCAGGTGCTGGCGGTCGGCCTGGCGCAGCAGGGCCACGCGCAGCAGCGGCCCGTTGACCAGGTCGAACGGGGCGCGGGCCTCGCGGTCCAGCGCCTCGGCCACGGCGGCCTCGCGCTGCGCCTCGGGCAGTTCGCGCAGGTCGTGCAGGGCGAACGGCAGCGTCATGTCCGGCTGCACCTGCTGCCAGCTGTCGCCGCCGTCCTGGACGTAGGTGGTGCGCAGCACCGAATGGCGCGCCAGCAGGGCCTGGAACGCCTTGCGCACCGCGTCGACATTCAACTCGCCATCGAGCTGCAAGGCCCGTGGGATGTTGTACATCGAGCTGTGCGGCTCCAGCTGCCAGAGGAACCACAGGCGTTGCTGGGCGAACGACAACGGCTGGCGCTGGCGCGGATCGAGCGCTTGCAACACGGGGGCCGGCGCGCCTTGCCCCGGCGCCTCGGCGCGCTCGACGGCGGCGGCGAACTGCGCCAGGTCGCGGGCTTCGAACAGCACCCGCAGCGGCAGGTCAAACCCCAGGGTGTGGCGCACCCGGCTGATCACCTGGGTGGCCAGCAACGAGTGGCCGCCCAGGTCGAAGAAGTTGTCCTGCAAGCCGACTGCCGGCAGTTCCAGCACCTCGCACCACAGGCGCGCGAGCAGGCATTCCAGCTCGCTGCGCGGGGCCACGTGGGCCTGTTGCAACAGGCCCGTGTCAGGCGGCGGCAGGGCCTTGCGGTCGAGCTTGCCATTGGGCGTCAGCGGCAACGCCGCCAGCACCTGCCAGTGGGCCGGCTGCATGTAGTCCGGCAGGTCGGTGGCCAGCGCCGCGCGCAGCCCTTCGCACAGCTGGGCCTGGGCCTCGCGCTCGGCCAGCGGGCCCTGGCGCGGCACCACGTAGGCCACCAGTTGCTGGCCGGACGGCCCCGGCACCGCGACCACCGCTGCCTCGGCGACCTCGCCCCGGGCCAGCAGGCGCGCTTCGATTTCTCCGGTCTCGACCCGGAAGCCACGGATCTTGACCTGGTGATCGACCCGGCCGATGTACTCCATCTGGCCGTCGGCCAGGCGCCGCACCAGGTCGCCACTGCGGTACAGGCGCGCGCCCGGCGTGCTGGCGAACGGATCCGGGACGAAGCGTTCGGCGGTCATTGAAGGTCTTGCGTGGTAGCCACGGGCCAGGGCACAACCGCCGATGTAGAGCTCGCCCACCAAACCATCCCCTTGCAACGCCAGGCCCTCGGTCAGCAGGTAGGCGCTGCGCCCGGCCACTGGCCGGCCGATCGGCGCGTAGGCCGAGGTGAAGCGGGTATCGCCTTCGGCCTCCCACAGGAACGGCGTGATCACCGTCTCGGTAGGGCCGTAGCCGTTGACGAGGTAGCGCGGCCGCAGCACTGCCTGGATCTGCTCGAAGCCTTCGCGGGGGAACGCCTCGCCGGCCACGTTGAACGAACGCACCGACGGCGCCCGCCCCTGGCCTGCGGCCAGCGCGGCCATCTGGCAGGCGTACTGGGTGGGGAAATAGACCAGGCTGGCCTGCTCGCGCTCGATCACTGCCAGCGCCTGCTCGGTGCTCCACAGCCCTTCGCCGCGCAGGATGCAACGGGCGCCGCTGATCAGCGGCAACAGCCACTGCTCGGTGCCCCAGTCGAAGTTCAACGAGGCGAAGTGCAGGAAGCGGTCGGCGCTGTCGATGCGGTAGAAACGCTGCATGGTCAGCAAGTGGCGCAGCAGCGCGCCGTGTTCGAGCGCCACGCCCTTGGGGCGCCCGGTCGAACCGGAGGTGTACAGCAGGCACAGCAGGTTGTGGCCGTCGAGCGCCACCTGCGGCGCGCCTGGGTCATCGCCCGCGCAGGCCAGTTGGTCAAGCCGCAGCAACCGCGCGTGACGCCCGGCGAGCAGGGCCTCGCCACGGGCGTCGCCCAGCACCAGGGCCACACCGCTGTCGTCGAGCATGTAGCCCAGCCGCTCGGCGGGGTATTCAGGGTCCAGCGGCACATAGGCGCCACCGGCCTTGAGGATCGCCAGCAGGCCGACGATCAGGTCGGCGCCCCGTGGCAGGGCGATACCGACCAGCACATCGGGGCCGACCCCTTCGGCCACCAGCCGGTGCGCCAGCTGGTTGGCCCGGCCGTTCAGCCAGGCGTAGCTCAGCGGCTGCCCATCGGCGACCAAGGCAATGGCATCCGGGGTACGCAGGGCCTGTACCTCGATCAGTTGGTGCAGCCAAGGCGACTGGTCATTGCCCAGCACTGCCGGCGGCATCGCCAGCAAGGCCTGGCGCGCATCGCTGGGCACCGTTTCCAGCGCCGCCAGCACCTGCGCGTCACCTTCGATGAACTGCGTCAGCAGGCATTCGAGCTGGGCCGCCAGGGCTTCCACGGACTGGCGGGTGAAGGCCGCACGCAGGTAGCTGTAGTGCACTTCCAGGCGCTCGCCCAAGGTCACCGCCAGGGTCAGCGGGTAGTGGGTGCGCTCGAGGTTGCCGACCTTGCCGAAACGCACGCCGGCCTGGGCGGACTCAGCCAGCGCGGCAGACAACGGGTAGTTCTCGAACACCAGCAGGGTGTCGAACAGCGCATCGCTGCCCTGCCCCGACCAGCGCTGAACCTCGTACAAGGGCACGTGCTCGTGCTCGCGCAAGGCCAGGTTGATGCCCTGCACCTGCTGCAGCCAGTCGCCCAGGCGCTGGGCCAGGCCGGGCCGGGCGATCACCGGCAGGGTGTTGATGAACAGGCCGATCTGCTGCTCGATGCCCGGCAACTGCGCCGGGCGCCCGGCCACGGTGGCACCGAACGCCACGCAATCCTGGCCGGTGCAGCGCTGCAACAGCAACAGCCAGGCCGCCTGCACCAGGGTGTTGACGGTGACCTTCTGCTGCCGGGCGAAGGCGCCCAGGCGCTCGCTGAAAGCTGGGGTGAAGCGCTGGTAGTGGTCGCCATGGCCGGCCTCGGCCTGTGGCGCGGGCAAGGCATCGGCGAGCCGCGTCGGGGTTTCCAGGGGCGCCAGCTGGCCGCGCCAGAACGCCTCGCTAAGCGCCAGGTCCTGGCCTTGCAGCCATTGGATGTAGTCGCGGTAGCGCCCTTGGGCCGGCGCTGGCGTTTGCCCGGCGTAGCGCTGCAGCACCTCGCCCAGCAGGCGCGAATTGCTCCAGCCGTCGAGCAGCAGGTGGTGGCAGGTCTGGATCAGGTGGTGCCGCTCCGGGCCGCTGCGCACCAGGGTCAGCCTCAACAGCGGTGGGCAATGCAGGTCGAAGCCCGCGGCACGGTCGTCCTGGGCCAACTGCACCAGGGCCTGGTCAAGGTCGTCGCGGCCGCTCCAGTCCAGCTCGCGCCAGGGCAGTTCAGCCTGGCGCACCACCATCTGCAACGGGCGCGGCAGCTCGCCCTGCCAGGCGAAACCGCTGCGCAGGATGGCGTGGGCGTCCACCGCCTGCTGCCAGGCCTGGCGCAGGCGTTGCGGTTGCAGGCCGTCGACGTCGACACGCATCTGGTTGATGTAGTCGCCACCGGCGGTTTCGTAGAGCCCGTGGAACAGCATGCCCTGCTGCATCGGCGACAGCGGGTAGAGGTCTTCCAGCTGGGTGACCGGCAGCGGCAACCCGGCCAGGCCTGCGCTGTCGAGGCCGGCCAGCGGGAAGTCCGAGGCACTGGCCTGGCCCGGCGCCTGGGCGCAGCAGTGCGCCACCAGGGCGCGCAGTTCGGCGCTGAAATCGTCGGCCAGGGCCTGGATACGCGCCGGCGCGAACATCTCGCAGCTGAAGCCCCAGCGCAGGGCCAGCTCGCCGCCGTACACCTGCCCTTCCACCGTCAGCCAGTTGGCCAGCGGCGCCCGTGGGTCCTGGGCCTGGCCGCCACTGGCGGTGGCGGGCCGCAACAGCGCCTGCTCGTCGAACTGGCGGTCGAACTGGCCCAGGTAGTTGAAGGTGACCCGAGGCTGCGGCAGTGCGGCCAGGGCCTGGCGCGTCGCGGCATCGCCCAGGTGGCGCAGCAGGCCGTGGCCGAGGCCCTTGTCCGGCACCGCGCGCAACTGCTCCTTGACCGCGATGATCGCCGCGCCCGGCTCATCACCCGGCACCAGCAGCAAGGGGTGCAGGCTGGTGAACCAGCCGATGCTGCGCGACAGGTCGAGGCCGTCGAACAGCTCCTCGCGGCCATGCCCCTCCAGCTCGATCAGCGCGCCGGGTGCTGCTGTCCAACGGCACAGCACGCGGGCCAGGGCGGTCAGCAGCAGGTCATTGACTTGAGTCCGGTAGGCCGCCGGGGCCACCTGCAGCAGTTCACGGGTGAGCTGCGCGTCAAAGCGGCTTTCGATCTTCTGTTCGTGGCGGTTTTCCAAGGCGCCGGCGCGGTTGTCGCAAGGCAGCTCGGCCACTGGCGCCGCCTGCAACTGTGCCTGCCACCACGGCAGTTGGCCGCTGAAGCGGGGCACTGCCTCGTGCAACTGGCGGGCCCAGGCCTGGTAGCTGCTGCCGCGCAGCGGCAGGTGCGCCGGCTGGCCGGCCAGCAACTGGCGGTACAGCTGCTGCAAGTCATCGAGCAGCACGCGCCAGGACACGCCATCGACCACCAGGTGGTGCAGCACCAGCAGCAATTGCTGGCGGCCCTCGGGCAGGGTCAGCAACATCACCCGCAACAGCGGGCCGGCAGCCAGATCGAGGCTGCGCTGGGCCGCTTCGCAGTGGGCCAGGGCTTCGGCGTCATGCTGTGCCTGGCGCAGCCAGAGCACCTCGCCGGCCTGTTCGGCGTAGTGCTGGCGCCAGCCTTGCGCGCCTTCGACGAAGCGCAGGCGCAGGCTGTCATGGTGCGCCAGCAGGTGCGCCAGCGCCGTGGCCAGCAGGCCGGCGTCCAGCGGCGCCTGGGCGTCGAGCAGCAGCGACTGGTTCCAGTGCCCACGGGCCGGAATCGCCTGGTCGAAGAACCAGTGCTGGATCGGCGTCAACGGCACCTCGCCGCTGGCCGGCCCCTGCGCCACCAGTGTGTGCGCCTGCCCGGCGACCTGGGCCAGGCCACGGATGGTCTGGAACTGGAAGATATCCTTGGGGGTCAGCGCCAGGCCCGCCTCGCGGGCGCGGCTGACCACCTGCATGGAGACGATCGAATCGCCCCCCAGCTCGAAGAAATTGTCCAGCGCCCCCACCTGCTCCAGCCCCAGCAGCGCCTGCCAGATCTGCGCCAGGGCCTGCTCACGCGCACCACTGGGCGGCACGTGCTCACGCTGCGCCTGCACCGCGTCCGGCGCCGGCAGGGCCTTGCGGTCGAGCTTGCCGTTGGGGGTCAGCGGCAGGCGCGCGAGGAACAGCATCGCGGCCGGCACCATGTAGTCGGGCAAGTGCTCGCCCAGGGCGGCGCGCAGGGTGCCACGCAGGGTGTCCTGCGCGGCGGCATTCTCGACCAGCTGGGCGTCGACCGGCACCACATAGGCCACCAACTGGCGACCACTGGGCCCGTCCGGGGCCAGCACCGCCACTTCATGAACACTGGCCTGCGCCTGCAAGCGCGCCTCGATCTCGCCCAGCTCGATACGGAAACCGCGCACCTTGACCTGGTGGTCGATGCGGCCGATGTACTCCAGCTCGCCGCCTTCGCGGTAGCGCACCAGGTCGCCGGTGCGGTACAGGCGGCCACCGTCGCCGGCGAAGGGGTCGGGCACGAAGCGCTCGGCGGTCAGCGCCGGGCGCCCCAGGTAGCCCCGGGTGATGCCGGCGCCGGCCAGGTACAGCTCGGCGCCGCAACCCTGGGGCAGCGGCTGCAGCTGGCTGTCCAGCAGGTAGGCGGCGGTGTGCGGCAGTGGCCGGCCGATACTGGCGCGGCCACCGGCCTGGCGGCGGGTCCAGGTCGAATAGGTGGTGTCCTCGGAGGGGCCGTACAGGTCGTAGACATGTTCGAGCCCCGGCAGTGCGTACAGCTCATCGACCAGGCGCTGCTTGAGCGGCTCGCCGGCCAGGTTGACGATGCGCACGCCGGCAGGCAGTTGCCCGCCGCGCAGCAGCGCGGCGATCGCCGACGGCACGCTGTTGACCAGGCGCACCAGGTCGCGCGCCGGCAGCTCGGGCAGCTCCAGGGCGTTGCGCGCCAGAACGATGTAGCCACCGGCCGCCAAGGTGACGAACAGCTCCCACACCGACAGGTCGAAGCAGATCGAGGTGGAGGCCAACACCCCTTGGATATCCTCGTCGCGGTAGACCTGGCGCGACCAGTGCAGCAGGGCCAGGACGTTGCGGTGGGTGATAGCCACGCCTTTCGGGCGGCCGGTGGAGCCGGAGGTGTAGATCACGTAGGCCAGGTTCTGCGCCGAGGCGCGGTTGGCCGGTGGCTCGGCCGGCCAGGCCGCCAGGGCCTGCTCGTCGGCGTCCACCACCAGCACCTCGCAACCGTCGTGCAACCCCAGGCGCTCGGCGACCTCGCCGTCGCTGAGCAGCAGGCGCGCAGCACTGTCTTCAAGCATGTAGGCCACCCGCTCGGCCGGGTAGTCCGGGTCCAGCGGCACATAGGCGCCACCGGCCTTGAACACCGCCAGCAGCGCCACCACCAGTTGCGGCGTGCGCGGCAGCGCCACCCCGACCCGCACCTCCGGCCCCACGCCCGCGGCGACCAGGCGCTGGGCCAGGCGGTTGGCCCAGCGGTCGAGCTCGGCATGACTGTAGCGGCGCTCGCCGTGCACCAGCGCCAAGGCCTCGGGCCGTACCTCGGCCTGCCGGGTGATGCACTGGTCGATGCGCGACAGGCTGTCGTAGCCGCCACCTGCCGGGTTCCACGCATGCAACTGACGCTCAAGCTCCACCTCGCCCAGCATCGGCAGCCGCGCAACGGCCTGGCTCGGGTCGGCGACCATCGCCCGCAGCAGGTTGAGCCAGTGCTCGGCCATGCGCGCGATGGTCTCGGGGGTGAACAGTTCGTCGGCGTAAGTCAACGCCGCGTGCAGCCGGCCGCCCTTCTCCCAGGTGTCCAGGCTCAGGTCGAACTGGGTGGTGCGCCCTTCCCACTCGATCACCCCGAAACGAATGCCGGATTCGGTCTGCAGGGCCGTCAGGTCGGTGACCAGCGGCTGGTGGTTGTACATCACCTGGAACAGCGGGTTGTGCGCCAGGCTGCGCTCAAGCTTCAGCGCCTCGACCAGGCGTTCGAACGGCAGCTCCTGATGCGCCTGGGCGCCCAGGGCGGTGTCACGCACCTGGGCGATCAGTTGCGCGACGCTGGTCTCCGCGTCCACCTGGCAGCGCAGCACCTGGGTATTGACGAAGAAACCAATCAGCCCTTCGACCTCGGCGCGGTTGCGGTTGGCGATGGGCACGCCGACGCGCAGGTCGGCCTGGCCGCTGTAGCGATAGAGCAAGGCGTTGAACGCCGCCAGCAGGACCATGAACAGGCTGGCCTGGTGCTGCTGGGCGAAGCTGCGCAGCTGCTCGGCCAGCGCCGCGTCGATGGCGAAGCCATGGCGCGTGCCACGATGGCTGGGTGTGGCCGGGCGCGGGAAATCGATAGGCAGCTCCAGCACCGGGTGCTCGTCACCCAGGGCGGCCTGCCAGTAGTCAAGCTGGCGCGCCTGCTCGCCGGCCTCGAGCCAGGCACGCTGCCACAACGCGTAGTCGGCGTACTGCAACGGCAAGGGCGCCAGTGGCATGGCCTGGCCACGGGCGAAGGCGTCGTAGCAGCGAATGAACTCGTCGATCAGCACATTCATCGACCAGCCATCGGAGACGATGTGGTGCAGGGTCAGCAGCAGCACGTGGCGCTGCGCCTCCAGTTGCAGCAGGCGCACCCGCCACAGCGGCCCCTGCCGCAGGTCGAACGGCTCGCGCGCCTGGGCCTGGGCCCGCTCGCGCACGGTGGCCTCGCGGGCTGCCGGGTCGAGCGCGCGCAAGTCCTCGAACACCACCTGCATTGGCTGCGCCGCCGGCACCTGCTGCAACCCGCGCTCGCCATCCAGATGGAACGCGCTAGACAGCGTCTGGTGGCGCTCGCCCAGGCACGCCAGGGCCTGTTCCATGGCCGCGCGGTCCAACGGCCCGTCCAGCGCCACCGCGCCGGGCAGGTTGTAGGCCGCGCCCTCGGGCTCCAACTGCCAGAGGAACCACATGCGCTGCTGGGCATAGGACGGCAGGCCGCGCTCGGGCGCCTGCACATCGGCGACAAGGGGGAACTGGGCGAAATCGACCTGCTCCCGGGCCAATGCCTGCAAGAAGATCCTGCGCTTTTGCGGCGGCAATTCAAGGAATCGGCGGGCAAGGTTGCGGGCGTCTTGTGCATTCATCGGCGGTCATCCGTAAAGAGGGGCAACGAGCGGGACAGCTCGGTCGTCCATGGGAAACGGATGGCAAAGGGGGAAAATTAACCCGCGCCGGCACGGCCCGCCGGTCGCCTTGAAACATTTTCTTTCATTTAAACAGACGGGTTTCTCATTCTCATCCGTCCTATCTAATGCAGCCCTCCAGGTTGAGCCGTGACTCGACCCCAATATTTCCAGTAGAACGACCGATGGCCCGACAACCGAAAAAATCCAAGTCCAAACTGTGGTTCCTGGTGCACAGCTGGCTTGCCCTGCCGATCTGGTTCTTCGTCCTGATCGTCTGCTTCACCGGCATGCTCGCGGTGGTCAGCCAGGAGATCGTCTGGCTCGCCAACCCCGACGTGCGCGCCAGCAAGCCCGACGACACCGCCGAACGCCTGAGCTTCCAGCAGGTACTCGACGCCCTGCACCAGGCCGAGCCGGACATGGCCGTGCGCTTTCTCAACCAGCCCGACGGCTCGCACTTCGCCCTCAACGCCGGGGTAACCTTCCCCGACGGCAGCTCGCCGACCCTGTACGTCAACCCCTACACCGGCGCCATCCAGGGCAAGAGCCCGGACTTCAACTTCGAGGCTTTCACCCGCGCCCTGCACGGCTGGTGGCTGGTGCCCTTCACCAACGGCTACAGCTGGGGCTGGTACCTGGTCTCGCTGCTGGGCCTGCCGATGCTGGCCTCGCTGGTGACCGGGCTGGTGGTGTACAAGAAGTTCTGGAAGGGCTTCTTCAAGCTGCCCCGGCGCAACCATGGCCCGCGCATTTTCTGGGGCGACCTGCACCGCCTGGTGGGCGTGTGGTCGATCTGGTTCGTCGCCACCATCTCGATCACCGGCACCTGGTTCCTGATCCAGGCGGTGCTGGGTGACAACCACATCAGCATTACCACCGAGCCCGTGGTGCCGGTCATCGTCCGCGAACAGGTGCCGCTCACCGCGGACGGCTCGCCGGCCCCGCGTATCGACCTGGACGAGGCCACGCGCATTGCCCAGGCCAGCATCCCGGGCCTGGACGTGAGCTTCATCTCGGTACCCGCCACCGCCTACAGCCATGTCAGCCTGGGTGGGCGCAGCTGGTACCCGCTGATGATCCAGACCGCCGCGGTCAACCCCTACACCCGCGCCGTCGACAGCCAGTTCCTGCTCGGCGACCGCTCGCCCCTGGAGTTCGTCACCGAGTCCATGCGCCCGCTGCACACCGGCGACTTCGGTGGCCTGCCGATCAAGCTGATCTGGGCGTTCTTCGGTTTGCTGCTGTCGCTGATGGTGTTCAGCGGCCTGCTGATCTGGACCAAGCGTACCGCCCAGGCCACCGCGGCGGCGCTCAAGCGTGAGGAGCGCCCGCGCAAGGCGCATGCGGCCAGCGTATTGGAGGCCAAGCCATGAACCAGGCCCAGGCATTACCGCACGGCCCGCTCAAGCGCTTGTGGCTGAAATGGCGCTTCCACCTGAACATCCTGCTGCTGCTCATCCCGCTGGGGTTCATGCCCAAGTACTTCGCCGACGCCAGGCTGATCCGCGGCGACAGCGGCCTGGGCGCGAACCCGATCAGCGCCATCCAGGTCGGCCCCTACAGCCTGGACCTGGCCGAGCTGCGCGACGAGGCCCCGCGCGCCGATGGCCCGGCCGGTTACTTCAAGGTGTTCAACGCGGCCTTGTGCAAGGCCTGCATCGGCCCGGTCAAGGCCGTCTACCTGCGCATCGGCAAGCCGCGCAGCCTGCGCGCCGCCGGCACGCTGTTCTTCGGCGCGCCGTATCGCATGGGCACCTCGCTGCCGATTCCGCCGCGCACCCCCGCCGACGCGCAGATCTGGATCACCATCGAAGGCTGGGACGGCAGCATGCACCAAGGCTCGGTGGCCTTGGCCAAGGCATCGCCGGCCACCGCGGCCTGGCTCGCGAAACAAGGAGGCAAACCATGAAACACCTGATGCGCAGGCTCGCCCTGCCGCTGCTGCTGGGCAGCGCCCTGCCAGCCCTGGCGCACAACCCGATGTGCGAGTGCACCGAAACCGGCGAGCAGATCACCTGCAAAGGCGGTTTCTCCGACGGCAGCGGCGCGCCCGGGGTGACCCTGGACGTGATCGGCTACGACGAGCAGGTGCTGGTGGCCAGCAAGCTCGGTGACGACTCCACCCTGACCTTCAAGCGCCCCGACGGTGAGTTCTACGTGCTGTTCGACGCCGGCCCCGGCCACGTGGTGGAAGTCGACCATGCCGATATCGGTGCGCCATGAGCCGCGCCCAGGTGGTGCGCCCGGCCGGCGCCGGGCATGAAACCCTGTATGTGCTGCTGGCCGCCGTGCTGATCCTGATGGTCGCCGCGACGGTGGTGAGCCTGCGTGGCGCGCGCGAGGACGAAGTGACCATCGCCGCCCACCAGCTCGACGCCCGGCGCGACCTCAACGCCGCCGAGCAAGGTATCCACACCGACCTGTGGGTGGCCGTCGAAGAGATCCGCCTGTTAAGCGAGGAAACCGGCGCCGCGCCCGCCGTCGAGGCCCTGGCCGAGGAAGGCCTGCCGCCCTTCGTTATCGATGCCAGCCAGCAAAGCCGTGGCCAGCACCAGTGGTCGAAGCTCGCCAGCGGCGCCTACCTCGGCCGCAGCCAGGACGCCCAGGTGGCCGGCAGCTTCCTGCTGATCCCGCCCCAGGCCGAAGGCGCGCAGCCCGATATCTGGCTACGCCGCGACAGCAGCGCCCTGGCCCCCGACGACCTGGGCCGCGACGCGCTGATCGCCGCCGGCTGGCAACAGGTGGTCACCCACTACGACGCCGGGGTCACCCGCCAACACCGTCACTGAACCGAAGGACTCGCCCATGCTCCGCTTCGCCCACCGCGCCCTGGCGCTGCTGCTGGCCTGCACCCTGCCGGCCCTGGCCCTTGCCGACAACGGCAAGCCCCTGCGCATCGGCATCACCCTGCACCCCTACTACAGCTACGTGAGCAATATCGTCGGCGACAAGGCCGAGGTGGTGCCGCTGATCCCGGCCGGCTTCAACCCCCACGCCTACGAGCCGCGCGCCGAAGACATCAAGCGCATCGGCAGCCTGGATGTGATCGTACTCAACGGCGTCGGCCACGACGACTTCGCCGACCGCATGATCGCCGCCAGCGAAAAACCCGACATCAAGACCATCGAGTCCAACGCCAACGTGCCGCTGCTGGCCGCCACCGGCATCGCCGCGCGCGGTGCTGGCAAGGTGGTCAACCCGCACACCTTCCTGTCGATCAGCGCCACCATCGCCCAGGTCAACAACATCGCCCGCGAGCTGGGCAAGCTCGACCCGGACAACGCCAAGTTCTACACCCAGAACGCCCGGGCCTACGCCAAGCGCCTGCGTGCCCTGCGCGCCGAGGCCCTGGCCAAGGTCACCCAGGCGCCGGACACGACCTTGCGCGTCGCCACCATCCACGCCGCCTACGACTACCTGGTGCGCGACTTCGGCCTAGAGGTCACGGCGGTGGTGGAGCCGGCCCACGGTATCGAACCCAGCCCGGCGCAGTTGAAGAAGACCATCGACCAGCTCAAGGCCCTGGACGTAAAAGTGATCTTCTCGGAGATGGACTTCCCGTCCGCCTACGTCGACACCATCCACCGTGAGTCCGGCGTGCGCATCTACCCGCTCACGCACATCTCCTACGGCGAATACACCCAGGAGAAGTACGAGGTGGAGATGAAGCGCAACCTCGACACCGTGGTCCAGGCCATCCAGGAGAACCGCGCGTGACCGCCGCCGCCAACCTCACTGCCGCCAGCGGGCCGCGCATCGACTTCGACGGCATCGACCTCACCCTCGGCCGCACGCGCATTCTCGAACAGGTGCGTTTCAGCGTCGCCCCCGGTAGCGTGCACGCCATCGTCGGCCCCAACGGCGGCGGCAAGAGTTCGTTGATCAAGACCCTGCTCGGGCAGATGCCGCACCAGGGCCAGCTGACCCTGCACTGGCCAGGCGAGCGCGAGGTGATCGGCTACGTGCCCCAGGCCCTGGAGTTCGACCGTGGCCTGCCGATGACCGTCGATGACTTCATGGCCGCCATGTGCCAGCGGCGCCCGGCGTTCCTCGGCCTGGCCCGGCGCGCGCGGCCGGCCATCGACGCGGCGCTGGCGCGGGTGGGCATGCTCGACAAGCGCAAGCGGCGCATGGGCGCCCTGTCCGGCGGCGAGCGCCAGCGGGTGCTGCTGGCCCAGGGGCTGATCCCCGAGCCGCAACTGCTGGTGCTCGACGAGCCGATGTCGGCCCTCGACGAGGCCGGCATCCAGGTGTTCGAGCACCTGCTGCACGGCTGGCGCCAGGCCGGCACCACCGTGCTGTGGATCGAGCACGACCTGGAAGCGGTGCTGCGCCTGGCCGACCGGGTCACCGGGCTGAACCGCCAGGTGCTGTTCGACGCCCCACCGGCCCAGGCCCTGACGCCCGAGCGCCTGCTCGGGCTGTTCTCCGTCCACCCGCGCAGCGAGGGCCTTGCCCAATGAGTTTCGACACCTTCCGCGAAACGGTCCAGGCATGGGCCAGCGCAGGCTACCTGCCGGAGGCGCTGGCCTATGGCTTCGTGGTCAACGCCCTGCTCGCCGGCCTGATGATCGGCCCGGTGCTGGGCGGGCTGGGCACCCTGGTGGTGGTCAAGCGCTTCGCCTTCTTCTCCGAAGCGGTGGGCCATGCCGCGCTCACCGGCGTGGCCATCGGCATCCTGCTCGGTGAGCCCTACACCGGCCCCTATGGCAGCCTGTTCGGCTACTGCCTGTTGTTCGGCATCCTGCTCAACTTCCTGCGCAACCGCACTGGGCTGTCACCAGACACGCTGATCGGCGTGTTCCTCTCGGTGTCCCTGGCGCTGGGCGCGAGCCTGCTGCTTATGCTGGCTGGCAAGATCAACGTGCACATCCTCGAGAACGTGCTGTTCGGCTCGGTGCTCACCGTCAGCGGCCACGACCTGCTGGTGCTGGGCATCGTCGCGGTGCTGGTGCTGGCCCTGGCCCTGCCGCTGTACAACCGCATCATGCTGGCCAGCTTCAACCCGCAGCTGGCGGCGGTGCGCGGGGTGGCGGTGAAGACCCTGGACTACCTGTTCGTGGTGCTGGTGACCCTGGTGACCGTGGCCTCGGTGAAGGTCATCGGGGCGATCCTGGTGGGTGCCCTGCTGGTGATCCCGGCCGCCGCGGCGCGGTTGGTGAGCCAGTCGCTGAAGGGGTTCTTCTTCATCTCGGTGCTGATCGCCACCCTGAGCACCCTGTTGGGGATCCTGCTGCCGATCGTGTTTGACCTGCCAGTGCCTTCAGGTGCGGCGATCATCCTGGTGGCCGGTATCTGCTTCGCCCTCGCCGCCCTGGCCCGCGCCCTCGTCCCCCGCCTGCAAGGAAACCCGGCATGACCCTCAAGCACCTGACCCTGGCCGCGCTCCTGGCCGGCCTGCCCACCCTGTCCAGCGCCACCCAGGTGCTGACCACCCTGCCGGTGACCCACAGCCTGGCGCTCGGCCTGCTCGACGGCACTGCCGTCAAGCTCGAGCGCGCGGCGCCGGCCAACCTGCCCGCCAGCCGCCAACCGTCGTACTTCAGCGGCCGTGGCGGCGCCAGCCTGCACAAGGCCGCGCAGCAGGCCGACGCAGTGATCGGCGTGCGCTCGATCTGGCGCGACGACCCGCTCTACCCCATGGCCCGACGCAGCAATATCCGCATCGTCGAGATCGACGCGGCGCGGCCGGTGGATGGCGCGCTGCCCGGAATCGCGGTCAAGGGCGAGGAAGCGTTCGGCGCCTACCCCTGGCTCAACCCGACCAACCTCGGGCGCATGGCCGACGTGGTGGCCAACGACCTGGAGCGCCTGGCGCCCACTGAAAAGGCGAAGATCCAGGCCAACCTGGCCGGCCTCAAGCGGCAGATGCTGGAACTGACCGCCAGCAGCCAGGCGCGCCTGGCCGAGGTGGACAACCTCAGCGTGGTCAGCCTGTCCGAACGGCTGGGCTACCTGGCCAGTGGGTTGAACCTCGATGTGGTCGAGCAGCCGTTGCCAGCCGATGACCGCTGGGATGATGCGGCGCTCAAGGCGTTGCGTGACAATCTGAAGGCCCAGGATGTGGCGCTGGTGCTGCACCATCGCCAGCCGGACGCCAAGGTGGCCGAGGCGATCCAGGCGGCCGGGGTGAAGCTGGTGGTGGTCGAAAGCGATCCGGAGGATACCGTGGCGGGGCTCAAGGCCAGTGTCGAGCAGGTGATCCAGGCGCTGGTGCAGGGTTGATTGCACCGCCCATTCGCCGGCAAGGCCGGCTCCTACCGCGATCCAGGTAGGAGCCGGCTTGCCGGCGAACCGACCTACCGCCGACTAAAGGCCAGGCGCACCGCAAACAACACGAACACCACCCCAGTCACCCGATCCATCCACTTCACCACCCGCCCCTGACGCAGCACTGCGGCCAGCGGTTGGGTCGCGGCGATCAGCGCCACCGCCCAGAGCAACCCGAGCAGCACATGGATGCCGACCAGGCCGAAGGTCCACGGCACCAGCGCCTGCCCCTGGGGGATGAACTGCGGCAGGAACGACACGTAGAAGATCCCCACCTTGGGGTTGAGCAGGTTGCCCAGCAGGCCCTTGACGAACCAGTTGGCTCCCGGCTTGCCCTGGGCGTCGGCGCTGGCCACCGACTGGCGTGGGCGCAGCAGCATGTTCAGGCCCAGGTATGCCAGGTAGGCAGCGCCGCAGTACTTGAGTACGTCATAGGCCAGCGTCGACACCGCGATCAGCGCCCCCAGCCCGAAGGCCACCGCCGCGCCCCATAGCAGGCAGCCGGCGTTGATGCCCAACGCCGCGCGCATGGCTTGTCGGCGGTTCTCCACCGCGGCGGTGCGCAGGATCAGCGCGGTGTCCAGGCCTGGGGTGATAGTGAGCAGGGTCGCGGCCAAGGTGAAGGCGATCAGGTTGTCGGCGAAGGGCATGGCGGGGTGGCCTCGGCAGGGGAATGACGAACGTTAGCAGGGCGGCGGCCTTTCCCTCAACGCGTCTGATGGGGGCAACGGGCAATCAGCTCACGCAACCAGCGGTGCCCCGGATCACGATGCACCCGCTCCGGCCAAAGCATCAGCATCTCGAACCCGGCGACCGCCAGCCAGCACCGAAGCCAGCAGCATGAAGTGCGGCACCGACAGCACCACCTTGCGCGCCAGCCCCTGCTCGGCCAGCGCCGCATCGGTCGGCCCAGCGAAACCCCCGCCATCGGGCGAGACGATCACCTGTTCCAGTGCGCAGAACTGCGCCAGGCTCGGCCGGCGCTTCAAGCGCGGGTGGTCGACACGCCCGACCAACACATAACGCTCATGGAACAGCGAACGCTGGCGCAACCCGGCCGGCGCCTGCTCGGCGATATGGAAGGCCAGGTCGATCTCGCCCTGCTCGGCCTGGCGCGACAACGTGCCGGGCACCAGGTCGAGCACCGCCAGGCGCGTGCCCGGCGCCTCGCTGCGCAAGGTGGCCAGCGCCGGTTGCAGCAAGGTCGAGGCGGTGCTCGACGCCGCCGACAACACCGCCATGCCGCCGCCTGCGCGGCACTGGAGCAGCGCCTGGACGGTTTGTGGCACGACGCCCCGATCCCCTTCCGCCGGCAGAATGGCGGCGATTACCTGATCCCGGCGCTGACCCTGCGCGAAGACCTCGCCCCCGGCGAGCAAGGGCTCGGTATCCACCTGCAAAGCTGATAGCCTTGGGCGGTCCCTGCCGCTTCGGACCGCCCATGGCCAACCACAAGATCGAGATCCGCCGCCGCAACATCGAGAAGATCCTGCTCGCCGCCGAGCAGGTATTCGCCGAGAAAGGCTACGGCGGCACATCGATGGGCGATATCGCCGAACTGGCGCAACTGCCGCGCTCCAACCTGCACTACTACTTCAGCACCAAGGATGAGCTGTACCGCGCGGTGCTGCAGGACCTGCTGGATGTCTGGAAACAGGACGCGCTGTGCTTCGAGCGCTTCGACGACCCTCGCGTGGTGCTGACCAGCTATATCCGCGCCAAGATGGGCCACTCGCGCTCGCGGCCACTGGGCTCGAAGATCTGGGCCGAGGAGATGCTGCACGGCGCGCCGCTGCTGGGAGCAAGCCTGGATGAGTCGCTGGTGCCCTGGGCCAAGCTCAAGGAATCGAAGATCCGTGCCTGGGTTGAAGACCAGCGCATCCTGCCGATCGAGCCTTCGGCGTTGCTCTACATGATCTGGGCCTCGACCCAGCACTATGCCGACTTCGGCTACCAGGTGACGTTGCTCAACGGCGGCGAAGCGCTGTCGGATGCGGCGTTCGAAAGCGCGGTGCAGACAGTGACCGGTGTCATCCTGCGCGGGATCGGGCTGGAGCCCTGAACCGCACGCTCAGCGGCCCAGGTGCTCGCAGAGAAAATCGATGAACACCCGCGTGCGCTGCGGCACATGGCTGCCGTTCGGGTACACCACGCTGATCGGCTGCTTCGGCAGGCTGTAGTCGGGCAGCACCCGCTGCAAGCTGCCATTGGCCAGGTCCTGCTCGATCAACCAGGCCGGCAGCACGGCGACACCCAGGGAGGCCAAGGCCATTGCCCGGACTCCCTGCGCGGCGTTGGACTGGTAGGCCGCAACGCCCCCCACACTCACGTTTTCGCCGCCGGCCGACAGCAGCGTCCAGCGCGTCGGGCTGTGCAGGTTGCTGTTGGCAATCCAGGGCACACCCGCCAGGTCATCGGGTTTGCCGAGCGCGTGCCTGCCGAGAAAGTCCGGCGAGGCGACCAGCACGATGGCGTATTCATCCAGCGTGCGACTGCGCAGGTTCGAGTCCGGCAGCGTGCCGAGGCGCACTACCAGGTCGAGGCGTTCGGCGATCAGGTCGCTGAGGGAAGAGTCGGTTTCATAGCTGAGCGACAGCGCCGGGTAGCGCGCGGCGAATGCCGGCAGCAGCGGCAGGATGAAGCGCTCGCCATATTCGGCCGTGGTGCTGATGCGCAGGCGCCCCGCCACGCCGTTGTGCCGTTGCATGACATTGTCGAAGGCGCTTTCGACATCGCTGACGATCACCTTGAAGTCGTCGTAGAACGCCTGGCCGGCTTCGGTCAGGGCGATGGCGCGGGTGCTGCGCAGCAGCAGGGTCACCGCCAGCGCTTCTTCCAATGCCTTGATGTGCTGGCTGACCATGGCCTTGCTGATGCCCAGGGTGTCGGCGGCCTTGGTGAACGAGCCGGCATCGACCACGGCGAGGAAGGTCTGCACCCGGTTGAGCTGGGTGTGAAGGGCCGTGCGCGGCATTGTTCAGTTCCATCAAACAGAGTTTCAAGGGTAGCGACATCGACACGGAGCGTCCATGCCACCTAGGCTGCGCGCCGAACAAGGAGTGCCGATGACCTACCGATACCGCGTGGCGACTGTTTTCCTGATGGGGTTCTTCATCGACTGCATCAATATCTTCATGCCGGCTGTGGCCCTGCCACGGATCACGGCTGAATTCGCCATCGCCAGTGCCAGCAGTGCCTGGGTGGGCAACGCCTACATCCTCGGGCTGACACTGGTGATGCCGGTCAGCACCTGGCTGGCGGGGCGTTGCGGCACGAGATGGCTGTTGGCGCTGTCGATGCTGGCGTTCGCCGTGGCCGCCTGGGGCTGTGGCCAGGCCGATTCGTTCTCGGCGTTGGTCGCCTGGCGCTTCGTCCAGGGCCTGGCGGGCGGCCTGCTGATCCCCGTGGGCCAGGCGCTGACCTTCAACCTGTTCCAGGGCCCGCAGCGTGCCCGTGTCTCGACGCTGGTGATGGCCGTGGCGCTGATCGCCCCGGCGCTGTCGCCTACCTTGGGTGGGCTGATCGTCGATGGCGGCAACTGGCCCTGGGTGTTCCAGGCGAATATCCCCCTCGCGTTGCTGACGGCCGGGTTGGCCTGGTGGTGGATTCGCGAGGCGCCCGGCACGGCAGTACCCCCCGGACTTCAAAGGGCTGCTGCTGGTCAGCGGCACCCTCGCCTGCCTGCTGCTGGGCCTGTCGCTTTACGGCGCCGGTCACCCGGCCTGGTTGGCACTGGCGTGCCTGGCAATGGGTTTGACATGCGCGCTGCTGTATCAGCGTCACTACCCGCGTTCGCGGCACGGCATCGTCGAGCTGAAGCTGCTGGCCAACCCACGGTTGCAGGTGTCGATGCTGGTCTACCACGCGATCCCGGGCGTGTTCACCGGGGTGAACCTGCTGAACATCTTCTATTTGCAGGAAGTGTTGAGCCTGAGTGCCCGGGCCACCGGGATGTTCATGATCGTCTATGCCGTTGGCGCCTTCGCCGCCATGCTGCTGGTCGGTCGGGTCTACAACCAGGTCGGGGCGCGGCGCTTGTTGCTGCTTGGGATGCTCCTGCACAGCTTGGGTATCGCCCTGCTGGTGCTGGTCGACAGCGCCACCGATACCGCCCTGCTGATCGCCGCCTATGGCCTGATGGGCATCGGTGGTGGCCTTGGCGCCAACACCGCGCAGGCCACCGCGCTGATCGATTTCGCCGGCGAGCAGACCCACCAGGCCAGTGTGCTGTGGAACCTCAACCGGCAGATGGCGTTCAGCTTCGGCGCGGCGCTGTTGCTGATGATCTGCGACCTGCTGCCGCCTGCAAATGCCTATCACCTGACCTTCGCCCTGGCGGCACTGCTCGGGCTGCTACCCCTCACACAACTACGCACACTGCCCCAGGAGAACCGCCACGATGCTCGATAACACCCAAGCCCACGCAGCACACAGCATCCATCACGTCCATGTATTGATCCAGAAGGTCTTCACCCGCCCAGCCGCCGAGACCCAGGCAACGCTCGTGGAATTGATGGCGGTGTTCGCCGACGACTTCAGCATGGTTGGCACGGCCGGCAGCGTATTCGATCGTCAGCAGGTAGAGCAGTTGTTCCACCGCGCGGCCGGAGCCCGGCCGGGGCTCGAGATCGTCGTCAGCGATGTGCGGGTGGTCTGGCAGGCGGGGGAAAATGTGGCCGTGCGCTACAAGGAGACACATTGGTTGCAGGAGGTGGAGCAGGCCCGCTGGTCATTGGCGATCATCGAGTGCAGCGACCAGGCCGTGACATGGCACTGCCTGCATGAAACAGCAATACCACAGTGACCTGGCTCCTCCTGTAGGAGCCGGCTTTGCCGGCGAACACCGGCAAGGCCGGTGCCACCCACCGCGCAGCCTTCGCCCTGAAGGTCAGTCTCGAACCAGGTCGGCCAGGCGAAGGTACAACCACATTGCAGCGTCTTTGGGCGTTCCCTTCAGCGCCCCCCAACCGCGCCTCTTGATGTCGTCCTCATAGCTACAACTGACGGCCAGGGCCTCGGCCTTATCGTGGTCGCCGCACGTCGCCTGCTGATGAAGCGTCCAAAGCAATACCCGAACTTCCAACGGTGGGCTGGTGCGAAGCTGCTTCAGCCTGCGCTCGGTCTCCAGGAATCTTGCCTCCAGATCGTCGCGCATCATGACGCTCCTCACCTATCGCCGATTGCCGAAGGAGCGCGTCACCTGCGAGGTAGCTGAGATCGGAGCCACCAGATCCGCGGATATGAAAAGACGACGCCCCAATGCAAGCAGACTGCTTGCATTCCCATGGAGCGTCTACTGACAGAATTGCCAGGTAGCGATCACCACCGTGCCCTACTCAACCCACCTCACGATAGGGATTGCGCGGATCCTGGGTCCAGTTCAGGTACGGCTTGCCGGTGTCCTGCGCGACCATCTCGATACAGCTTTCCACCGGGCAGGTGATCTGGCACAGGTTGCAGCCCACGCACGCCTCCTCGATCACGCTGTAGGTGTGGGTGCCGTCGGCCTTGAGGGTGCTGGCGATGGCCTGGTGCGAGGTGTCCTCGCAGGCGATGTGGCAACGCCCGCAACCGATGCACGCGGCCTGGTCGATCTGCGCCACCGACTTGTAGTTGATGTCCAGGTACTTCCAGTCGGTGGTATGGCCCACGGCCAGGCCACGGAACGCGTCGAGGTTGGCGTGCCCATGCTGGTCCATCCAGCGTGCCAGGCCGTCCTTCATGTCGTCGACGATGCGAAAACCATGCAACATCGCCGCCGTGCACACCTGCACCGCGCCACTGCCCAGGGCGACGAACTCCGCCGCGTCGCGCCAGGTGCCGATGCCGCCGATGCCGCAGATGGGCAGGCCGAGGGTCTCGGGGTCGCGGGCAATCTCGGCGACCATGTTCAGGGCAATGGGCTTGACCGCCGACCCGCAGTAGCCGCCGTGGGTGCTCTGGTCGCCGACGATGGGGTGGGCAACCATGCGGTCCAGGTCGACGCTGGTGATCGAGTTGATGGTGTTGATCAGCGACACCGCGTCGGCCCCGCCGCGATAGGCGGCGCGCGCCGACTGGCGGATATCGGTGATGTTGGGGGTGAGCTTGACGATCACCGGCAGCGAACAGTGGGTCTTGCACCAGCGGGTGACCCGCTCCACGTACTCCGGTACCTGGCCGACCGCGGCGCCCATGCCGCGCTCGGGCATGCCGTGGGGGCAGCCGAAGTTGAGCTCGATGCCGTCGGCGCCGGTGGCCTCCACCAGCGGCAGGATGAACTTCCATGCGTCTTCCACGCACGGCACCATCAGCGACACGACCAGCGCGCGGTCGGGCCAGTCCTTCTTCACCTGGGTGATTTCGCGCAGGTTGATCTCCAGCGAACGGTCGGTGATCAGCTCGATGTTGTTGATGCCCTGCACCTGGCGGTTTATGCCGTAGTGCGCCGAGTAGCGCGACGACACGTTGACCGCCGCCGGGTCCTCCCCCAGGGTCTTCCACACCACCCCGCCCCACCCGGCCTCGAAGGCGCGGACCACGTTGTAGGCCTTGTCGGTGGGCGGCGCGGAGGCCAGCCAGAACGGATTGGGCGCCTTGATGCCGGCGAACACGATGGACAGGTCGGCCATTTACGCAGCCTCCACGTTGAGCATGAGTTGGGCATGGATGGCTTCGGCGGCCAGCTTGCCATGTTGCACGGCCTGAACGGTGAGGTCCTGGCCCAGGGCGGTGCAGTCGCCACCGGCGTAGATGCCCGGCAGGTTGGTGCGCATCTGTTCATCGACGCGGATGCGCTCGCCGTCGCGGGCCAGTTGCGCGGCCAGCGGGTCGCCGAGGCTTGCGTCGTCGAAACGTTGGCCGATGGCCTTGAAGATCGCGTCGGCGGCCAGTTCGAAGGTTTCGCCGGTATCGTTCAGGCGACCATCGACCCGTTGCGTGCGCGCGAAGCGCATGCCGCGCACGCGGCCCAAGTCATCGAGCAGCACGGCATCGGGCCGCGCCCAGGTGTGCAGGCGCACCTGGTTCTGCTTGGCGATTGCCTGTTCGTGGCCGGTGGCGCCCATGTCGGCCTCGCCACGGCGGTACACCAGGTTGACGTCGCGGGCGCCCAGGCGGCTCATCTGCACGGCCATGTCGATGGCGGTGTTGCCGGCGCCGATCACCAGGCAACGGTCGGCCAATGGCAGCTGGCTCAGGTCGTCAGCCTGGCGCAGTTCACGGATGTAGTCGGTGGCGGCCAGCAGGCCGGGCGCCTCCTCATCCGGCAAGCTCAATTGCCGCACGGCGTTCAGGCCCAAGCCGAGGAACACCGCGTCGTACTGGCTGTGCAGCTCGCCCAGCGCGAGGTTGCCACCCAGGCGCTGGCCGTGACGGATCTCGATGCCGCCGATGCCCAGCAGGAACGCCACTTCGCGCTGGGCGTAGTCGTCCACCAGCTTGTAGCGGGCAATGCCGTATTCGTTGAGGCCACCGGCCTTGTCCCGCGCCTCGAACACCACCACGTCGTGGCCGTGCATGGCCAGGCGGTGGGCGCAGGACAGCCCTGCCGGCCCCGCGCCGACCACGGCGATGCGCTTGCCGGTGGCAGGCGCGCGCTTGAACGGGTGTTCGCTGAACTGCGCGTTGTCCAGGGCGTAGCGTTGCAGCTGGCCGATCAGCACCGGCGCGCACTCCTGGGCATTGTTGCGCACGCAGGCCTGCTGGCAGAGGATCTCGGTCGGGCACACCCGGGCGCAACTGCCACCGAGGATGTTGGCCGAAAGAATGCGCTCGGCGGCGCCTTGCAGGTTCTCGTCGCTGATGCGGTGGATGAACGAGGGGATGTCGATGTCGCTGGGGCAGGCATTGACGCAGGGCGCGTCGTAGCAGTACAGGCAGCGCGCGCTCTCGAGGGCGGCCTGGCGGGCGGTGAGCGGGGGCGCAAGGTCGGTGAAGCTCTCGGCCAGCTGGTCGGCGCCGGCCCGGGGGCGCGGCAAGTGGTTCAGGGCGTCGATCACGGTGGGTAGCCTCTCTGTTTTTTTATGGGCTCAGGTGGCGGTCATGGGCCTGGCCTTTCGGGCGCTGTTCGCCGGCAAGCCTGCCCCTACACGTGCGAGGTAGGGGCAGGCTTGCCGGCGAACCCGATTCAGCGCTGGACCGGCGTCGGCCGCTGGTGCTCGGCCCGGCGCTCCAGCACCTCGTACACCGAGGGATACGCCGGCCGCTCCACATAGCGCCCCGCCCCCGGCTCGGCGCGCAGGTCGCCGTCGGCCCAGAGCACCTTGCCCTGGCTGATGGTGTGGCTGGGGATACCGCGCACGGTGCGGCCTTCGAAGATGTTGAAGTCGACCTGCTGATGGTGGGTTCGCGCCGAGATGGTCCGCGTGCCCTGCGGGTCCCACAGCACCAGGTCGGCGTCGGCGCCGACACGGATGGCGCCCTTGCGCGGGAACAGGTTGAAGATCTTCGCGGTGTTGGTGGAGGTCAGCGCGACGAATTCGTGCATCGACAGGCGCCCGCTGTTCACCCCGGCGTCCCACAGCACCGCCATGCGGTCCTCGATGCCGGCGGTGCCGTTGGGGATGCGGCTGAAGTCATCGCGGCCCATGGCTTTCTGCTCGGCGCAGAAGCAGCAGTGGTCGGTGGCGGTGGTGTGCAGGTTGCCCGACTGCAAGCCGCGCCACAGCGCCTCCTGGTGCTCGCGCGGGCGGAATGGCGGGCTCATCACGTAGCCGGCGGCAGTGGCCCAGTCCGGGTCGCGGTAGACGCTGTCGTCGAGCAGCAGGTGGCCGGGCAGCACCTCGCCGTAGACCGGCTGGCCCTTGGCCCGGGCATAGCTGATCTCGTCCAGCGCCTCGCGGCTGGACACATGCACCAGGTACAGCGGCGTGCCCAGCGTCTCGGCGATACGGATGGCGCGGCTGGCGGCCTCGCCTTCGACCTGCGAGGGCCGCGACAGCGGGTGCGCCTCCGGCCCGGTCAGCCCCTGGGCCAGCAGCTTGCGCTGAAGGTGATAGACCAGCTCGCCGTTCTCGGCGTGCACGGTGGGCACCGCGCCCAGTTGCAGGCAGCGCTCGAAACTGGCGACCAGGGTGTCGTCGGCGGCCATGATCGCGTTCTTGTAGGCCATGAAGTGCTTGAAGCTGTTCACCCCATGCTTGGCCACCAGCTCACCCATCTCTTCGGCTACCTGCTCGCTCCACCAGGTGATGGCAACGTGAAAGCCATAGTCGCTGGCGCTCTTCTGTGCCCAGCCGCGCCAGGTGTGGAAGGCGTCGAGCAGCGATTGCTGCGGGTTGGGGATGACGAAGTCGATGATCGAGGTGGTGCCCCCGGCCAGGCCGGCGGCGGTGCCGCTGAAGAAGTCTTCGCTGGCCACGGTGCCCATGAACGGCAGCTGCATGTGGGTGTGCGGGTCGATGCCGCCGGGCATCAGGTAGCGGCCGCTGCCGTCGAGGATCTCGCAACCGGTGGGGGCTTCGAGGTTTTTACCGATGGCGCGGATCAGGCCATCGGCACACAGGACATCGGCGGGGTAATGCTCTTCGTGGGTGACCACGGTGGCGCCACGGATCAACAGGGACATGCCGTTTACCTCGCAGGCTGACCGGTCTTCTGGCCGGTTCTTGGAATTTTTTGGGCCAGTGCCTGCGGGCTTGGGTCAATCCTGTCAGGCCTGACAAGAATCGAGGCTAGTTGCGGTTCGAATATTCATCAAGAAAAAATATGCAAATACTTAAAATTTTAACTTATTGATTTATATGCATTTATTTGACGTTTCACCAAAAGGGAGCAGCCTTTCACCATTTTGACGCACTTGACAGGATGCAAATCTGGTCAAGATTTTCTACGCAAATTCAGCTGTTTGAAACGGCTGGAAAGGCGCAGGCAGCACAGCGGATCTGCCGGGCCGCACCGCTTTGAATCACGGTGCGGGGCTTGTGTCGGCGCTGCGATTGATCGCACGCCCCGGCAGCTGTCAGGAATGCTTTTGCAAGTCAGTAGGTTACCTGCGGTCACCGGCGATCACCGGGAGCGAACCGACTCGACCCGGCACGGTTGTTGTAACCCCGGCCACTACCGCCATGGCCGGACCGCAGGTGCAGTACTGGTGGTGTGTGTACTCCGGCCATCGCATTAGCCCGATGAGCGAACAACAAGAAGAATCCCTGGAGAAGGCCCCATGCAACAGAGCAGATCGCAAGTGGTCGAGCAGCACGGCCTGTACGAGCTCGACGCCGGCAGCGACGTCCTCGACAGCCCTCGCTACAACCATGACATCGCCCCCACCAAGGTGCACCAGCGCACCTGGAACAAGTGGCACATCACCGCGCTGTGGGTGGGCATGTCCATCTGCGTGCCCACCTACACCCTGGGCGGCGTACTCACCGCCTACTTTGGCCTGAGCGTGGGCGAGGCGCTGCTGGCGATCCTGCTGGCCAACCTGATCGTGCTCATTCCGCTGACCCTCAACGCCTTCCCCGGCACAAAGTACGGCATCCCCTTCCCGGTGCTGCTGCGTTCATCGTTCGGCATCTTCGGCTCCAACGTGCCGTGCCTGATCCGCGCCGTGGTGGCGTGCGGCTGGTTCGGTATCCAGACGATGTTCGGCGGCCTGGCCATCCACCTGTTCCTCGGCTCGCTGTTCCCCGAGTGGAAGGCCCTGGGCGGCACCGGCGAGGTGATCGGCTTCATGCTGTTCTGGTCGCTGAACCTGTGGGTGGTGTTGCGCGGGGCGGAGTCGATCAAATGGCTGGAGACGCTGTCGGCGCCGCTGCTGGTGGCGGTCGGGGTCGGCCTGCTGTTCTGGGCGCTGCCGCACATGTCGATGACCGAGCTGCTGGCGCAACCACCGAAACGCCCCGAGGGCGCCAGCGTGGCCAGCTACTTCTGCGCCGGGCTCACGGCCATGGTCGGGTTCTGGGCCACCCTGTCGCTGAACATCCCCGACTTCAGCCGCTACGCGAAAAGCCAGAAAGACCAGATTCTCGGGCAGATTTTCGGCCTGCCGCTGACCATGTTCCTGTTCGCCGCGCTGGGGGTGGTCATGACCGCCGCCTCGGCCTCGCTGGTGGGCCAGACCGTGTCCGACCCGGTGAACCTGATCGGCCATATCCAGAGCCCGGGCTGGGTGGCCCTGGCCATGGCGCTGATCATCATCGCCACCTTGTCGACCAACACCGCGGCGAACATCGTCTCGCCGACCAACGACTTCCAGAACATCGCCCCGCGCCTGATCGGCCGCAGCCGGGCGGTGTGGCTGACCGGGTTCATCGGCTTGGCGCTGATGGGCCATGAGCTGCTCAAGAAGCTGGGCTGGATCGTTTCCGATCTGAGCCTTGAGAGTGTCTATTCCAACTGGCTACTGGGCTACTCCAGCCTGCTCGGGCCGATCGCCGGGATCATGGTGGTGGACTACTTCCTGGTGCGCCGCCAGCAGCTGGACCTGGCCGGGCTGTACCGCGACGACGTGTACCCGGCGTGGAACTGGGCGGGGTTCGCCGCCTTCGCCGTGCCGGTGGCACTGACCGTGATGGCCATCGGCAACAGCAGCTTCAGCTGGTTCTACGACTACGGCTGGTTCACCGGCTCGCTGCTCGGTGGCGGGCTCTACTACGCCCTGGGCGGCCTGGCGCTGCGCGGGCCGGCGCGCCTCGACCAAAACCTGACCCATTGACCTGACACGACGTCCGTAGGAGCGGCTTCAGCCGCGATCACCCGCGCAGTGGGTGCCAGCCACCACGGTGCCAGCATCGCGGCTGAAGCCGCTCCTACCGAACGACAAAGCCCTGAGGAGACACCCATGACCACCCTCGCCAAGGAAGTCCTGCAATCCACCGAACACCACGTCGACAGCGCCCGCCTCTGGCAATCGCTGATGGACCTCGCCCGCCTCGGCGCCACCCAGAAAGGCGGCGTCTGCCGCCTGGCCCTGACCGACCTCGACCGCCAGGCCCGCGACCTGTTCGTGCAATGGACCCAGGCCGCCGGTTGCAGCGTCAGCATCGACGCGGTCGGCAATATCTTCGCCCGCCGCCCAGGGCGCAACGACAACCTGCCACCGGTAATGACCGGCAGCCATATCGACACCCAACCCACCGGCGGCAAATTCGACGGCTGCTTCGGGGTCATGGCCGGCCTGGAAGTGCTCCGCACCCTCAACGACCTGGGCTTGGAAACCGAAGCGCCGCTGGAAGTGGTGGTGTGGACCAACGAGGAAGGCTCGCGCTTCGCCCCGTGCATGATGGGTTCGGGGGTGTTCGCCGGCAAGTTCACCCTCGAAGAGACCCTGGCCAAGCGCGACGCCCAGGGCGTGAGCGTCGGCGAGGCGCTGAACGCCATCGGCTACGCCGGCCCGCGCGCGGTGCTCGGCCACCCGGTGGGCGCCTACTTCGAGGCGCATATCGAGCAAGGCCCGATCCTCGAGGACCAGCGCAAGACCATCGGCGTGGTGCTCGGAGCCCTGGGCCAGAAGTGGTTCGACCTCACCCTGCGCGGCGTCGAGGCCCACGCCGGCCCCACCCCCATGCACCTGCGCAAGGACGCCCTGGTCGGCGCCGCCGCCGTGGTCGAGGCGGTCAACCGCGCCGCCCTCGCCCACCAGCCCCATGCCTGCGGCACGGTCGGCTGCCTGCAAGCCTACCCAGGCTCGCGCAACGTGATCCCTGGCGAAGTGCGCATGACCCTGGATTTCCGTCACCTGGAAGGCGAGCAGTTGCATGCGATGATCCAAGAGGTACGCGCGGTGATCGACGCCACCTGCGCCAAGCACGGCCTGAGTTTCGAGCTGACCCCGACCGCCGACTTCCCGGCGCTGTACTTCGACCGTGGCTGCGTCGATGCCGTGCGCGATTCGGCGCGCACCCTGGGTTTGCCGCACATGGATATCGTCAGCGGTGCCGGGCATGACGCGATCTTCCTCGCCGAGCTGGGGCCGGCGGGGATGATCTTCGTACCGTGTGAAGGTGGGATCAGCCACAACGAGATCGAAAATGCCACACCGCAGGACCTGGCGGCCGGCTGCGCGGTGTTGCTGCGGGCGATGCTGGCGGCGTCGGAGGCTATTGCCAGTGGGCGGTTGGCGGCTTGAGACGTAGGGCTTTGGAGGTGTTCGACGGGGGGCCTGCGGCGTTTATGCAATAGAGCGCCGCTCGCGCGGCGCATCGCGGATGAATCCGCTCCTACAAGCAAATTCGGGTATGGCCTGTCAGGCAGGGTCACGGTGCAACGAAGGTAGGAGCGGATTCATCCGCGAGCGGTGCTCGATCTCGAGAGCACCGCAAGACCATCGCCCTTGACCACCCCAGGCAACCCCTCGACAAAAGCCGCCACCTCCCGCGCACTCCCGAGGTGCACCACCGGCACCTGCGCCCCTATCGCCAGCCGCATCGCCTCGATCCCCAACCGGCTGACCCGGTCGAAATGCCAGACGAACTTGAGAAATTCGAGAAAATCCTTGTTCGGCTTCTCATTGCACCCCTGCGGCAGGTCAGGCCGCGCAGGCTTGAGCAACGAGCGCTGGATGACCCGCCTCAGGCAGGTAAGCCGCGGCGTGTCCAGCCAGATCACCAGGTCGGCGTGGGGCAGGCGCAGGTCGAAGGTGCGCCGCGAATAATTGCCATCGGTCACCCAACTGCCACCCGCAAGCGCCTGCACCACCCGCTCGCGAAACACCTCGTCGTCCGCCTCCTCCCAGCCGGGCTCCCAGAACAACCGGTCCAGGTGAACCACCGGCAGCCCCAGCCGTGCGCCAATCGCCCTGGCCAGGGTCGACTTGCCACTGCCCGCGTTGCCCAGAATCACGATCCGTTGCATGAGCGCCCCTTCGCTGCGGCGTATCCAGCGTGTTCGAACCAGGACGAACGCCCTCCACGAGGCGCTCGGCGCTATACTCGGCGCCCTTCGTACCTGGATCGGGAAAAATCAATGCGGCAAGTACTGCTCATCGTAGACGTGCAATCCACCTTCAGCCCGTCCGAGCGACTGGTGGACGGCATTCGCCGGCTGTCGGCGACCATCCCCACCGTTGCCTCCATCGAACTGCACGACGAGCAGGCCACCCCGTTCCAGCGCCAGCTCGGCTGGCACCCGGCCGCCGAGGACGTGGCCCTGGTCGAGGCCGACAAGGTGTTCGTCAAGCACGGCTACGGGCAGACCGCCGAAACCCTCGCCTACATCAAGGGCCTGAACGTCGAGCGCGTGCTGGTGTGCGGCCTGCAGACCGAAACCTGCGTGCTGGCGGCGGGGTTTGCCCTGTTCGACGCCGGGCTCAACCCGACCCTGGTGACCGACCTCACCTCGGGCTCCTCGCTGGACCGCTCAGGGCAACTGGGCATCGACCTGTGGAAGCACCACTTCGGCCAGGTGACCACCGCCGCGCAAGTGCTGGCCGACCTCTGAGTACAGGCGCCGCCCGTGAGGGCGGCGCCGGCACAGGGTCACACTTCCTTGAACGTGGCGGCTGCGCCACCCACGCCGCCACCCAAGGTGAGGCACTCGACGGAAATCTGCGGGCGATTGCCGTCTCGCAAGGTGTAGCGGTCGCCGACGACGAGCGTCTGCCCAGCCGCATTCACACAGTTGGGTACCGCATAGTTCTGGTTACCCCCTGTGTAGGCATTACCGGTTGCAACCACTTTGTTCAGCGCGGCGCTATAAACATCAGTCATGTTGGTTTCCTTCCCTGTCTCATTGATGGATGCAGGTGACGGTGCTGGATGTACCGCTACCCACGCCCTGACAGTACTTCGCCCACCCCACCTGAGTAAGTATCGATACCGTAACCCCGGCCACTCAGGATTGCGGGGGGTAGTTCCCCGCCACGAAAGCATTGATCGACACATCGAAATAGACGCTTTGCGGGCTCGATGCGCTCAAGGTCACCACCGTGTAACGGCCAATCTGCAACGTCGCGTTGGCCGACAGCTGCGCCGACTTGCTCATCGTCTGGGGCGCCACCGGCCGCAGCATGCTCACGGGCAGTACCGTGCCCGACGGGACATTGCTGGCCACGAACACCCAGACCGTCGGCGCGAGGACCTGGGTGTAACGTGTCTGGAAAGGGTTGAGGCTGTTGTAATTGACGGGTGAAGGGCTATCGGGCTTCTCGTCACCGTTCTGGTAGATGAAACTCGCCGCGCCCGTGACCACGGGCTGGGCATTCGGCGGCGCGTCGTAATACATGCCGATGTACCCCGCCAAGCCAGTGCCATCGCCGTTCACCTGCACGCCATCGAAGCTGTAGGTATTACCTGCCAGCGCCTCGGACCAGGGCCCCAGCGTCAGTGTGCCTGGGTACGCCACCGCGCCATGGGACACATAGGCCACGCGGGTGGTGTCGAACAACAGCGTGGTCTGGTCGGCAATCGGTTGCAGGGTGTAGGCCGCCACGACATTGCCGCCCTCGGAGGCAGGGTCAGGCAGCACCACGACGATGTACTGGTTGTTGTCGACCAGGAACTTCCTGGCGTCGTAGTCGACATTCAGGTTCAACTGCAGCGTCCCTGCGCGGCATGGCGGCGGCGCAAGCATACCCAGCAGCCAGGCGAAGGTCAGACACATCAATCCGGATCGATTCATTGGTTTCTCCCAAGAAAAACACCCGTATCCACCAAGGGCGGATACGGGTGTCATGGCATCAAGCGATGTGCTTTCAGCTGCCTGAGTTGACGATGGTGCCGATCGTCGAACCGGAGCTCACCGGCTGTACTGCTGGGGTATTGGGCAGGTTGGTGATCGCGAAGGTACTGGCCAGAACCTGCAGATCGTATTCGATGGTGCTGGCGTTGAAGGAGAACGTGCAGCCAGGCGCCGAAACGCTGGCCTGGACGTTACCCGACTGCAGGCTCTGTTGCGCCGCCACCATCAGGATGGTGTCCAGTGGCTTCATCATGATCGAACCTTGTGGGTTCAGGGTGAAGGCGCAGAACGGCAGGTACTGGCTACCGTTCGGTGTGTTGACCAGGCCAGCAAGGCCTACGGTCAAGGGTGGGGTCCCGGACGGCCGGTTGTTGAACAACCCCAGGCTGTCGGCAGGCACGCCCGACACGCCGCCCGACACGAAGCTGCCGTCGGGGTTGAAGGTCTGCGCGCTGCCCAGCGACAACTCAGCGGAAATGGACTGCATCTGGATCGTGGTGTTGGCCGCGATGTTGCCTTGCGTGGTGACGTAGATCTTGTATTGCGGGGTGTACTCGATGTCGACCAGCCCGAACATCGAGCCGAACGGCACGGAGAACCAAGTAGGCACACCGGCGGTGAGCTGGTTTGGCCCTACCGCGCCCTTGTAGGCCATCAGGCTGTAGCCTTGGTTTTGCAATGCGCTGAGCACCGCCTTCTGGTCGGCCGAAGTAAAATCAAAATCCATGGAGAACGTGGTCATGGTGTCACCTGTCATTCCTTAACGCCTTGATGTATGTCAGCCGTTTATGTTCCCGGCTAACGACCTGAGTCACCGAAGAGCAACTTTCTATCCTTGGCTTTCCTTGTGACTCAGGGTGGAGCGTAAATATAATCTGGCCATTCAATAAGTAGCGTTACCGTAACTAAAAGCCCCCCTTAGTTACATGTTCAAGCACATCCGCTCCTGCTGCGAAGCACCGAGAAATGCCTGTAGCGCCTGGCAGATGGAGGACGCCAAGGCTTCCTGGTGGGTGATTTCCAGGTAAGCCTCGCCGTTGAACTGCTCCGACCAGGTCACGCAACCGGTGGCCGTTTCGATCAAACGGACGCTGGTGCGGATGCGTTGCGCATCGACATGCACGCTGCCCTCCAGGCGATGCCCGCCGGCCATGGGTTGCGGTGCCATACCAACAGGCTCGACGATGATGCGCCGGCCCAGGTTCTTGTACAGCAGGTGCGTCAGCTCCTCATGCAGCCCCAAGGCGAAACACTCCCACTCGGCGGCTTGCGCCACGCATTTGAAAGGGCAGATGGAAAAGGCACTGCCTTGCTCAAAACCACAGGTAACCGGGCGCAGGCGCCGAAACACAGGCATGTAGCAACCCAGCGGCACGACGATCTCGAGCGCGGCGGTGTTGTTCCCCACGGCGTAGTAGTGCTTGAGCTTGGCCCGCAACCGCCCCACCTGGACACGGACCACCGGATCCTCTCCCGGGCTGTAGTTCTGGGGGTCGCGGTCGAACACCCCGATACCAATGGCGTACTCGCTGGTGTCGCGGGCGCATTCCTTGAGTGCCTGCTCCACCAGGTAATCCAACAGCCGGCTCATGCGTGGCGACTTTCTGAAAGTCGCGCTCGCCAACAGCGCGTCCTTCGCGGACCTGACTTCATCTACCGCCACAAGGTCCCGACCTTCTTGTTTGCCCTGCACTTCAGCCATGGCATGAATTTCCTTTGCGTCCTTACATGGAAAAGTTGCCTGTATGCCGAGTGGCTTTGTTCGATACATCCCTGGGCAGCACTGCACTCGCCACACAGCATTATTTAGAAACATCGGCTCCGTTTTTATATTCGAGAAGTTCCGACAACCGCGGAAGCCGCACAACTTCCAGCGGTGCCTGACAGGCTAACGGTGCGCGCAGTAACCTATAAGTATCGTTACCGTAGCGCGGAAGTTGCCTGGCCTGGCGCCCGCGGCGGGTGGCGCATTTTTATCCAGGCCGCTGTGGTGGCCCGGGCACCACCCTGTGTATGCTGTCCCCCGCGCGGCGAACGGAATCCCGGGCTGGCCTGCAGGAGCGCTCAAGCCACCCCACGCGATCGGGCCATGATCGAGCACTTTGTGACGGACGCCCCGCCCTATGCCCGTTGACTTGCAAGCGCTCTACCCCAAGCTGATCCACCTGATGCTGGATACCGTGTTCGTGGTCGACCGGCACGACACCATCGTGTTCGTCAGCAATGCCTGCGAGGCGCTGCTCGGCTACCAGGCCGACGAGCTGACCGGTACCCCGATTACCCGCTACATGCACCCCGACGACCTGGAGGCCACCCGCGCCTCGATCGTCAAGGTCATGGGCGGCACGCCCCACTTCGATTTTCGCAACCGCTATGTGCGCAAGGATGGCGGCATCGTGCATATCCTCTGGGCGGCGTTCTGGTCCGAAGAGGTGGGCGCGCGCATTGGCGTCGCGCGCAACATCACCGCCCTCGCCCAGGCCGAGCACGAACTGCGCTTCCTCGCCCACCACGACCCGCTGACCCAACTGACCAACCGCTCGCTGTTCAATGACCGGCTGGCCTCGGCCCTGCGCGTGGCACATCGCCACCAGCGCAGATTGGCGCTGCTGTTCCTGGATATCAATGACTTCAAAGGCATAAATGATGGCCATGGACACGCGGCGGGCGATCGCGTGCTCTGCATGATCGCCCACCGCTTGCAGGCCTGTGTGCGCGAGGCGGACACGGTGGCGCGGATGGGTGGGGACGAGTTCATCGTGTTGTTGACGGATATCCCGTCAGATGCCGCCGTGCACGAGAAAGTGGAGCAGATTGCCTCGGCCATGGCCGAGCCGCTGGGTACTGAGTTCGGTGAGGTCAGAATGCCGTCCTGCAGTATCGGCTTGGCCTTCTACCCCGAGGATGGCGAGGACGCTGACACCTTGCTCAGCCATGCGGACAGCGACATGTACCGCAAGAAACGACACCGCGCCCGGGTGGGTTGAAGCGCCCGGCTCACCAGCGCAACAGGCGCGGCCCCAACGCAGCGCCGAGCAGCGTGGGCACCAGCATGCCCAGCAGGTACCACAGGCCCCAGAACGGCACGCCCATCTCCGGGCAATGCAGGCAGTACGCCAATGCCGCGGTGGCGCCGGCGAGCAACCCGCCCGCGGCGCCGGCCTGGCGCAGACGGGTCGGGGCGAGGCCACGCAACGCCCAGAACACGGCGATGAACACGGGTGTCGAAAGCAAGCTGATGTTCAGCGCGCAGGTACGCCAGGTGCGGCCAAAGATCAGGTCAGCCCGTGCCTCAGGTGGGGCGCCCTGCAAGCTGATGGCGGCGCCCAACCAGACCAGCAGCAGCGGCACCCCCAGCAGCCCCCAGAGTGCGCCCCCTCTGACACCCGGCCGGGCCAATCGCTGCGTCAACCCCAGCCCCAGCAGCGCCAGGCTGGTGGGCAAGGCCACCTTGGCCCAGAACAATGGCGTGCGCGCCACCTCGGCCAGGTCGCTACGTACCCCGTAGAGCGCCACGGTCAGCAACAGCGCGCCCAGCATGCCGGCGAGCAGCGCCAACCCCAAGCCCCGCGCCAGTGCATGGCGGTCTACCGGCCCCTGCGCGGTGGCCAGCAGGCTGATCAGTTCATTGGTCTTCATCTTTGCCTTTACCTCGAATCAACCTGCCCAAAGCCTTGAGGCCCCGGTGGATGCCCACCTTCACCGCCGAACTGGAAAGCCCGGTGATCCGTGCGGCCTCCTCCACCGACAGGCCCTCCAGCTTGACGTGCACGATGGGCAAGCGCTGACGATCCGGCAGTTGCCCGAGCAGTTTGCCCAGGTCCCGGCTGGCCTGGGCGGGTTCTTCGTCACTGACGGCGAACAGTTCGCTGTCATCCTCCAGCGCATCGTGCCGCGCCTCATGGCGGGCGTGGCTGCGCAGGTGGTCGGCCAGCTTGTAGCGGGCGATCGCCTGCACCCAGGCGGTGAGCGGCTGCTGCGCCTGGTAGGTGTGGCGCGCATTGTGCACCGCCAGCAGCACCTCCTGCAGCAAGTCCTCGACCTCGGCCGGGTGCTGAGGCAGGCGCCGCCGCAAGAAACCGCGCACATGGGCTGCCAATGCCGTAAGGAACTGGCGATAGGCAAGCGCATCGCCGGCCAGCCCTTGCAGCAGCAGAGCCTGCAAGTGCGATTCGCGAGTGCTGAGCACGTCCTGTGAATTAGTTCGTTGCATCGTCCGCCTGGGTTACAGCGTCGGTAGGATTCTTTTCATCCAAGCATCGCCACCGTACCGGGCGCAAGTGCCGGATGAACGGTGAAGCCGTCCAGATGCCCGCCTCAGGTTATGTGCGGGTACGCAGATCGCGCGCCGCGCGGGGCGCGCTCGACCTGATGGGCGCAGAAGATTTCAAGGCAATCGACCAAGAACAAAAAAATTTCCTGGCCCTGTAACCCGACCCGCCTCCACCACGAACTACTCCATGAGCCGCCGGTAAACCGCCTCGGCCACTTCCCCTGGAGCGCACTCTCATGAAAACCCTCGCCCTCGCCTCTGCCGCCCTCGCCCTCGCCGCCCTTGCAGGCACCGTCATGGCCGACGACACCAAACCCGCCGGCACCGGCGCCACCATGGAGAAATGCTACGGCGTCGCCATGGCTGGCAAGAACGATTGCAAGGCCGGTGCCGGCACCACCTGCGCCGGCAGCGCCAAGAAAGACTACGACGGCATGCACTGGAAAAACGTCCCGACCGGCACCTGCACGTCGATCCAGACCCCCAACGGCATGGGCTCGCTCACCCCGATCAAGTCCTGAACAGAGGCCACCGACCATGAACGGGATCCCGACGATGGGTGCCGGGCTCGGGCTCAAGCCAGAGCACTATGCCCAGGCCTGGGCCTGCTGCGCCGACGGGCTGTGGTTCGAGGTGCATCCGGAAAACTACATGGTCGGCGGCCCACGCCTTGCCTGGCTGCGGCGGATGGCCGAGCGCCATCCGCTGTCGCTGCACGGTGTCGCGCTGTCACTGGCGGCGGACGCCGAACCGGATATAGAGCACCTGCGCCGCCTGCGTCTGCTGGTCGAACAGGTGCGCCCGGCACTGGTGTCGGAACACCTGGCCTGGTCGACCTGGGGTGACCAGTATCACCCCGACCTGCTGCCCTTTCCCCGCAGTCACGAAGCGCTGGCCCGGATCAGCGCGAACATCCAGCGCACCCAGGAGGCATTGGGGCGCCCCATTTCCATCGAGAACCCCAGCCACTATCTACACCTGGACGGCCACGACTGGGACGAGATCGACTTTCTCGGCGAACTGGTTCACCGCACCGGTTGCGGCCTGCTGCTGGACGTCAACAACGTGCACGTCAGTGCCCACAACCTCGGTTTCAGCGCGCCGGACTACCTCGCACGCTTTCCCGCCCAGGCCATCACCGAGGTACACCTGGCCGGCCACAGCCATGACGACCAGGCCGCTCTGCTGATCGACTCCCACGACGCCCGCATCGCCGAGCCGGTGTGGGCGTTGTACCGGCAACTGATCCAGCGGATCGGCCCTCGGCCGACCCTGATCGAACGCGACGGCAACATTCCCGCCTTCAACGAATTGCTGGCCGAGCGCGCCATCGCCCAGGCGACCCTCGACCGCGCCGGAGACCTGCCATGAACCTCAGCCTTGGCCAGTTCCAGGCCGCGTTCGTCGACGCCCTGTACCTGCGCCCTGCCCCACAACTGGCCGCACTCACCGGGCAAGCGGCGTTCACGGTATACCGCAACACCGTGCTGGCCGGCTGCGTCGACGCATTGCGGGCCAACTTCCCCAGCGTCGAGACCCTGGTGGGGCCTGAATGGATGCACGCCGCCGCCACGGCCTACGCCCAGCAGTCGCCGCCCTGTGATCCTCGCCTGATCCGCTATGGCGCGGCGTTCCCGGCCTTTCTCGATGACCATCTGGCCCATCATGGCCTGGTTTACCTGGCAGATGTCGCGCGCCTGGACGTTGCCTGGACTGAAGCCTTCAGTGCGCCCGACGATCCTTGCCTGCAACTGGCCGAGCTGTCGGGCATGACTGCCAGTGACCTTGTTCTCAGCCACCTGCGCCCGCGGGCCAGCGTGCGCTGGCAGTGGTTCGATACGCACCCGGCCTACAGCCTCTGGCGCCACAGCCGCGAACACCTGCCCTGGCCAGCGGATCACCCCTGGGCCGCCGAAGGCGCTCTGTTCAGCGGTGATTGCGAGGGCGTCACCCACCAGGCGCTCAGCCTCGGCGGTTGCGCCTTCCTCGATGCCTGTGCCGCCGGGCAGCCGCTGGAGCAGGCTTCGCTGCACGCCGAACAGACCCAACCCAATCTGGACTTCAACGACCTGCTCGGGCGGTTGTTGCAAGCCCGGGTCTTTCGCCCACTCACCTTCGCTTGAGGGAGCCGTCATGGACATCACCCACGCCAGCGCGTCGCCCCGTGGCTTGCGCCAACACTGGAACCGCCTCGCCGACCGCCTGCAAGGGTTGTTGAGCGATAGCCTGTTGTGCCTGGTCGCTCGCCTGGGCATCGCCTCGATCTTCTTTCTGTCCGGGCGCACCAAGGTCGAAGGGCTGCTGACCATCACCCCCGGCACCTACGAGCTGTTCCAGAGTGACTACGCCCTGCCGCTGGTGTCGCCCTGGCTCGCAGCGCACCTGGCGACCTATGCCGAGCACCTGTTCCCGCTGCTGCTGGTGCTGGGCCTGTTCACCCGCCTGTCGGCGCTGGCCTTGCTGGGCATGACCACGGTGATCGAGGTCTTCGTCTACCCCGATGCCTGGCCTACCCACCTGTCGTGGGCCGGCCTGCTCCTTCTGCTGATTGCCCGGGGCGGTGGGGCGTTGTCGCTGGATCGAGTGTTGCGGTTGCGCTGAAGGGCCTGATCAGCTTTGTGGGCAGGGGGGCTGCCACGCAATCTTCATCGTCCGTGAGATCGAGCGCCGCCCGTGCGGCGTATCGCGGATGAATCCGCTCCTACCAAGGCGATCCCCGGTACCTTCCCAGACATGGCTGGCCGGAAACAAACGTGTAGGAGCGGATTCATCCGCGATGCGCCGCGCGGGCGGCGCTGGATGTGTACACCACCACAAGACCTGAGACGAACACCGGGCAGCCGTCAGTCGCCAATCTGACACAATTATTTTCACTATGTTGATTTATGAAATTATTCATGTCATTTTCTGACTCGCCTGATCCATCACCCGCAACGGGCCATGGCAGGCACCGCCCTACCCACCGGAGTCAAGAATATGAACAAGACCGGACTTCTCGGCGCATTGACACTCTGTGCCTGCAGCGCACTCACACAAGCCGACGAAGGCAGCCTGCGCATCGGTATCGAAGCCGCCTACCCGCCGTTCTCCTACCGCACCCCCGCAGGTGAGCTGGCCGGGTTCGACTACGACATCGGCAACGCCCTGTGCGCGCAGATGCAGGTGAAATGCCAGTGGGTCATCCAGGAATTCGACGGGATGATTCCGTCATTGAAGGTGCGCAAGATCGACGCTGTGCTGTCGTCCATGTCGATCACCGAGGACCGCCTGAAATCGGTCGATTTCACCGACAAGTACTACCACACCCCCGGCAAGTTCGCGATGAAGGCCGGCAGCACCCTCAACGACCCGGCCGCCGACCTCAAGGGCCGCAAGCTCGGCGTGCAACGCGCCTCCACCTACGACCGCTATGCCACCGAGCAACTGGAGCCCGCCGGCGTCGAAGTGGTGCGCTACGCCTCGCAGAATGAAGCTTTCCTGGACCTGGTGGCCGGCCGCCTGGACGCCACCCTCGCCGATATCGTCAACACCGAGGAAAGCTTCATCAAGACCCCGGCGGGCCAAGGCTTCGCCCTGGTCGGCCCGGATATCAGCGACCCGCAGTACTTCGGCCGTGGCGCCGGCATCGCCGTGCGCAAGGGCGATAGCGCCAACCTGGCCCGGCTCAACGCCGCCATCGCCGCCATCCGCGCCAACGGCACCTACCAGCAGGTGCAGAGCAAGTACTTCCCGTTCGACATCTACGGCCAGTAACCCCGGCCGACGAGGACTCTCATCATGCTTTACGGCTACGGCTCGAGCATTCTCGAGGGCGCCTGGCTGAGCGTCAGCCTGGCCCTGCTGGCGATGGCCCTGGCCATCACCCTGGGCCTGATTGGCGCGGCCTGCCGCCTGTCACCGCTGAGATGGCTGGCGACCCTGGGTGATGTCTACACCACGGTGGTGCGCGGCATTCCCGACCTGGTGCTGATCCTGCTGGTGTTCTACGGCGGCCAAGACCTGGTCAACCGGCTGGCGATGGCGCTGGGTTACGAGCAGTACATCGACATCAACCCGTTCATCGCCGGGGTCTGCACCATGGGTTTCATTTTCGGCGCCTACCTGTCGGAAACCTTTCGCGGCGCCTTCCTGGCCATCCCTCGCGGGCAGGCCGAAGCGGGCGCGGCCTACGGCATGAGCGGCCTGCAGGTGTTCTGGCGGATCAGCGTGCCGCAAATGGTGCGCCTGGCCCTGCCGGGCTTCACCAACAACTGGCTGGTGCTGACCAAGTCCACCGCGCTGATTTCGGTGATCGGCCTGCAAGACATGATGTTCAAGGCCAAGAACGCCGCCGACGCCACCCACCAACCCTTCACCTTCTTCCTCGCCGTGGCCGGGCTGTACCTGCTGCTGACCAGCGTGTCACTGGTGCTGTTGCGCGGTGTGGAGAAGCGCTATTCGGTCGGTTTCAAAGCCGCCGAGCTGTGAGAGGACGCCTTCGATGATGCTCGACTATCAATTGATCTGGCAGAACCTGCCGCTGTATCTGGGCGGCATCGCGCTGACCCTGAAAGTGCTGCTGATGTCCCTGGCCTGCGGCCTGGCGCTGGCGATCCCACTGGCGCTGATGCGGGTCTCGCGCGCCTGCCTGCTGCGCGTGCCGGCCTGGCTCTACACCTATGTGATCCGCGGCACGCCGATGCTGGTGCAACTGTTCCTGATCTACTACGGCCTGGCGCAGTTCGAGGCGGTGCGCCAAAGCCCGCTGTGGCCGTACCTGTCCAGCGCCACCTTCTGCACCTGCCTGGCGTTCGCCATCAACACCAGCGCCTACAGCGCCGAGCTGCTGGCCGGCAGCCTCAGGGCCACGCCCCGGGGCGAGCTGGAGGCCGCCCGCGCCATGGGCATGTCGCGCCTGACCCTGTACCGCCGCATCCTGCTGCCGTCGGCCCTGCGCCGGGCGCTGCCGCAGTACAGCAACGAGGTGCTGATGATGCTGCAGACCACCAGCCTGGCCTCGATCGTCACCCTGGTCGACATCACCGGCGCGGCCAAGACCTTCAACGCCCGCTACTACCTGCCCTTCGAGGCGTACATCACCGCCGGGCTGATCTACCTGGCCCTGACCTTCATGCTGGTGCGCCTGTTCAAGCTGGCCGAACGCCGCTGGCTGGCCTACCTGGCCCCGCGCAAGCACTAAGGAGCTTCCCATGCAGCACATTGACCACACTCTGCCCTGGAGCACCTGCGGCACCCAGCGCAGCCTGCGCGTGTTGCGCTTCGGCAACGGCCCGCGCAAGGCCTATATCCAGGCCTCGCTGCATGCCGATGAACTGCCGGGCATGCGCGTGGCGGTCGAGCTCAAACGCCGGCTGCTCGAGCTCGAAGCCCAGGGCCGGCTCAGCGGGGTGATCGAACTGGTGCCGCTGGCCAACCCGATCGGCATCGGCCAGATGTTCCAGGCCACCCACCAGGGCCGTTTCGAGTTCGACAGCGGCAAGAACTTCAACCGCGATTTCCCGGCGTTGACCGAAGCACTGGCGGCGCACCTGCAGGGCCGGCTGGGTGGCGATGGCGACGCCAACGTGGCGACCATCCGCCAGGCCATGCTCGACCTGCTCGCCGACCTGCCGCCGGCCAGGTCCGAGCTCGACGGCCTGCGCCGCCTGCTGCTGCAACACGCCTGCGACGCCGACCTGGTGCTGGATCTGCACTGCGATTTCGAGTCGGTGATGCTGCTCTACGCCATGCCCCAGCACTGGCCGCGATTGCACTCGCTGGCCGCGCGCCTGGGCGCCGAAACGGCGCTGCTGGCCGAAGGCGCCGGTGGCGATGCGTTCGATGAAGCCTGCGCGGCGCCCTGGCTGCACCTGCGCGAGTACTTCCCCGAAGCCGAGATCCCCCTGGCCTGCGTGGCCACCACCATCGAGTTGCGCGGCATGGCCGACACCGGCCGCGAACAATGCCAGGCCAGCGCCGAGCAGATTCTCGGCTACCTCGCCGACCAGGGCCTGATCGACGGCCCGTGGCCCGCCGCGCCCGATCACCACTGCCCGGCCACGCCGTTCGCCGGTGCCCAGTACGCCTACGCCGAACACCCAGGCGTGGTCAGTTTCCTGCAACCGCTGGGGGCCAAGGTGAGGGTCGGTGATCCGCTGTTCGAAGTGATTGACCCACTCAGCGACCGCCACAGCGTGGTCCACGCCAGCACCGACGGCATCCTCTATGCCCGCGAACGCCTGCGTTTCGCCCAGCCCGGCCTGTGGCTGGCCAAGGTCGCCGGCAGCACACCCATCCGCCAGGGTCGCTTGCTCAGCGACTGACACCACGGGGAATCGACACATGAACAAACTGGACATCCAGCAACTGCACAAAAGCTACGGCGACCACCAGGTGCTGCGCGGCGTCTCGCTGCAGGCCAACGCCGGCGATGTGATCAGCATCATCGGCTCCAGCGGCTCGGGCAAGAGCACGTTCCTGCGCTGCATCAACCTGCTCGAACAGCCCAACGCCGGGCAGATCCTGGTCAACGGCGAGCAGCTGAAACTGCGCAATTGCCCGCGTGGCGGGCTGCGCGCCGCCGACCCGCGCCAGCTGCAACGGCTGCGCGCACGGTTGAGCATGGTCTTCCAGCATTTCAACCTGTGGTCGCACATGAGCGCACTGGAGAACGTCATGGAGGCCCCGGTGCAGGTGCTGGGCATGGGCCGCAAGGAAGCGCGTGAAAAAGCCGAGCACTACCTGCACAAGGTCGGCGTCAGCCACCGGCGCGACGCCTACCCGGCGCACATGTCCGGCGGCGAGCAGCAACGGGTGGCCATCGCCCGGGCGCTGGCCATGGAGCCTGAGGTGATGCTGTTCGACGAGCCCACCTCGGCGCTCGACCCGGAGCTGGTGGGCGAGGTGTTGAAGGTCATGCAGGACCTGGCCCAGGAAGGCCGGACCATGGTCGTGGTCACCCATGAGATGGGCTTCGCCCGCGAGGTGTCCAACCAGCTGCTGTTCCTGCACAAGGGCCTGGCCGAAGAATGTGGCGACCCACGCGAGGTGCTGGCCCGGCCACGGTCCGAGCGCCTGCGCCAGTTCCTCGCCGGCAGCCTCAAGTAACCCCCTGACGCTTCCCGGCGCCGCGCCGGGAAGTGCCTTGGGATACACTACGGCCACGCTTACAGGAGCCTCGCCGCGGATGACCAGCCACTCGAAGAACACCACCGTCTACGCCTCGCCGGTCATGCGCAAGCTGTCGCAGGGCCTGGCCGAACTGCCGCCCTCGCTGCGCAAGGTCGCCGACTACATCCTGCGCCATCCGCTGAAGGCCGCGACCCTGACCATCGAGGAAATGGCCCAGGCCACCGCGACCTCGCCAGCGGCGGTCAATCGCCTGGCCAAGGCCCTCGACCTCGGCGGCTACAGCGGCATGAAGACCGAACTGGTGGCGACCTTGCAACAGATGGTCTCGCCGGTGGACAAGCTGCGCAACGAACTGGCCCAGCGCCCAGGCGGCGACTTTGGCCTGCATGAGCAGATCCAGAGCGCCACCAGCAACCTGGCGACCACCGCCAGCAACAACCAGGCCGAAGCGTTCGAAGCCTTCATCAGCAGCCTGGTCGGCGCGCGCAAGGTGTACGTGCTCGGTTTCGGCAATAGCGTGTACCTGGCGGGGCTGGCAGCTTCGACCCTGGTGCCGTTCTGCAAGGATGCCTGCGCCATCAGCATGGAAGGCGGCAACGAGAACGCCGCCTACCGCCTGGCCGCGATCACCGAGCAGGACGTGCTGCTGGCGATCGCCCTGCCCCGCTATTCCCAGGACACCCTGCAGCTGTCGCGCTTCGCCCATGAGCGCAACGCCACGGTGTTGGCGATCACCGATTCGCCCGCTTCGCCCCTGGCACCGATCGCCCGCCATGTGCTGTACGCCCCCGCCGACCACCCGGTGCTGACCAGCTCCAACATTGCCGTGCTGGCGCTGATCGAAGGGTTGGTGGCCGGGGTCATGGCGCGTAACAAGGAAGCGGTGAAGCTGGCGACCGAGTTGACCGAGAGTGTGATGTCGTACCTGCATGTGCCCGGCGGCAAAGCGACCAGGAAATAGTGGCGAATCCTTCGCGGATCACCACCGCACCTGTAGCAGCCCGCCTTGCTGGCGAACAGCCCCCGCACGGATCCAAGGCCAGCGTTGAACCCGGTTCGCCAGCAAGGCTGGCTCCTACAGGGGGTCTATGCTGTTTCCGGCGACCTGCCATCCTCAAGGAGCTGCACATGCCTCTGGTACGCATCGACATCCGCCGCCACCCCGACCGCATGCACCTGCAGAAGCTCGGGCAGGTGGTGTTCGCGGCCATGAAACGCACCATCAATGTGCCGGAGCACGACAACTTCCAGGTGCTGACCGAGCACGACGACGACCGCTTGGTGAACGACCGCGAGTACCTGGGCATCCCGCGCACGGACCGCCAGGTGTTCATCCAGCTCACCATCAGCGAGGGGCGTACGGTCGAGCAGAAGAAAGCGCTCTTCCAGGCCATCGCCGAGGGGTTGGAAGCAGAGGCGGACGTGCGCCCGGAGGATGTGTTCATCAACCTGGTCGAAGTGCGCAAGGAGAACTGGTCGTTCGGCCACGGCATTGCCCAGTACGCGACCTAGGTGATGGTTTTTCTACTGGCATGGGTTCCTTTACCCAGGCATCGAGGCTAGTCTCGGCACACACGTTCCCGCCCATAGAACAGCCATCGCCATGCCCGCCGGTTTCCCCGCTTTGCCATCGCTCAATGCCCTTCGCATGTTCGAAGTCGTGGCCCGTCACCTGAACTTCCGCCTGGCCGCCGAGGAACTGGGGCTGACCCAGGCGGCGGTGGCCCAGCAGATTCGTGGGCTGGAGGCCAGCCTCGGGATCCGCCTGTTCGAGCGCCTGCCACGGGGCCTGGGGCTGACCGACGCGGGGCTGGCCTACAGTGCCAGCGTGCGCGACGCCCTGGCGATGATCGATGAGGCTACCCGCCTGCTCAGGCCAGCGCCGACACACCTGACGGTCAGTGTCACCCCCACCTTCGCCTCGAAATGGCTGATTCCCCGGCTGGGGGCGTTCGCCGAGGATAACCCGCAGATCGACCTGCGCCTGCTGGCCACCGACCGGCTGTCGCACTTCCACACCGACGGGGTGGACCTTGCCGTGCGCCAAGGCCAGCCGCCGTTCGGCGCCGGGCTGAACGCCGAACCGCTCCTTGAGCAGCGCATCGTCGCCGTGGCGAGCCCACGGTTGATTGCCGACAAGGGCCTGCCAGACAGCTTCGAGGCCCTGCAGGGCTTCGTCTGGCTGCACGACGCCCACGGCTTCTGGCCCCAGTTCACCGCCACGCTGTACCCCGGGCACGCGCCGGCCAGCGCCAGGCACATGCGCTTCAACCAGACCGCCCTGGCCATCGAGGCCGCCGTCAACGGCCAGGGCATCTGCCTGGCCAGCCATGCCTTCGTCGCGGCCGACCTCGTCGCGGGCAGGTTGGTCCAGGTGTTCGCCGAGCAACTGCGCCTGGACAAGGCGTTCTACCTGGTGTGGCCACGCAAGCCCCGGCAGCCGGCGACCTTGCAGCGGGTCAAGGCCTGGCTGCTGCAACAGGTAGCCGATAGCTGAGCTACTGGCTTGACAAAGCCAGACTGCCTCCCTCACCGCGCACCGTACTGCTAGGGTTACACCCTCAGTCAAGGCATTTACCTGGAGGCAGCATGTCAGTCGAAAAAGTAGCGATCATCACCGCCGGTGGCAGTGGCATGGGCGCGGCCGCAGCGCGGCGGCTGGCCGCCGACGGCTACAAGGTCGGGGTCCTGTCGTCGTCGGGCAAGGGCGAGGCCCTGGCCGAGGAACTGGGTGGCGTGGGCATCACCGGCAGCAACCAGTCGGTAGATGACTTGCAACGCCTGGTCGATACGGTCATGGCCAAGTGGGGGCGCATCGACGTGCTGGTCAACAGCGCCGGCCACGGCCCGCGCGCGCCGATCCTCGAGATCAGCGACGAAGACTGGCACAAGGGCATGGACACCTACCTGCTCAATGTCATCCGCCCGGCCCGCCTGGTAACACCGATCATGCAGCGGCAGAAGGCTGGGGTGATCATCAACATCTCCACCGCCTGGGCCTTCGAACCCAGCGCCCTGTTCCCCACTTCCGCCGTGTTCCGTTCGGGGCTGGCCGCATTCACCAAGATCTTCGCCGACGAGTTCGCCGGCGACAACGTGCGCATCAACAATGTGCTGCCCGGCTGGATCGACAGCCTGCCGGCCACCGAGCAGCGCCGCGACAGCGTACCGCTCAAGCGCTACGGCACCAGCGACGAGATTGCCGCCACCATCGCCTTCCTGGCCAGCGACGGCGCCGCCTACATCACCGGGCAGAACATCAAGGTCGATGGCGGGCTGACACGCAGCGTGTGAGGCGGCTCAGCCCTTGTCACTGTCCTCGCCGGGGGCCCGGGCAGGTGCCGAGAACCACTGGTCCCGTGGCACCCACTTCTCTTGCGCCGGGTCGCCCAGGTAATGCGGCGACATGATCTGCACGCCGTACTCGTTGAATACATCCTGGATGTTGGCGTGCAGCAGGCTCAGCAGCTCCGCGCGTGGCCTCGGCTCGCTGGGGATCGCCTGGGCCACCAGGCGGTACTCGGGGTAGAAATCCGAAAGCCCGGTCTGGAACACTTGCGGCCTGGGCGTGGTGACGATCCCCTCGGTGCGCGTCGCGGCCTCGATCAGCATGGCCTCGACCTGGCGCCAGGGTGTGTCGTAGCCGATGGTCACCACGGTGTCGACGATGTAGCCCTGGCCCTGGACCACCCGCGAATAGTTGCGCGTCACGGAGCCGGTGATCATCGAGTTGGGCAAGGTCAGCACCTCGCCAAGCCCAGTGCGGATCGTGGTGTTGAACATGCCCACTTCGGTCACCGTGCCCTCGTTGTCGCCCACGCGCACGTACTCCCCGGCCTTTAGCGTGCGTGAGTAGGTGAGAATGAGCCCGGCCGCCGCCTGCCCCACCACGCTGGAAGCGCCCAGGGAAATCATCAGGCCCAGCAGCACCGACAACCCCTTGAAGGCATCGGTCCCCGAACCCGGCAGGTAGGGGTAGGCCATCACCAGGGCGAACAGCCAGATCGCCAGCGACGTCAGGCGCGTGGTCGGTTGCAGTGTCTCCTCGGTCAACCAGTTGAGCGTGCCAGGGCGCGCCATGCGCTCGAGCAGACGACGGCTGAACGCACTGATGCCACGGGCGATGAAGAAAATCAGCACGGCCACGGCGATACCAGGGATCGCTTGCAATATGCCGTCGAGCAGGTAGCGCAGCAGGTCGAGCAGGTGCACGTTGAGGCTTTCGCCCCAGGGCCGGGTATAGGGGAACTGCGACAGCACGAAGCTCAGCCACTGGTAGCTCAGCAGCAGCACCACGCCCCAGTACAGCAGGCGCAGCAGGCGGTCGATCAACCAGTACACATACTGCATGTCGAACAAAGGCAACTGCCCGACCCGCAATTGGTAGGCGCGCTGGCGCATCAGTTGCGGCAGGCTGCCGCGCAACTTGCTCCGGGCCAGGTTGGCGGCCTTGATCAGCGCCAGGTAGATCAGCGTGGCCAGCGCCGAATAGCCCAGCGCCTTGAGCAGGAAATGCAGGTTGCGCGCCTCGCCTGTCTCCTGGACCACCTGGCGCAGGACCGCCGCGGCCTGTTCGGCGGCCGCCCGGGTATCGCCACCGACCTCGAGGTCATGGGGCGACACGATGAACGCTCGCCGTCCGCCCAGCAGGACCAGGTGGCTGTGCTGGATGGGGTCGATGCTGACCGTGAGCTCGTCGGTGCTGCGCAAGGCGTCATCGATCACCAGCGTGGCACGCTGCGCCCGCGCGGCGGGTGTCTCACCCAGCAAGGTGGCATGAAAGGTGAAGATGTCGCGGTTGGCGATACGCAGCTCGGCAGGTTTGCCGGCCACACCGTCGGTGGCGCTGTCTGCCGCTTCGTTGGCCTTCCCCACGACGGGGAGCAAGGTGAACAACATAATCAACACGTAGATCAGGCGATTCATCACAAGCTCCCAGGCCTCCATGTGCAACCTTGTAGTGATAGCACAGCCTCGGCGATTGCCTTGCAGCGTTCTCAAAAATGAAAAAGGGCCGCAAAGCGGCCCTCTTCACATCCCCGATCAGCTCAAGGGCATACGCAGGTGGATGGCCCGAACACCGGCCCCGCGCAAGGATCCTCGGACGGCCCGAACACCGGGCAGGACGCCTGGGCGGTCAGCGCGACGCCCCAGGTCAACAGCACAGCCAGCAACGCTTTTTTCATGGGTAACTTCCTTGTCATCAGAAAAAGGGTATCAACGCTCGCACACGCAAACCGTTGGCCCAAGCACCGCGCCCGCGCACGGGTCTTCCCACGGGCCCAGCACCGCGCAGTCCGCCTGTGCATTCAGCGAGAACATCCACAGCAGCGCCGACGCTGCCAGCAGTTTTCTTTTCACCTTGACCTCCTTGGTCGAAACATCGACAACGATCCGTGTTACGCACGGTGACGTGGGCGTCAGCATGTGACTTTAGGGTCGGTCTGGCAAGCGTGGCGCAGTGTCGCGCTCATTTGGATGGTTTTGATCGCGTGATGGCGAACAGCGGCCTTGCAGTGCTCTGGTGATCGAGCGCCGCCTGCGCGGCGCATCGCGGATAAATCCGCTCCTACACCAGCCGGGAAACCTTGTCCCGCCCAGGCATGATTGGCCTTGTAGGTGCGGATTTTATCCGCGATGCGCCGCGGGGGCGGCGCTCGATCTCAAAGGCGCTGCAGCACTACCGCCGAACACCTTGAAACAACCAACTCCCTCAAACCAACCCCGCCGCGCGAGCCCGCGCCGCGTGCAGCTTCTTGTAGCTCTCGACCAGCCGCAGGTGCCGGTCCAACCCTTCCAGCTTCATGCTGGTCGGCGTCAACCCATGGAAGCGCACACTGCCATCCACCGAGCCCAGCACCGCGTCCATCCGCTCGTTGCCGAACATGCGGCGGAAGTTGGGCTCGTAGTCGGCCATTTCCAGCTCATCGTCCAGCACCACCTCCAGCACCACGTTGAGCGCCTGGTAGAACAGCCCGCGTTCGACGGTGTTGTCGTTGAACTGCAGGAACATCTCGACCAGTTCCTTGGCATCCTCGAAACGCTGCAGCACCAGGTGGACCAGCAGCTTCAGCTCGAGGATGGTGAGCTGGCCCCACACCGTGTTGTCATCGAACTCGACGCCGATCAGCGTGGTGATGGTGGTGTAATCGTCCACCTCGGCATTGTCCAGGCGCTTGAGCAGCAGCTTCAGCGAGCGGTTGTCGAGTTGGTGCAGGTTGAGGATGTCGGAACGGAAACCCAGCGCTCGGTTGGTGTTGTCCCAGATCAGGTCCTCGACCGGGTAGATCTCCGAGTAACCCGGCACCAGGATGCGGCAGGCGGTAGCGCCGAGGTCGTCGTACACGGCCATGTACACCTCCTTGCCCAGGCCCTCGAGGATGCCGAACAGGGTCTGCGCCTCTTGCACGTTGGAGTCTTCGCCATGGCCGCTGAAGTCCCACTCGACGAACTCGAAGTCGGCCTTGGCGCTGAAGAAGCGCCACGACACCACGCCGCTGGAGTCGATGAAGTGCTCGACGAAGTTGTTCGGTTCGGTCAGCGCGTGGCTTTCGAAGGTGGGTTGCGGCAGGTCGTTCAGGCCCTCGAAGCTGCGGCCCTGCAGCAGTTCGGTAAGGCTGCGCTCCAGCGCCACCTCGAAGCTTGGGTGGGCGCCGAACGAGGCGAACACGCCACCGGTGCGCGGGTTCATCAGGGTCACGCACATCACCGGGAACTCACCACCGAGCGATGCGTCCTTGACCAGCACCGGGAAGCCCTGCTCCTCCAGGCCCTGGATGCCGGCGACGATACCCGGGTACTTGGTCAGCACCGCTTGCGGCACGTCCGGCAGGCACAGCTCGCCTTCGAGGATTTCGCGCTTGACCGCCCGCTCGAAAATTTCCGACAGGCACTGCACCTGCGCCTCGGCGAGGGTATTGCCGGCGCTCATGCCGTTGCTCAGGTACAGGTTCTCGATCAGGTTGGATGGGAAGTACACCGTCTCACCGTCCGATTGGCGCACGAATGGCAGCGAGCAGATGCCGCGCTCCTTGTTGCCCGAGTTGGTGTCGTACAGGTGCGAGCCGCGCAGTTCGCCGTCCGGGTTGAAGACTTCCAGGCAGTACTCATCGAGGATCTCGGCCGGCAGCGCGTCCTTGGGCCCGGGCTTGAACCACTGCTCGTTGGGGTAGTGCACGAACGGCGCGTTGGCGATGTCCTCGCCCCAGAACTGGTCGTTGTAGAAGAAGTTGCAGTTCAGCCGCTCGATGAACTCGCCCAGCGCCGAGGCCAGCGCGGCTTCCTTGGTGGCGCCCTTGCCGTTGGTGAAGCACATCGGCGACTGCGCGTCACGCACATGCAGCGACCAGACATTGGGCACGATGTTGCGCCACGAGGCGATCTCGATCTTCATCCCCAGCCCCGCCAGGATCGCCGACATGTTGGCGATGGTCTGCTCCAGCGGCAGGTCCTTGCCCGGAATGTAGGTGGTGCTGTCCGATACCGGCATCAGCAGCGCCTGGGCGTCGGCGTCGAGGTTGTCGACTTCTTCGATGATGAACTCGGGGCCGGTCTGCACCACCTTTTTCACGGTGCAGCGGTCGATGGAGCGCAGGATGCCCTGGCGGTCCTTCTCGGAGATATCCTCGGGCAACTCGACTTGGATCTTGAAGATCTGGTTGTAGCGGTTCTCGGGGTCGACGATGTTGTTCTGCGACAGGCGGATGTTCTCCGTCGGGATGTCGCGGGTCTGGCAGTACAGCTTGACGAAGTACGCCGCGCACAGGGCCGACGACGCCAGGAAGTAGTCGAACGGCCCCGGGGCCGAACCGTCGCCCTTGTAGCGGATCGGCTGGTCGGCGATCACCGTGAAGTCGTCGAACTTGGCTTCGAGACGGAGGTTGTCGAGAAAATTGACCTTGATTTCCATGCGCGGGGGTACCAGAAAGCGGGCGGGAACAAATGAATGGCGGGCATTATCCGGGATTTTTGCCGGGAAGTGTTGGCTACGCGCGGCCATCCGACAGCGGTCAGTGATTCACTTGTAGGGGCCAGCCTTGCTGGCGGTGCCCGGCAAGGCCGGGCCAATACGCTTCCACGACCACCCACCCTGGTCCATGGTTTCCTTCGATCACTACGCCGCCGGCCCTGCGGCGGCAACCTGCAAGCACGACGTACCGGTCAAGCTGGTGTTCATGCCCAAGACGCCGCCAAACGTGAACCGCTTATTTCCGAGACAGGACACTAGGCCGCGCGGAAGCTCCAGACAATCTCCACCACCCGCGAGGCCAGGATCAGGTACAGCAGGCACAGCAGCACCTGCAGCAAGGTGTGGTAGGGCAGCTTGGCCAAGCGGTGCAAGGTGTCGCTGACGTTGAGCAGCAACAGCAACGCCGACACCAGGATCAGCCCCCAGCCGCTGGTGCTCGACACCCACAGCCCCAGCAGGATCTGGTGGTCGCCATGAATGGCTTCGGTGCCCGCGGCGAACAGCAAGGCGCACACCAGCAGGTTCTTGAAGTTGTCGAAGACCTTGGTGCTCAGGTCCGCTTCCAGCAGGTCGAGGTACTTTCGCCACAGTCTGCGCATGCGCCGCTCCCCCAGTGGGTTTCCGTCATCAGCGCAAGTCTAGAAGCGATTGGTGTTTCCTGGCTTCACTCGCAAAAGCACGCTCCAGTCACTACCATTGCCCGGCACACGGATGACAAGGATTTCCAAGCACGATGAACGAACGCGAACGGCTGCACCGAGACGGCTATGCCCTGCTTCGCGGAGCGATTCCAGCTGCCTGGCTGGAAGGTTTGCGCGCCGTGTTCGATGCCGGGGTGAAACCCTCGGCGCAATGGCCAGTGCCACGTGGCCAGGACTGGCGTCATTCGCAGTTGGACTGCGACCCGCTGATCCAGGCGGTGTGCCGGCTACCGTGCGTGCTGGCGACGGCTGGCGAGCTGATCGGAGAGCGTTTCTTCCTCGCCCAGGTGGAGGGGCGCGAACCCCTCGTTGGCGGCGGTCATCAGCAACTGCACCGCGACCTGAGCGCGCAACGCCCGGGCGATATGGTGGGTGCCCTGGTTTACCTGGATGATTATGGCCCCGCCAACGGCGCGACCCGCATCGTCCCGGGCAGCCATCGCCCGGTGCCGGGCGCGCCGCCCTTCGACTTCGGCGACGAGTCCCGCGCCGTGCATGTGTCCGGCCTGGCCGGTGACATCCTGGTGTTCGATGTCGACCTGGTGCACGCGGCCAGCCTCAACACCAGTGGCGCACGCCGCCGCTCACTGCTGGTCAACTACAGCGCGCAGGGCCTGTACGCGTCCCATCTGCAAACACTGAAGCTGCGTGATATTCGCATGGCCACCCATGACAGGTTCGAGCCGTCCGGCTTCCCCCTCAGTGCGCCGTGACCTGCCCGGCCTGGCGCTTGGCATTTTTCTTGACGATGGCCTTCATCCGCGTGGCGGCCCGCTGCACGGTCGCCATCTTCTCCGGGCGCTTCATGCCCCGCCACTTGCGGATCTCGTCCCGAGTCCGGCCGCAGCTCACGCACAGCTCACTGTTGAGCTGGCACAGCGAGACGCAGGGGTTGTCGATGTCTTTGGCCATGGGGTTGTTCCGTTGAGGGGCGCGCATCTTACCGGCAACACCCGTGGGAACCAACAGCACGCGCTTCAGGCAACGGGCTCGGCCGCCTCCACACGCCGCTTTGCGCGCCCCTTGCCCAAGCGTGTCATCACCCAACGTACCAGGCTGTTCCAGCAATACCCCACCACCACGCCCCCCACCAGGCAGAGCACCAAGGCAAACACCGGCTGGTCGAAAATACGTTGCGCGACGGACTTGAATTGATAGTGGGTCAGGTAAATGAACAGGGTCGACGAGGCGATCAGCGTCCCGACCCGCGCCAACAGCGCCGGCACCGGCACGGCGCGTACCCAGATCAGCGCGAGCACCGCCGGCAGGGCGATATCGATGGGCATCCTGACCATCGCGGCCGCCCACCCGTAGCCGGACAGGGTGAACAGATCGAGCTCACCGATCACCAGCACCGCCAGGGCACTGGCCACCCACTTGCGCGCCGTCGAATCGGCGTAGTGCACCGCCATGCCCAGCACGGTGATGGCCAGGTAATGCTGCGGCACCCGGTTGTACAACGGGCTGGCGTCGTAGACGAACAGCGTGATCAACACATCGGCCACCAGCAACGCACAGGCCGCCAGCGCCAGGCTACGGAACGGGTCGGCCAGGAGCGCCCTGCGCACCCGCCCGATCGACAGCACCAGGCCGATGAGCAGGATCATCTGCACCAGCACTTCGATGTACCAATAGTTGAAAAGACCGACCTGTTCAGGGGCAAACCAGTTGGACACCAGCAGCAGCGACTGCCAGTGCAGGCGGTCGAACACGCATTGGATCAGCACGGTGTACAGCACGGTTGGTACCGCGATGGCGGCGACCGACCGGAGCAAGGCGCGAGCATCGCCCCGTTCCTCGATGGCCTGGAGCTGAAACCGCGCCAGGCCAAGGCCGGAAATCAGGAACAGTGTCGCCGTGTCGCCGGTCACCATCCAGCCGCCGAACAGCCCGAAATGCCCGGCGACGATCAGGAGGATCGCCAGCATGCGCAACAGGACCGGTACTTCCATGGCCCGCGTTGCCCGGCGCGCAACCCCGGGCGCAACCGCCTGCGTCGCCAGCTCCCGCACCGGGATCAGTTCCCAGCGCTCCGGCAACTGGCCGATCAGCTTCTGCAGGGTCATCGAGGCCTGGACGAAGGTCAGCGAATCACCGCCCAGCTCGACGAAGGTGAGATTGCTGTCGATGCTCGGTACCTGAAGTATGCGTGCCCAGGCTTCGCTCAATTGCTGTGCCAGGGGTGTCAACGGTTGGGTGGGCGCTGCTCCCGCAGTGTCGACGAGCCTGGTCAGCGCGCGCCGGTCGACCTTACCATTGGGCGTGAGCGGCACCGACTCCAAGAACAACCACTGCGCCGGCACCATGTAGTCCGGCAATTGGCCGCCCAGCGCATCGCGCAACTCAGCGCTCGACACTGCCTGGCGCGCCACGCAACAAGCCACCAGCTTTGTCGCGCCATGTTCATTCAAGGCCAACACCACGCACTGGCAAATCCGCGGGTGCCGCGCGATGGTGTTCTCGATCTCGGCCAGCTCGACGCGGTGACCGCGGATCTTCACCTGGCTGTCGGCACGTCCGAGATAATCGACACTACCATCGGGCAGGTAGGTGCCCAGATCGCCGGTGCAATAGCAAATATCCTTGGCATCACCGGTAAACGGGTTGACCACGAACTTTTCGCCGGTCAGCGCCGCGTCCCCCCAGTAGCCCAGCGACAGGTAGGGGCTGCGGATCAGGATCTCCCCCACTTCGCCCTCGCCCGCCAACTGCCCGGCCTCGTTGAGCACCAGCAACTGTGCGCCATCGATGCCTTTGCCTAACGGTATCCGTCCCGTGACGGCCTGCGCATCAACGGGGTGGAAGGCCATGGCCTGCGGGGTCTCGGTGGTCCCGTAGAAATTGACGCAGCCAGCCTGGGGGGCGACGGCTCGTATCCGCTGGTGCAGCGCGGGGCTGAGCGCATCACCGCCCCAGAACAGATAGCGCAGGCGCTCGAACACCACCCCCGTGAGCGTGGCGCCGGCCTCGATCAACCTGCCGAGCGGCGGCGTGAGGTGCATGACCGTGATCCCTTCGCGGTGTATCCAGGTCGCCAGGGCCTGGGGGTCGGTCAGGGTTGCCTGGACTGGGCAGACGATCCGCGCGCCAATCGACAAAGGGGTAAACACATCGCGGTATACCGGATCATGGCCCAGCCCCGATACCATGGAAAAATGCTCATCGCAGGTAAAACCGTGGCGTTCGACATGCCATTCGACAAAGTGCACCAACGGCGCATGGTGGGTGACGATCCCTTTGGGTACACCGGTGCTGCCAGAGGTGAAGGTGATATAGGCCGAGCGTGCCGGGTCGACCGGGGACAGGTCGTCCCCCTCGACGCTCGCGAATCGCGCCAGTGCTGCCTTCGGGTCTTCCGGAACCCTGACCACCCGTGGGCCTGGCGGAACCAGCGCACTATCCACGTCACCACACAGCAGCACGAAAGCGGGCCCGAGCAGGCCAATGATCTGATCGATACGGCCACGAGGATAGGCGGCGTCGGCCACGGTGAAGGTCAGCCCGGCGCGCGAGGCACCCAACATCGCATAGACCAGCCCTGCGCAACGACTTGAGACGATCACGACCCGGTCGGCTATGCCGCCCCCCTGGGCCAACAGGTATTCAGCGATGCCGTGGCTGACGCGTTCGAGCTGCCGGTAGCTGCAGGTTACCTCGTGGCCACAGATGGCCGTAGCCTCGGGGCAGTCCCGCGCTTGCCCCATGAAGGCATGGAAAATCGGGGTGTCGGCCTGATACGCCAGGCGACTCGTCGGGTCAGGCAGTGACTTTGGCATGACGGGTGTTGACCCTCGCGGCGACGGTGGGTGACTGACATCCCTGGCCGGCAGCCCAGCGCGGTAGTGGCCGAAGGCTATAACCCTGAACGCTAGTGCACGCCTCGCCGGCTCGCCAGCAACCGAGGGGGTACTCCCGCTCGCCAGAAGACATTCCCGACCAACTGTCGATGCCGACCCGCCGACCTGTACGGCAGCGAGCATCATTCGCACATACCGAACCGACGATCACTCAACCGTTATAACAACTTTTGAATAGTACGAAGTTCCATCCCTGAACCTTACGAGTGGTCCCATGCCATCCATTTGAACGTCTACGCTGTGCTCCTGCTTGTGCACAGAGCATGAGCAGACTGCCACTACCCAACTAAAAATAGGGACATCATCATGGAACACGTCGACCTGCCGACGGGACTCGTCAAATTTTCCAGCAATCACCATCTGCAATTGCTGCGCGACACCGCCGACCTCAGTGAATCAGTGCTTCCGGGCGTAGAGGCCATTGGCTTGGGATACAACCCATTCCTCGGCTACGCCGGTGTGGGAAGCGGCACCGTCCAGCTTTTCGACTGGAACAACGCAAAAAAGAAAAAAGTGTCATTCAAACCCGAGTTCGTCGTGCCGGAGATCGTCGACGTCCAGCAGAATGACAGCGCCAGCTACACCAACATCAGTGGCAACACCGTCACCGAGTATCAACGCAGCCTGGCCGTCAGCGTGGCCATCGAAGGCAAATACAACTTCTTCAGTGGTTCGCTTTCAACCGACTACGACGAAAACTCGCTGCGTAATGCCGAGAACGAGTTCACCCGTATCCAGCAATCGATCAACCTCTGGTCGCTGCGCCTGCCTTCGGTCAAATCACTGCGCGACCTGATGCTGCCGCACATGCGTGAGCAACTGGATGAGCTGGACGTGAAAAACCCGAGTGCCATCAGCCGGTTCTTCGACCGGGTGGGCAGCCACTTCCTCACCGGCATCGTGATGGGCGGCCGAGCCATACTCGCCGCCTCGACCAACAAACTGAAGGTCAAGCGCGACTACTCCGTGTCGGTCATCGCCAAGGCGAGCTACGAAGGCTTGACCGGCCAGCTGAGCGCCGAGGCCAGGACCAAGTACGGCGAATCCATGAGCAGTTTCACCCAGTACTCCAGCACCCACCAGGAAGTCCGTGGCGGCGATGGCACCAAGGCCCATGGTGTGTTCGAGGGCAAGGCCGGGTTCCAGGCCTGGGTCGACAGCGTGGGGACCTCGCCCGATTTCGTCGACTTCGTGCCCACCATCCCGATGCTGGAGATCTGGAGCCTGTGCAAGACCGATTCACAGGCTGAAGCCATGAAGCGCCATTTCGACACGGTCTGGGCCCGCGAACAATCGGACAAGTACCGGATAAAGGCGAACTACATCGATCAGCTGGTGGTAATCACCGGTGACAGTTCGACCATCGAACCTCCGGCTGGCTATACCAAGATTCCCTACGACCTCAATGCCGGGGCCAAGGGCGACTTCATCTATTTGTGCTACCACGAACAAGCGTGGTATCCCGACAACACCAAACCTGCCGTCACCGCGATCAAGATCATCTACGACCGGGAACCGGTACCCACCGGGTATATCAAGCTGCCGCAAGACCTCAACAAAGGCGCAGGTGGCGCGGACATCTACCTTTGCTACAAGCTCGAGAGCTACAACACCGATACCGCGATCAACAAGATCACCGTGATCAGCGGGAACAACCCCGACATTAACGCCCCCTATGGCTATGAGAAAGTGCCGGGCGACCTGAACAAGGGCGCAAAAGGCAACTTCATCTATGCCTGCACTTTCGTCGGCAAGTAACCGGCGACCCTGGCTTCCCCGCCCCGGCGGGGAAGCACTCACCACGGGGCGCCCACGTCCCTGGCATTCCTGGCGACAGCGCGCAACGCGTTGAGTTCGCTCACTATTTTTGTAGCAATCCGCTCGAACTTTTTCCGCTTTGCAGGTCTATGTGGGTAAGCCCGATACCGCAGGTGCCGTGCTCCCAGATGGCCACGTTCCCTTGTCATTCAGAGGTTGTCTTCCCCCATGAAACTACACGCCCCACGGATGCTGCTCATCGGCTTGTTCGCGCTCGCGGCGGCGGGCTCGGCGGCGGCCGCGCAGATGAAGGCCCCAGCCCCTGTTTTCATATCCGAAGTCGCGGCCGCTCGAGCACCGGGCCACATCAATGACAACCCGTGGCAGGCCACGGCCAACTTCGCCGGTACGCAAAACGAACCGTTGCTGGCCCATGACGACCGGGGCTGGCGCGACGGGCGTGGCTATGACCGCCGCGACGACTGGCGCAGGGAGCAGTGGCGCCGTGACCAGTGGCGCCGGGAGCAGTACCGCCGGGAAATGGAACGCCAACGCTACTGGGAACGCCATCACGATCGCGCCATGCGCCATCGCTACGAGGACGACCATCGCTATTACCGCCGCTGAAGGTCGTTGACAGACTTCGCGAAACCCGCAGAATCGCCGTCCTTTTAATTTCGCGACAGGACGTCTTCCATGCAACGGATCGTGATTCTGGGCAATTCTGGCAGCGGCAAATCCACGTTGGCCCGTGACCTGGGCGCCCGACTCGGCCTGCCGGTGGTGCATCTGGACACACTGTTCTGGGAGCCCGGCTGGGTCGAACCCGACGCCGGGCAATTCCGTGACCGGGTGCGCGAAGCCATCGCCCCTCAGGCCTGGGTCTGCGAGGGCAACTATGCCCGCCGCACATTCGATTTGCGCCTGCCCCGCGCAGACCTGGTCATCTGGCTCGATACTCCCCGCCTGACGTGCCTGGGCCGGGTGATCCTGCGCAGCCTGATGAACCGTCCCCGGCCCGACCTGCCCTCCGGTTGCAGCGAGAAACTCGACAAGGCATTCCTGGGCTTTCTCAAGTTCGTCTGGCAATTCGACCATGGCTACCGCCAAGGTATCGAGGATGTACGTCTGAAAACGGCCCCGCAGGTGCCCATCGTGCACCTGCGCGGTGAACGGCAGGTCGAAGCCTTTCTCGCCAGGTTGCCCAACGCCCACCCATGCGCGCCACCACACTTGTAAGCGGCTTTAGCCGCGATGCAGGCAGCACGGTTCATGGCATCCGCTTTGCGGATGATCGCGGCTGAAGCCGCTCCTACAGGGGGCGTGCCTGAGCAATGGGGCAGCTAGCCAAACACATCGCGACAGCCCCTTGCACAATAAATATGGAAATCCGTATATTCGAATTTCCATATCAAGAATCACCACCATGCTCACGCCGCCTGATGTCTTCAAGTGCCTCGCCGACGAAACCCGCGTCCGCGCCACCCTGCTCATCGCCCAACTCGGTGAGCTGTGCGTGTGCGAGCTGATGTGCGCCCTCGACGACAGCCAACCCAAGGTCAGCCGTCACCTCGCCCAACTGCGCAATTGTGGCCTGCTCAAGGACCGCCGCCAGGGCCAGTGGGTCTATTACCACCTCGACCCGCAGCTCCCCGGCTGGGTGCACGACCTGCTGCAACTGACCCTCCAGGCCAACCAGGCCTGGCTGCACGAAAATACCACCCGCCTGCAGCACATGGACGGCCGCCCGGTGCGTGCCGCCAGTTGCTGCTGACCCACCTGGAACGTCTTTCATGCTGATCGCAATCGCGGTATTCGTTTTCACCCTGGTGCTGGTGATCTGGCAGCCAAAGGGCCTGGGCGTGGGCTGGAGCGCAGCCCTTGGCGCACTGATCGCCCTGGCCGTCGGCGCAGTGTCCCTGCAAGATATCCCGACCGTCTGGGCCATCGTCTGGAACGCCACGGCCACCTTCATCGCGGTGATCATCATCAGCCTGCTGCTGGACGAAGCCGGTTTCTTCGAATGGGCGGCCCTGCATGTGGCGCGCTGGGCCAATGGCAGTGGCTACCGTCTGTTCGCCTTCTGTGTGCTGCTGGGCGCGGCGGTGTCGGCGCTGTTCGCCAACGACGGCGCCGCGCTGATCCTCACCCCCATCGTCATGTCGATGCTGCTGGCCCTGCGCTTCTCCCCCGCCGCCACCCTGGCCTTCGTCATGGCTGCCGGCTTCATCGCCGACACCGCCAGCCTGCCGCTGGTGGTCTCCAACCTGGTGAACATCGTCTCGGCGGACTATTTCGGCCTGGGCTTTGCCGAGTACGCCTCGGTGATGGTGCCGGTGAACCTGGCCAGCGTCGCGGCCACCCTGGTGGTGCTGTTTCTGTTCTTCCGCCGCGACCTACCCCGGCACTACGCGCTCGATGCATTGAAGGCCCCCGAAGCGGCGATCCATGATCGCGCCACCTTCGTGGTGGGCGGCTGGAGCCTGCTGGTGCTGCTGGTCGGGCTGTTCGCCCTGGAGCCACTGGGCATCCCGGTGAGCGCGGTGGCGGCGGTGTGCGCGGCAATGCTGTTCGCGGTCGCCGCCCGCGGCCATCGCATTTCCACCCGGCGCGTGCTGCGCGGAGCACCGTGGCAGGTGGTGATCTTCTCGCTGGGCATGTATCTGGTGGTCTACGGCTTGAAGAATGCCGGCCTCACCGACCTGCTGACCCAACTGCTCGACCGCCTGGCCGAACACGGCCTGTGGAGCGCCACCCTGGGTACCGGCCTGCTCGCGGCGCTGCTGTCATCGGTGATGAACAACATGCCCAGCGTGCTGGTCGGGGCCCTGTCGATCCAGGCCAGCGCCGCCGAGGGTGTGGTGCGCGAGGCGATGATCTACGCCAACGTCATCGGCTGCGACCTCGGCCCCAAGATCACCCCCATCGGCAGCCTTGCCACCCTGCTCTGGCTGCATGTGCTGGAGCGCAAGGGCATGCGCATCACCTGGGGTTACTACTTCAAGGTCGGCCTGCTGCTGACCCTGCCGGTGCTGTTGCTCACCCTTTCGGCCCTGGCCCTGCGCCTGAGCCTCTGACGAGGAGTTCCCATGCGAGTCTTGTTCATGTGCACGGCCAACAGTTGCCGCAGCATCCTGTCCGAAGCGCTGTTCAACCACATTGCCCCGCCCGGTTTCGAAGCGGTGAGCGCCGGCAGCTTTCCCAAGGGGCAGGTGTTGCCGCGCAGCCTGAGCACGTTGCAGCAAGCCGGTATCGCCACCGATGGATTGCATAGCAAAGGCAATGAAGCGTTCGAGCAAGACCCACCGGACATCGTCATCACCGTATGCGACAAAGCGGCCGGCGAAACCTGCCCGGTGTACTTCGGCCCGGCGCTCAAAGCCCATTGGGGCTTGGAAGACCCTTCCGAGGTGGTGGGCGACGAGCAGGCCCTGAGCACTGCGTTCGACGCAACCCTGGCACACATCGAGAAGCGTTGCCGGGCGTTCTTCGCCTTGCCCTTCGCCAGCCTCGACCGTGACCAGCTCAAGCGTGAACTGGATCAGATCGGTACAGGCTGAGCCTATCGATGGGCGCGTTGTCGCGGGATGCAAAGCCGAAATCATAGCGCCACTGTTCATGTTCAAGGCAAGCGACACCTAGCAACGCCAATGCCCAAGGCAGCCCCTCTCCCATAGAGACCGACAAGCCGGGCATCAGGCCAATGAACGGATGATTTCAGCCAAGGCGCACGATATCCACCGAGATCTCAACCGCCTCCTCCGTGCCGCGATTTTCGAGCCAGTGCAGGGTGGCGTGGTCCTCTGGCCAACCCACCCCCGGCCCGTAGTCGGTGGCGACGCCATCGCGGTGGTCGGTGATGATGCCGCGCAGGATGTACACGGTGCCGGGGCGGTCGACATGGTCGTGCAAGGGCCCGAACACAGCGCCTGGTGCGAGGGTGACCTTGCGCATGCGTAACTGGCGCCCGGCCATGCCCTCGATCTCCGGCCCCAGGTCGACCGTTGCCAACAGTTCCACCGTGACGCCTTGGGTTGGAGGTGCCGCTTGCTCGTTCATTGCCGTGTCGACCTTGCTCGTCGATGAAAAAAACCTGGACCGCTTTACAAAGTGAAGCGCCGCACGCGCGTGCCAGCGAACGCGCAATCGTTTGGGCGCAGGGCAGGCGACGAAAGGTCGGGGGTGGGATTCATACCATTTGTCTGGGAAATAACGCCAAGCCCCGCTCTAGCGCAAGGCTGCCGCCCCGGTATGACACGGACTTGAAGCCTTGGCCCCACTGGCAGCCCCGAAGGCATGGCGGAATGCTGCTACGCTTCTGACAACATGAAAAAGTTTTCATTTGACAGGAGCGGCGCCAGGTAAGACGGCAAAGGCGCACTTCGCACGGAGGCTTCATCCGCACCGAAAGGAAGGAGCGTCACATGGCACTGGCCGAAGATCTGGCGCTGCTGGTCCGCCAGGAAGAGGTGCTTCAGTTCGAGCACTTCGACGAAGACGTGGCATGGCAACTGGGTTCGCTCCTGCAACGGCGAGCCGAGGCTGAAGGCTGGCTGGTGGTGATCGACATCCGCCGCTTCGAGCGCCCGTTGTTCCTCGCCGCCAGGCCTGGGGTGACGCCCCACAATCATGACTGGATACGGCGCAAGTGCAATACGGTGCAGCGCTTTCTGTGCAGTTCCTACCGGATCGGTCACCAACTGGCCATCGACCAGAAGGACATCGCCCAACGCTATAACCTGTCGCCGGTGGACTATGCCAGTGCAGGTGGCGGTTTCCCAATCACAGTCAAAGGCGCCGGGGTGATCGGCAGCGTGGCGGTTTCCGGCCTGCCGGAGCGTCAGGACCACCAGGCCATCATCGATGCGCTGTGCGCGCTGCTCGGGCATGACCGCGCGGCCTTGTCGCTGGCACCGGCCGGCACGTTCGCCAACACCAAAGGCAAGATGGTCGCCGTCAGCAGTTGAAGGGTAGGAGCGGCTTCAGCCGCGATGCAGGCAACGCTATTTCTGGCACCCGCTTCGCGAGTGATCGCGGCTGAAGCCGCTCCTCCAAAGGTCGTATCTGGTCCAAGGCCAATGGATCGAAACCACGATCCTTCATCCTTTCACCCCCCACCTTTGAGCTACCCTGTGTCGCCGTCGCGGCGGCGTTCGTCCGACTGGCAAGCGATCCGCATTCCACCCACGCCAGGCCCCCATGCACGCATTACTGCAAGAGATCCTCGACCACGTCCGCCCCCTGCTCGCCCAAGGCCAGGTGGCGCAATACATCCCCGCCCTCGCCCAGGTCCCCCCCAACCAGCTGGGTATCGCCGTGCAGAGCCTGGACGGCCAGTTGCACTATGCGGGAGACGCGCACACGCCGTTCTCGATCCAGAGCATCTCCAAGGTGTTCAGCCTGGTGCAGGCGATCAACCACAGTGGCGAGGACATCTGGTCACGGCTGGGCTACGAGCCATCCGGGCAGGCCTTCAACTCGCTGGTGCAGCTGGAGGTGGAAAAGGGCCGGCCACGCAATCCGTTCATCAACGCCGGCGCCCTGGTGATCTGCGACATCAACCAGTCGCGCTACGCCACCCCGACCCTGTCGATGCGCGACTTCGTCCGCCGCTTGTCCGCCAACCCCCGCATCGTCAGCGACGCGGTGGTGGCCGAGTCCGAGTACCAGCACCGTGCGCGCAATGCCGCCATGGCCTACCTGATGCAGGCCTTCGGCAACTTCCACAACGATGTCGACGCGGTACTGCGCAGCTACTTCCACCATTGCGCATTGTCGATGAGCTGCGTCGACGTGGCCCGTGGCTTCGCCTTCCTGGCCAACGGCGGCCTCTGCCCGCACAGCGGCGAGCAAGTCTTGAGCCGACGCCAGGCGCAGCAGGTGAACGCGATCATGGCCACCAGCGGGTTGTACGACGAAGCCGGCAACTTCGCCTACCGTGTGGGCCTGCCGGGCAAGAGCGGTGTGGGCGGGGGCATCGTCGCGGTGGTGCCAGGGCGCTACAGCATCTGCGTGTGGTCGCCGGCACTGAATACCTCGGGCAACTCGCTGGCCGGGTTGCGGGCGCTGGAGCTGCTGAGCGAGCGGATGACCGGCTCGGTATTCTCCGCCGTCTCCTGACGCAGCCCATCGTGTAGGAACCGGCTTGCCGGCGAACAAGGGCAAAGCCCTTGCCAGGCAGCGCGGTGCCCCCTTCGCCGGCAAGCCAGCACCTCAGCGACGCGCTCGGCCGCGCCTACCAAGCCGCGTACCCTCGAAGCGAGCGTGGACTGCAGGTTCTTCCCCCTCGCTACCCAGGATAGCCAGGCTCGATAGTCACTATCGAGCCTGGCAATTTCTCTTCGCCGGGCGCGCCCCATACCCTTGTTCCATCGATTCGGCACTGCGAATCCCGGAACATGGAACCACCCGATGAACACTCTCTCCCGCCCTCTCTGCACCGCCCTGTTCGTGCTTGGCCTGGCCATGCTCGGCGGTTGTGCCAACCACCCGGAACTGCGCCCCTACACCGCCGAGCAAACCCGGCAATTGCAACTGGAAGCGCTGCAACGCCAGGGCCTTTCCCAAACCGAATACGAACAGCGTCGGCTGGCCATCCTGCGGGCCTACCAGGCAGAGCGCGTCAGCCAGACTGGCGCAGCGCATCCGTCGATGCGCGGCTGATACTCAGCGGCTCGGCTGCTCGCGCAACAACCGCCTGGGCAGGACAGCCGGTGCCAGGTGGATGAGCGTCATCCGCAGCACATGATTGAGCATCACGAACGCCGGATCGAGCTTCAGCAGCAGCGCCGCCGCCAGGGCCACCAGCACGGTACAACAGAGCGTCAGGGGGGGACCACAAGGCCAGCGCACACGTGACGCAGCAACATCGCACAAGGTGATGTCCTGCAGGCGGATGCCGCTCAGGTAGCCAGCCCAGGTGCCGAGTGCTGCGATGGGGAGGGGTATCAGGCATTGCAACAGTGCAATCACGATCGCTGCATCCCCTTGTCGAGGTAAGGCCCATTCACTACGGCTTCAGCCGCGATCACCTGCGAAGCGGGCGGCCAGGCACCGCGTTGCCTGCTTCGCGGCTGAAGCCGCTCCTACAGGCGAACAGGGACCTCACCGAGCTCATCGCTCCACGCCAGACCAATCGCAGTGCTGGTCAAACCAGTGCTCGACCTGCTCCAGCCTGGCCCGCAGGGTGCTGTCGTCCGGCCCGCTGACAGTGGCACTGAACACTTCGCCCTCCCTTTCGCAGATCATTCGCCGAGCCGAAACACGGCAGGCCAGCACCCCCTCCAGCGGACACTCGCCCGGCACATCTGGCAGCAGGCCCACACGCGGCGCGATACTCAGATGCCCGACCCGCAAGCGTGGCTCGGGCACAGGTGGCGGGCGATAAGCCACATCACGCAGCGCACGCAGGTACGTCATGCGCAGGTCCAGGCCCCAGGCCCGTTCCAGTTCAAGGTGGGTGAACGCATCGCCCTGGTGCATCGCGATCTGGCACAGGGCGATTTCACCGTCCTCGGTCACCCGCACCTCCAGCTGGAACAGCAGGGTTGGTTCAGAGGGCAGCACCTCCTCGACCAGCGCCCGCGCATAGCGCAGCAACTCATCGCGCACCGGGTTGCCGGCATCGAGCATGTACAGGCTGCGCGGCTTGCCGGCGCGACAGTCCAGCGAGGTGGCGATCACCCGGGCGGGTGACAGCAGGATCGGCCGCCCCTCGATGTACAGGCCATCGACCAGATAGTGATCACCACGTACATGGCTCTCGATCATCAGGTTGTGAAAGGTGCTGGCGGTTCGCTGCGCCAACCACTGGCGCAGCCCGGCCATGTCCTCGATCACCTCGACGCCGCTCCAGCCTCGACCGTGGCGTGGCTTGATCACCACCGGAAAACCGAACTGCTCGCAAAACCGCAGCGCTTCGGTGGCATTGGCCAGCGGCGCCATGTCGGCGATGGCCAGCCCGCAGTTCCTGGCGCGCTGCTTCATGAAGAACGTGTCGCGGTAGAACATGGCACGCCCCTCGGCGCCCATGCTGACACCGAGGCGGTCATTGATCCGCGCCACGCGCAGCACATCGGCCTCGTCCAGGGCCACGCACAACGGGGCTTCGAGCTCCCACACCAACGCGCAGACGTCAACCTCGACCAACGGGTTGTCCTGGTAATGCTCGAACAACCGGTACTCGACCTTGCCACCCAGGTGCGCAGCAATTTCCTCGGCCTGGGTGTTGCTGCTCACCAGCATGCCACCTGGGCCAATGGCGCTGGCCCAGTTCGCTGCGCTGTGCTGGAAGATGACGTGGGGTGGGCAGAAAACGATGAGTTGCATGCGCTGTTCCTTGCACGCTCGAGTGTCGGACAGGCCCCTGCCATGCCCGGGGGGGCATGACAGGCGGCAACAGCGGGGTCAGCCCAGGCTCGCCGCGCAATCGCGCATGACCTCGGCCTTGCGTTGCAGGTACTGGGCGAAGATCGCCTGGGCGGCGGCCTGGTCGACCTCGATACCCATGGCCTTGACGAAGCCTTCCACAGCCTCGACCGCATGGGCGAAGTGGTTGCTCTCGGTGCCGCCGGTGTGCACGGTGACCCAGGCGACGGTCTTGCGCACGCTTTCCGCCGGCACTCCCATGTCACGCTCGAACCACTGTTTGAACAGCGGGTGGATGAACTCCACCTCACCGTGGGTGTACACCTCGTGCACCAGGGTGGTCAGCAAGCCCTGCATCAGGTCGCGGTCGCGCAGGCGACGGGCATCGGTCCAATCCTTGAAAGCCTGCGCCGATGGCAGGCAGTTCTCCTTGAGCAGCCACTGGTCGTCGCCGCAGATGGGCGTGGCCATGTTGTAGAACAGGTCGCTGTGCAGGGTGTTGCCCAGGGCGCCCAGGTCTTCGTCGGTGATGCGCTGCAGGCTGCCGCAGACCTGGTAGATCTGCTGCGCCGCCGCGCTGCCCTGTTCCGAGCGAGCCAGCAGGGTCAGGCGGTTGGCCAGGCCCGAAACACTGGCGGCCGAGTTGTTGGTCTTCGACCAGCTGGCGAAGAACCGACGCAGCTGCGCTGCGCCATGGCGGCGGGCGGTCAGGGTGCGGAACGCCTGCTCGATCTCCACCAGCGCCGCTTCCTGGTTGCCGAACTCGGCCAGCAACGCCCGCTTCAGCACGCTCGGTGCCATCTGCTGCAGCACCGGTTCAATCACACTCAGCAACTGGCTGTGCGTCGTCGGCAAGTTACTTACGGTCATCTCGCTGTTTTCCTTGTTGGATGATGAATCGAGCGCTAGGGAAAGAAGGCTCATTGCAATTGCCGGTGGGGACGGCCGGGGGCCGGGGCGTATCGCCAGCTACCCCGGGCAATCAGCAACGGCATCAGTTGGAACATCACGATCAATGCGATACAGCCCGGCCAGCCCCACTGCTCCCACAGCGCGCCCGGGACGAAGGCACCAAAGCTGCCGCCCAGGTAGTAGCAAGCCAGGTACAACCCCACCGCGGCGGCCTTGTGCTGCCTGGCATTGGCGGTGATGAAAGCATTGGCGGCCGCCTGGGCCAGAAACACCCCGGTCGAGCTGAGTGCCAGGCCAACCACGATCAGCCACAGCGAGGGCGACAGGGCCAGGGCCGAGCCGGTGATACCCAGGCAGCCCGCGACCCGTATCAAGTCGCCTTGCGGCCGCGCCTTGGTCAGCCGCCCGGCCACCGGCACCACCACCAGCGCCAGCAGGAACACCGCATAGATCGAGCCGAGCGCCGCAGTGCCCAGGTTGAACGGCGCCTGCCCCAGGTGCAGGCCAACGTAGGTGAAGGTCGCGACCTGGGCGAACAGCACGCAGAAACCCACCGCATAGGCGCCCAGCAGCGGCTTGCCGAACAGCTCGCCAGGCGGGACTCGCTGTTGATGCAGCGCAGTGGGGGCAGCGCGCGGCAACAGCACAGCGATAGCCACGCCGATGGCCAGGCTCAGGCCACCCAGCACGGTCAGGGCCATGCGCCAATCGTAGAGTTCGGTAACCAGCCCGGTCAGGAAACGCCCACAGAAACCACCGAGCACCGTGCCTGCCACGTAGACACTGGTCACTTCGGGCACCGCACTGCCCTCCCAGTGCACCCCGATATAGGCAACGCTGGTGGCGAACACCACGGGAATGAACAGGCCCTGAACGCCACGCCAGAGCAGGAACTCGCCAAAACTGCCCGCCCAGGCCGCCAGCACGGCGGGCAGCGCGAGCAGCAGCGCGGCCCCGGCAATCACCCGGTGTTGCGCGCGGCGAGCGGTCAGCCAACCGACGAAGGGCGCGGTGATGGCCACGGCGAGGATGGTGGCAGTGATGCTCCAGCTGGCCTGATGCAGCGTGATCGGGAAAGTGCCCGACAACTCGCCCAGCAGCCCTTGGGTGGCATAGAGGTTGAGAAACGCGGCGCACCCTGCAAGAAACAGCGCGATTCGAGGAAATTTCGCAGGAAAACGCATGACAGCACTCGTGAAAATTTGCAGGTTTTATAAGATAGGGCGCTGTTTGGATCCAATACCGAATTCCGACCGATTGATACTCAAGGACGAAGATGATCGACCTCCGCCGCCTGCGCTATTTCCTGGCTGTCGCCGACGAGCTGCACTTTGGCCGCGCCGCTTCGCGCCTGCACATCGCCCAACCCCCGCTGACCCGGCAGATCTCGGCGCTGGAAGCGGAGCTGGGTTTCCGCCTGTTCGACCGCAGTACCCGCAATGTCACCCTCACCTCCGAAGGCCTGCATTTCTTGCCGTATGCGCGAGCCGTGCTGGAGCAGGTCGACCTGACAGCCGCCATCACCGGCAAGCTGGCGGCGGGCTCGGCGGGCCACCTGGCGGTCGGCTATGCCAGCTCGATCGCCCTGTCGGATGTGTTCAGCCACACCATCCAGGCGTTCTGCTCGGCTTATCCGGATGTGCAACTGACGGTCGAGGAAGGCGCGTCGAGCACCCAGTGGTCGCAGATCGTCGAGGGCCGCCTGGACATTGGCATGAGCCGCATGCAACCGCCGGGCGACGATTCGCAGGTGCAGGCCATCTGTCTGGACAACGAGCCGCTGGTGGCGGCGATTGCCAGCGACAGCCCCCTCGCCCGCCAGGCGCAGGTGACCCTGGCCGAGCTGAGCGCCTATCCGCTGATCGCGTTTCCGAGCGATTATGGGTCGGGGCTGAACGAGATCATCCAGACCCTTTACCGGCGCAACGGGTTGACGCCCCGGCCGGCACCAACCGGCAAGCAGATCACCTCGATCATCGCCTTGGTGGCCGCAGGCCGGGGTGTGGCGGTGGTGCCGCAGTGCACGCGCACGCTGGTGCGCAGTGGCGTGACTTACCTGCCGTTGGACGAGCCCGGCGCCACGGTGCCGTTGCTGGTGCTGACCCGCAGGCATGAGCGTAGCCCGCTGGTGCGGGCATTCGTGGAAGTCATCGAACGGACGTTGCGGGAAAAGTGAACGGGGCTTGCGGCGCCCATAAGGACAAGCGCCGCCTGCGCGGCGCTCGTTCTCAAGAACACTGCAAGGCTACCGCCTGGCGCCTGGCCGCCAACACGCGACCAAAACGCGAACACCTCAGCGCTGCATGCAGCGCTGGTAACGTGCATCGACCCGCCCGGCAAACCACGCGGTGGTCAACTTGCGGGTGATCTTTGGGCTCTTCAACTCGATACCCGGCAACACCGCCCTTGGCAGTGCCCTGCCGGCCTTCGCCTCGGCCAGGGCGAACACCTGGCGATAGAGCTCGGTATCCTCGAACCCCAGGCTGTTTTCCCGCTCCAACTGAGCGCGGATCTGCGGATTGCGCAGCCCCAGCTTCCGCCCCAGCTTGCGGGCCGCCCGCTCGGTGGTGCCCGGCATGATCGCCCCCGGTGCGACCAGGTCGCCATCCAGCGCCAACGGCACCCCGCTGACTCGGCTCAACGCGGCCTGGAACGCGGCGTTACGGCTGGCGTACCACCCCGCGTTGAAATCGGCGAAGCGGTACAGGGCCCGGTCGTAATGGGTCGGATACCCCAGCAGGTGGGCGATACCGAAGTACATCCCGCCCCGACGGCTGAACACCTCCTGACGAATAGTGCCTTTGTAGGTATAGGGGTAGCCCTTGGCATGCTGCTCGGCGAAGTCGATGCTGACCTGCATCGGCCCGCCAGTGTGCACCGGGTTCAACCCATCCAGCAGGGTGCGCCCCAGCGGCAGGCGGTCGATGACTTCGTCATACAGGGCGCTGAGCTGTTTCTCGCTGCGCACGCTTTGCAGGCGCTGCTGGTAGGTCTGGCCGTTGGCCGAAGGCGTGCGCAACGCACCTTCGATCAGCACGCCTGGAATGTGCAGGCGCGCCGCGCGCCTATCGATCTCCGCGCGAGCGATACGCCCCAGGTTCGGCACTTGCGGGTCGGCGTTGAAGGTCGACTCCTGTTCGGTCACTGCCAACACCGCGCACAGGTTGCCCTTGCTCGGGGCGATGCCCTGGTTCTGCAGGGCTACCTGGATATCCTCGGCCCAGCCCTGGCGGTCCTTGACCTGGGCCGGCAGCAGGCGCACGAGCTGTGCACGCACCTTGGCCGGGGCGCTTTCAGGCGCCTCCTCACGGCGCCCTGCGCACCCTTGCAGCAGCGCCAGGCACAACAGCCCGGCCGCCAGCAGACGCCCGTTCAGGGCTGTTCACCGACCAGGTAGGTCTTGCTGATATGGCGGAACAACGGATGGCTGGCGCTGCCCAGCAGTTCGAACAACACCATCTCACGGGTGACGATCTGCGCCCCCGCATCGCGCATGCGCGCCAGCCCCGCCGCCTTGCTGGCGGGCGTGCGGCTGTCGCAGGCATCCTCGACGACAAACACCTGCTTGCCCCGTGCAAGCAGGCCCAGTACCGTCTGCAGCACGCACACGTGGGTTTCCATGCCGCAGACGATCACCTGGTCGCGGGCCAGCAGGCTGGCCGGCAGGCATTCAGCGGCGACGCAGGAAAAATGCAGTTTTTCGACAACCTCGGCGGCAGGTGACGCGGCCTTGAGTTCGGCCAGGGTATGGCCCAGCCCCTTGGGGTACTGCTCGGAAATCACCGTGGGCAATTCCAGCTCCGCGGTGGCCGCCAGCAACCAGCGCGCCCGGGCGCGTGTGCCTTCGGGGTCGCTCATGGCGCCGATGAGTTTTTCCTGGATGTCGACCACCAGCAATGTGGCCTGAGAAGCGTCGATCAGCATGGTCCGTTCCTGCCTGGGAAAGGCCCAAGCCTCACCCAGACCGGAAGCGACGTCAATCAACCGCCGAGGACGAAGGGGCCCAAGGGGCTTCAGTTGCAGGTGAGTTGTGACAATGGCTGACTGATCGGTTGCAAGGTGCCCGTCATCTGTTTCAGCACGGCGTCTTCGTGTTCGTGGATGAAGAAATGCCCGCCGGGAAATAGCGCCAGGGAGAAATCGCCCGTCGCTTCTCGGCGCCAAGCCAGCAACTGCTCTTCACAGGCTCGATCGTCCTTGCCACCCAGCACATGCAGCGGGCAGCTCAACGGTGCACGCTGGCGATAGGCATAGCGCCCGCAGAGCAGAAAGTCGGCGCGCAATACCGGCAGGGTCAACCCCATCAACTCTTCGTTGGCCAGCACCTCTTCGGGCGTGCCCCCCAACTTGCGTAGCTCGGCAATCAGCTCGGCGTCGCTCTTGGGCTCACGCCAGTTGGCGCCGTCGTAGTCCTCCCGACGTGTCGGCGCGGCCGTGCCGCAAGCGAACAGCGCCACCGGTGGCGGGCAGCCCAACGCTTGCAGCTCATGGGCCAGCTCGAACGCCACCAGCGCGCCCAGGCTGTGCCCGAGCAGCGCGTAGGGGGTGCTGGCGATTGCGCGCTGCTCGTGGGCCAACTGCCGCGCCAGCGCCTGCAGGTCGGTGTGCAACGGCTCACCCAGGCGCGCACCACGCCCCGGCAACTCCACCGGCCGCACCTGCAGCCAGGCCGGCAGCTTGCGCCGCCAGCGGCTGTAGACCATGGCGCTGGCGCCCGAGTACGGCAGGCACAGCAGGTTCAGTGTCGACAGGCTCACTGCGCCGCGGCTTCGGCCATCTGCTGGCGCAGGCTCAACGGGCGCATGTCGGTCCACACCTCGTCGATGTAGGCCAGGCAGTCCTTCTTCAGGCCGCTCTTGCCGACCGCGCGCCAGCCATTGGGGATCGCCTTGTAGTCAGGCCAGATGGAATACTGCTCTTCGTGGTTGACCACCACCTGGAATTGAATGTCGTCGCGGTCGAAAACGGAAGTCATTGCCTGTCTCCTTGAATGATGAGGGCCGAACGCGCCAGGCGCAGGGCGGCTTTCCTGAATACGAAGAGCAAAGGAAGAAAATTACCTGCGAACACCTCGAAGCGGCTTTGCAAGCACCGCGGATGGTGGCATGAATCCAGCGCCCTCGACCAGGAGACCTCCCCATGCTCGGCGTGACCGACTACGGCGCTTCCGTGGTTCGGCATCAAGCTGGCGGCGATGCGTTGGGGCTTTCAGGCATCGCGTAGCAGGTCGTGGGCATCGAGCAGGCGGAACGCCACCTGCGGGTTGCGCTCCAGCCCACGGCGGATCGCCGCCGGGATCGACTGGCGGGTCTTGCGGCACAGGCCGACCTGCGCCTGCAGCTCGATGACGATCCCGCGCATGCTGCGCACCTCGTTGAAGCCCGGGGCAATGTGCACGCGGATACCGAGGTTCTCGTACAACCTCGCTTGCAGGCGCCGGAGGTCGTCCAAGTCCTTCAGGTTCTCCAGGCGCTCGAGCAGGCGCTTTTCCTCCTCCCGCGTGAGCAGCAGGATGCGCAGGTCCCGGGCCGGGGCGTCGGCCAGGCGCTCGCGGCCGCAGTCGCAGGCGCCCGGTGGGCAGGGGTGGCGTTGGGGAGGCTGGGTGGTCATGGGGCAAGAATAGTCCCATCCTCGCCGCCGAAACCAGCCGGCCCATGCGCGCCACTCAGAGCCGGCGCCGCCCGCCCAGCCCGGGGATGGTGGTCTTGGGGATGAGCACCTGGGTGTCTTCCCGACGCGTATGCGCCGCCAACCCCGCCAACGTCGGCTGGCTGAACAGCATGCGTGCATCGGTGTGCAGCCCGGCCTGACGCATGCGCGCCACCAGGTTCACCGCCAGCAGCGAATGCCCGCCCAGCTCGAAGAAGTTGTCGTCGCGCCCCACTTGCTCGATCTTCAGCACCTCGGTCCAGATCTGCGCCAGGGCCTGCTCCAGATCGTCGCGCGGCGCCTGGTAGGTGCGGCTGATCACCGCCTCCGGCCCCGGTGTCGGCAGCGCCTGGCGATCGATCTTGCCGTTGGGGCTCAGCGGCAACTGTTCGAGGATGACATAGGCCGAAGGCACCATGTAGGCCGGCAAGCGCGCCAGCAGGTAGCTGCGAAGGGCCTCCAGCGCCGGCGCCGCATGGCCCTCCCGACAGGCGGCATAGGCCACCAGGCGTTCATCGCGGACCAGTGCCACCGCCTGGCCGAGGGCCGGGTGGGCGGCCAGCAGCGCTTCGATCTCGCCCAGCTCGATCCGCAAGCCATTGAGCTTGACCTGGAAGTCGTTGCGCCCGAGGAACTCCAGGTCACCGTTGGCTCGATAGCGCACCAGGTCGCCCGTGCGATACAGCCGGTCGCCTGCGACGAACGGGCTGGCAATGAAGCGCGCCGCTTGCAGCTCAGGCAAGCCCAGGTATCCCCTCGCAACACCGATACCACCGATATGCAACTCGCCGATGCACCCCAACGGTACCGGCCGGTCATGGGGGTCGAGCACGTACAACCGGGTGTTGCCGATCGGCCTGCCGATTGGCGGTGCCTGCTCCGGCAGTGGCTGGTGCGGCTCCAGCGTCCAGGCGGTACTGTCGACGGTGGCCTCGGTCGGGCCATAGACATTGTGCAGGCGTGCCTGGGGCAAGCGTTCGCGCAAGCGACGGACCAGGGCCAGGGTCAGCTCGCCGCCGCCGCAGAAGACATCGGTGAGGCTGGTGCAGCCCTCGACGTGCGGCGCTTCGAGGAACGCATGCAACAACGCAGGGACGAACTTCACCGTGGTCACCCGGCGCGCCTGGATCAGTTGCACAAGGTAGGCCGGATCACGGTGCCCGTCCGGGCGCGCCAGGACCAGGCGCAGCCCGGCGCAGAGAGGCCAGAACAGCTCCCAGACCGAGCCGTCGAAGCTGAACGGTGCCCGTTGCAACAAGGCGCCATCGGCCTGTGGCGGGCACAGTGTCGACCCCCAGTGCATCAGGTTGCACAGGCCTCGGTGCTCGACCATCACGCCTTTGGGCGTGCCGGTGGAGCCGGAGGTGTACATGACATAGGCCAGGTGCTCACCGCTCAGTTGCCCGACACCCGGGGCCTGCTCCGAATGAGCCTGCCAGTTGTCCTGGTCGAGGTCGACCAAGGTGGGCGAAGGCTCGAACAGGCCCCGGGTCGCACCGTGCACCAGCACCGCCAATGGCGCGCTATCCGCCAGCATGTAGCGCAGGCGTTCGTCGGGGTAGCCTGGGTCCAGCGGCACGTAGGCGCCGCCGGCCTTGAGCACGCCCAGCAGGGCGACGATCAGGTGCACGCCGCGCTCGATGCATACGGCCACCCGGCTGTCAGGCTTCACGCCCAGGCCAATCAGGTGATGCGCCAGACGGTTGGCCTGGGCGTCGAGCTCGCGGTAGCTTAACTGCGCCTCTTCGCTTTGCAGCGCCACGGCGTGCGGGGTTCGCCGCACCTGGGCGGCGAACAGGGCCGGCCAATGCACGTGCGCCGGATCAAGGGGCGTGGCGGTGGCGTTGAGCGTCGACAACAGCTGCTGGCGCTCATCCTCCGGCAACGTCGACAACGACGCCAGTGCCCGCCCAGGGTCGCTTTGCAGCGCCTCGGCCAACTGCCGCAAGGCACAGGCCACATGCCCGAGCACACGCTGCGCCCCTAACTCATGGGGCGCTCGCACATTGAGCTGGATGTCATCGCCCGCGTCGTCCACGGTGAGCACCAGGGCATGGCTGTGGACTTCACTGGCGTCCACCAGTGTCACCCCTGGCAGCTTGCGCGCATCCGGCGCCGGGCCGTGGCGGTAGTTGAGCAGGCAGTCGAACAACGCCACGCCAGCCGGCAGGCCGCTGCAACGCTGGGCCAGTACACGAGGCGCATCTTCATGGCCGAGCAAGGCGGCCAACTGCGCGTGGGTTGCCTGCAACGCGCCCCCAACGTCAAGCCCCTTCATCATCACCCGCACCGGCAGGCTGTTGACGAACATACCCAATGCCCGGTCAGCACCCTCGCCGGCCATCGTGCGGCCCAGCAGCACACTGCCGAACACCACCTCGTCACGCCCCCCCAGTGCCCCCAGCACCAAGGCCCAAGCCAGGTGGAAAAGGCTGCCCAACCCGACGTCGTGGGCGCGCCCCAAGCGCCGCAACGCCTTGGCCAGTGGTTCAGGCACGGCCATCGCGGCGCTTTCCAGTACCTGCGTGTCCAGCGCCTCACCCATCCCCGCCAGTTTCGCCGGTGCCTCCACACCCGCCAACAGCGCTTTGAAGAACCGCTCGTGCCCCGCCTGGCGCTCAGGGGCGCGGCTGACGGCCACATAGTTGCGATAGGCGACCGGCGCCCCCAGGGCATGGCCCTGGCCCGTCATCAAGGCTTCCAGTTCCGCCAGCAACACCTGCACCGACACCGCGTCGTTGACCAGGTGATGGAAGTGCAGCATGCCCAGCCAGCGCCCGTTGGCGCGATCCTCGACAGCGGCCAGGGCCAGCATCGGCGCCTGGCGTAGGTCCAGCGTGGTTTCACGCCCACGCAACAACGCGACGGCATCACCCTGGCCCGGCTCAAGCACCGTCAACGGCAACCGCGCCTGGCGCCACACCACTTGCTGTGGCTGCTCGAGCCCATCCCAGGCCAGGCTGGTGCGCAGGATGTCGTGACGCGCGATGACCTGTTCCAGCGCCTGGCTGAACGCCAGCAGCTCGGCGTGGCCGGTGAAGGCGAACAACGCGTGCTGCTGGTAGGGGTCGCGGGCGTCGGTGAAGTGGTGATAGAGCAGGCCTTCCTGCAAGGGCGCCAACGGGTAGATCTCCTGCACATTGGCAGCGCCCCCGGGGATCGCCGCGACAATGCGCTCGATATCGGCCTGACCAAGCTCGGCCAAGGCCAGCATGCCGGGCGTGATCCGCGCACAGTCCGTCGGCACGCGATTGCCCGGCACCGCCGCCACCGGCATGCCACTGACCGAGGCGGCCAGGCTGGCCAGGGTCGGCTGGCCGAACAGCACCTGCACATCGGCGTGCATCCCCGCCTGGCGCATGCGCTCGATCAACTGGACGGCCACCAGCGAATGGCCGCCCAGCTCGAAAAAGTGGTCCTGTCGCCCGACCTGTTCGACATGCAGCAGTTCGGCCCACAGGGCCGCCAGGCGTTGCTCGACATCGCCTTGCGGCGGTTCGTGGGCGCGGCGCAGCGCGGCGTGCACGTCCGGTGCCGGCAAGGCACGACGGTCAAGCTTGCCATTGGCGGTCAGGGGCCACACCGGCACCGCCATGTAGGCCGTCGGCAGCAGCGCGGTCGGCAGGCGACCACGCAAGTGCTCATGCAACTGAAGAGGCGCCACGTCCCGCTCGGCGATGTACCAGGCGACCAACTGGCCGTCACGCAGCAGCACCACACCTTCGCGCACCGCCTCGTGGGTCGCCAGTGCCGCCTCGATCTCGCCCAGTTCCACCCGCACGCCACGGATCTTCACCTGGTCATCGTTGCGCCCCAGGTACTCGAGGGTGCCATCGGCCAGCCAGCGCACCAGGTCGCCCGTGCGGTACAGCCGGGCGCCGGGGCGTTGGTCGAAGGGGTCGTCGATGAAGCGTTCGGCAGTCATTTCGGGGCGGTTCAGGTAGCCCCGGGCAACGCCCAGGCCACCGATGTACAGCTCGCCGGCAGCCCCGACAGGCAGCGGGCGGCGCCGCTCATCGAGCACATGCAACTGCGTGTTGGCGATCGGTCTGCCGATATGCAGCGCCCCGCCCGCCTGAACCTCGCCGGAAGTCGCCACCACGGTGGCCTCGGTGGGGCCATAGTTGTTGATCACCTGGTAGCCGCGCTCGCGGGCCAGCCGGCGCAGGCGATCACCACCGACCAGCAAGGTGCGCAGTGTCGGATGGGCCTGCCCCTGGGCGAAGGCATGCTCGGCCACCGGCGTGGGCAGGAAGCTCACCTGCAGCGGTTGCTCGCGCCACCAGCGCAGCAAGGCGTCGATGTCCTCGCCGCCTTCGCGCACGGGGGCCAAGTGCAGCGTCGCGCCGGCGCACAGGGCCGGCCAGACCTCCCAGGCCATGGCGTCGAATCCGAAACCCGCCAGGCTGGAGGCGTGGCTGCCGGCGTGCAGGTCGAAGGTGGCGCAATGCCAGTCGACCAGGTTGGCCAGCATGCGGTGCTCGACCATCACCCCCTTCGGTTGGCCGGTGGAGCCTGAGGTGTAGATCACGTACACCAGGTTATCCGCGGCCAGCCCCTGCACCTGGGGATTGGTGGCCGGCTCGGGCTCGCTGCCTGGAAGGTCGAGTTCGATGATCGGCAGCGTGTGCCCGGCAAAGCGCTCGCGCAGGCTGGGTTGGGTCAGCAGCACCTGGGGGGCGCAGTCCTGCAGCAGGTAGTCCAGCCGCTCGCGGGGGTGCGTCGGGTCGATGGGCACATAAGCCGCGCCGGCCTTGAGCACCGCCAACAAGCCCACCACGGTGTCCAGGCCACGACGCGCCGCCACCGCCACCCGCTGTTCCGGCTTGACGCCCAGCTCGATCAAGCGCCGCGTCAACGCATTGGCGCGCTGGTTCAACTGCCCGTAGCTCAGGCCATGGCCTTCCTGCAGGAGCGCCGTGGCGTGCGGGCGCAAGGCCGCCTGCGCCTCGATGCGCCGGTGGATCAATGGCTCGCCCTGGCCAGCGGTAGCGGTGGCATTCCATTTGCCTAGTTGCTCGCGCTCGCGGTCAATCAGCAGTTCAAACGCGTCGACCCGAAGTCGCGGCGTCTCCAGCCCCTGGTCCAACACCTTTAGCACCCGACCGGTCAGCGCCTCGACCTCGTCGGGCGCCAGCCAGCCCAGGTTGTGCACCAGGTGCAGCCAGGCCTTGCCATTGTGGCGGTTGCTGCGCAGGTAGATGGACAGCGGCGTTGGCTCGTGGCCGTTGCTGACCTTGACGGTATGGGTGGGCAAGGCACCGTAGAACAGGTCATTGCCCTCCTCCTCGTATGACACCGTCACCTCGAACAACTGCGCGCGCGCCTCGCGCGACAGGCCCAGGCCGCGATTAAGCTCGGTCATCGGCAAGCGCTGGTGGCGCAGGTCGCGCTTGAGGGTGCCGGCGATGGCCTGCACCAGGTCGGCAAACGCAAGCGTGCGGCCGAAGTCCATGCGCAACGCGCTGACCTGGGCGAACAACCCCAGCGTCGCCTTGTGCAAGGCAGTGCCCCGATTGCGCACGGGCAGGCCGACCACCCACTCGTCACGCTGGCCGCCGCAGCAGAAGCACACGTGCAACGCCGCCAGCAACACATGCAGGGGCGATGCCTGCAGCCGCGCGGCCAACTGCTGCATGCGCGCCAGCAGGTCAGGGTCGAAGCTGCGCTGCAGTGCCTGGCTGGGCGTAGCCGCCCGCACCGGGCCACGCTCGCGCGGGCGCAACAGCACATCCGGCAACTGCCGATACCGGTCGAGCCAGTAGTCGCCATCGCGCTGATGTCGCGGCGAAGCCTGGTAGGCCTGGTCTTGCTCGATGAATGCCACGTAGGACGGCGCCGTAGGTGGCAACGGCGCGCCTTGCTCCAGCAAGCCGTAGAATTGCCCCAGCTGATGGAAGAACTGCTCGAACCCCCAGCCGTCGAGGATCAGGTGATGGGCCTGGGCCGCAAGCAGGTGTCGTCGCCCGCCCAGGCTAATCAAGGCGACACGCAGCAGCGGGCCATCGCCCAGGCTGAATGGCTGCTGCAATTGTTGCTGGATCAGGGCATGGGCCGCGCCAGTTGGATCGGGCTGGCCGGTCAGGTCGTGCTCGGCCAGCGCGACGTGCAGGCCCGTCACGAAGCGCTGGCGTGGCAAGCCGTCATCGCTTGGCGTGGACACCAGCACGGTGCGTAGCGCGTCATGCACGGCCACCAGGTGAGTCAGGGCCCGCTGCAAGCGCTCGCGGTCGACCGCGCCATCCAGTTCGACATAACCACCGATGTTATAGAGCGGCGAGTCACCGTGGCCGAGCTGGTCCAGCCAGATGTCGCGCTGCGCGCAGGTCAAGGGGAAAGTGTCGGCGGCGAACATGGGCTTGGATCGTCCTTGGAACAGAGTGATTGCGCGGATTCAAACACCCCCCTATCCCCCTGTATGGCCCCCGAAACCCGGACATCGACGGCGGAAAAACGCTCAGCCGGAGTGCGCTGAATTTCCTGTAGGACATTGACTACACCCCTATAACGCCCCTGACCTACTCGTCACTCCTGCTGCCGCGAACGGAAGCAAAATGGCTGCTTTCTGATGCCAATCACCTGACAAGCTGACACGCCAGACAAAAACCGCCTCTCCCAAGGCCCAGTATTTCAGTCGGGTTAGCTGGCATTTTCTGTCCCCGGTTTCCACTACAGACGCGCATTCGGCGGCTGCGATTCAATAGCCCCCACTCCCGAAACACAGAGAGGACTCGGTCGCAAGACCCGCCCGCCGCGACACCCGATCAAGGAAGACAACACCATGAAGCTGACTGACAGCCTCGAACACCGTCATGACCCGCACCTGTACCTGCAACTGGGTGAACTGATTGCCAGCACCGGCGATGAGCATTTCGCCGAACAGATGCTCCTGCTGGTCAGCAACCAGGTGCCAATCCATCGGCTCGACCTCAGCGAATGGACCCTCGAGAACGACCCGGCCAGCATCAGCCGGATCAAGGTGCTGGGCAGCGCCGGCCTGCACCATGACCTGCCTATCCAGGAACACCTGCGTCATCCACTGCTGCAGAGCATCCTGTGCATGCAGGACCCGCTGCTGATCCAGATCAACGCCCAGGCCAGTGCCCGGCACCCCCGGCGCAACGCCCACCAGTGCAACTTGGTGTCCTGCAATGGCGACCGCCGCTGGGTCATCTGCTTCCAGCGCCTGCCGAGCCAGCGCGGCTTTTCCCTGAGCGAACTGTCGTTGCTCAAGAGCCTGTCGGACACCTTGCTGCCACTGGTCGAGCACCACGCGCACCTGCTCCAGCAAGCCTGCCTGCGTCGGCCCAGTGTGGAGGCGCCGGATGAAGCCAGCTCTTTGCGTCATGTATTCGGCGAGCGCCTGAACCAGGAGGCGGTCCGCCTGTCCACGCGCGAGCAGGAAGTCTGCATCGGCCTGCTGACCGGTGGCACCGTGCCGCAGATGGCCCAGCGCCTGAATGTGAAGAACAGTTCCGTGGAAACCTACCTCAAGCGCGCCACGGCCAAACTGGGGGTCAGCGGCCGCCACGGCCTGGCCCGCTGGATGGCAGGTGCCTGACCCCAGGAAGCCCTGCATGCCCCGATTGCTCCTGCCCCTGCTGGCCACCGTGTTGGCCGGCTGCACCCTCACCCCGGACTACCAGCGCCCAAGCTCGCCCAGCGCCGACCACTACCCCAGTGGTGTCGCCTACCGCGGGGGGCCGCCAGCCTCGACGCTGCCGCGGGAATGGCAGGCCGTGTTCCATGACCCGGTACTGCGCCAATTGCTCGACACCGCCATGGCCAACAACCGCGACCTGCGGGTGGCCACACTCAACGTCGAAGGCTACCGCGCCCAGTACCGCATCCAGCGCGCCGAGCTACTGCCCAAGGTCGCCGCCAACGCCCAAGGCCAGCGCCAATACCTACCTCGCAGCAGGACCGGGAGCCAAGGCATGATCAGCAGCCAGCAGTCGGCGACGCTGGGCATCAGCGCCTACGAGCTGGACCTGTTCGGCCGCTTGCGCAGCCTCAGCGCCCAAGCGCTGCTGACCTACCTGGCCAGCGACGAGGGCCGGCGCAGCGCCGAGCTCAGCCTGGTCACCAGCGTGGCCAGCGCCTACCTGAGCTGGCGCGCCGACCAGGAGCTGCTGGCGCTGTCCACCCAGACGCTGCAAGCCGACGAACAGAGCCTGCGCCTCACTCAACGCCAACGCCGCACCGGCACCCTCTCGGCCCTCGACGCGATCCAGGCCACCACCCGCGTCGACAGCTCCCGCGCCGCCGTGGCCCGCTACACCCGCCTGGCCGCCCAGGACCTGAACCAGCTCAACCGCCTGGTCGGTGCCGAGGTCAGCGCCAGCCTGCCGGCGCTGCCCCTGGCAGACGATCAGATCGCCCGGGTACCGGCAGGGCTGCCGGCAGACCTGCTGCAACGTCGCCCGGACATCCGTGAGGCGGAGTACCAGTTGCGGGCTGCCAACGCCAATATCGGCGCGGCGCGCGCGGCGTTCTTCCCCAGCATCACTCTCACCGCCAACGCCGGCACCAGCAGCCGCCAGCTGGCCGACCTGTTCGACGCCGGCTCCGGCACCTGGCTGTTCCAGCCGCAGATCAACCTGCCGTTGTTCAATGCCGGCAGCCTGCGCGCCAGCCTCGACTACGCCAAGGTGCAGAAGAACATCCAGGTGGCGCGCTATGAAAAGTCGATCCAGAGCGCCTTCCAGGAGGTCGCCGATGGCCTGGCCGCCCGCGCCACCTTTCAACGCCAACTGCAGGCCCAGCGCGACCTGGTGGCGGCCAGCCAGCGCTACCACGACCTGGCCGAGCATCGCTACCGCACCGGCATCGACAGCAGCCTGACCTTCCTCGACGCCCAGCGTTCGCTGTTCAACGCCCAGGAGGGCCTGATCAACGATCGCCTGGCGCAGTTGCTGGCAGAGGTGAAGCTGTTCGCCGCCCTGGGTGGCGGCTGGGAGCAAACGCCTGGGCTGGCCTACCAGCGCTCGCCGGCCCGGCCGAAGTAGACCGAGGGCGACACCCCCAGCGTGCGGCGGAACATGGCGCTGAACGCGCTGGGGCTGTCGTAGCCCAGGTCCAGCGCCACCGCCAGCACCGAACGCCCGGCCGCCAGGGCATCGAGGCTGGCCAGCAGGCGCATGCGCCGCAGCCACTGCACCAGGCTCAGCCCCGTTTCGCGCTGGAACGCGCGGGTCAGGGTGCGTGGGTTGAGCCCGCAGTGGGCGGCGGCACGGGCCAGGCTCCAGTCCTCTTCCGGTGCCTGGCGCAGGGCCTCGCTCAGGGCTTGCAACACGGCCGAGCGAGGGCTGGGCACATGCAGGGCGAACACCGGCAACACACGGATCTCGTCGAGGATCAACTGCAGGATCCGCGCGTCACGGCCCTGGGGCGCAGGCTCGGGGGCGATGTCCATGGCGCGGATGATCAGCTCGCGCAACAACGGCGAAATCTCGATCACCTGGCACTGGCCAGGTAGATCCGGGCGCGCACCAGGGTCGATGAACAAGGTGCGCATGCGCACCACACCGGACATCCGCAACTCATGCTCGGTGGCCGCCGGCACCCATACCCCGCGCCCGGGCGGCACCACCCAACTGCCCTCGCGGGCATTGACCGTGACCACGCCGCTGATGGCATGGATCAGCTGCGCACGGTCGTGGCAGTGCGGGGCGATGTGCTCGCCGTGACGGTAGTTCTCGGCGAGGGGCAGGATGAGCGGGCGGGTCACCGGTGCGGTCCACTGGAATCGAACGGGTAATACTGGCGCAGCGCGCCGGCCTGGGCAACGCCCGCCTACACAGCGATACATAAACCCGGTCTGCTCGACACACTGCCGATACCCGCCCCCCACACACTCCCCGCCACTGGAACACGAAGGCTGCCTGCCCTCGCCACACACCGGGGACCCTCTGATGAAAGCCCTGCCCTCTGGCTGGAAGCTGTTCGCCGCCCTCGCGGCCCTGACCCTGCTGCTGACCGCCACGGTGCTGCTCGCCCACCCGCAGGGGGCCGAAGGCCTGCGCAGCGGCATCCGCGCCACCGCCCGCAGCTCGTTCGTGTTGTTCCTGCTGACCTTCCTGGCCTCGTCGCTGGCCGTGCTGCTGCCCGGCGCCGCAAGCCGGCGCCTGCTGCGCGAGCGCCGCTACCTGGGCCTGGCCTTCGCCTTCTCACACACGGTGCACGGGGTGCTGATCTACCTGTACGCCCGGCAGTACCCCGAGCTGTTCTGGGCGGGACGCACGGCATTGGCCAACCTCCCCGGCTCACTGGGCTACCTGTTCATCCTGTTGCTGGCCCTCACCTCGTTCAAGGCCCCCACGCGCCTGCTTGGCCCACGCCTGTGGAAAGGCCTGCATGCCACCGGGTCGTGGGTGCTGGCCGGGATGTTCTGCCTGACGTTCTACACACGAATCCCGATGGGGGGCTGGTACCCACTGGCCTTCGCCCTGATGTTCGCCGCCATCGCCCTCAAGCTGGTCGCCAAGCAGGTGATTCGCCTGCGCCGCGCCACACCGTCACTGTCACTGTCCCATTGATCCCAGGAGCCGCTCATGCCGACCGCTACCCTCATTCGCCCGTTCACCGTCCTCGACCGCTTTGGCAACTGGGGCGCCGATTTGCCGCTGCGACTGTTCCTGGCCTGGGAGTTCTTCGAATCGGGGCTGGAGAAATTCAACGGCACGAACTGGTTCGCCGACCTGCAGGCCAGCTTCCCCTTCCCCTTCAACCTGCTGCCAGCCGAGTTGAACTGGCAGTTGTCGATGTGGGCCGAGCTGATCTGCCCATTGCTGTTGCTGCTGGGGCTTGGCACGCGCCTGGCCGCCACGGTACTGATGGCGGTGACAGTGGTGGCGATCGCCGCTGTGCACTGGCCGGCCGAATGGTCGGGCCTGGCGGAGTTGGCGCAGGGCTATGCAATCACCGACCAGGGGCATGGCAACTACAAGCTGCCGCTGATCTACCTGGTGGCGTTGTTGCCGTTGCTGTTGAAAGGCGCTGGGCGGTTGAGCCTGGACCAGTGGCTGTGGCGGGCTTCAGGTGCCAGAGGGTAGCTTGCAGCGCGCTTGAGATCGAGCGCCGCGCGGGCGGCGCTTGGCCTCACCGGCGCTGCAAGGGTAGCGCCGGGCAGAGGGGGGCCCTGACGTGGTCACGCCCCCTGCGCCCAAAGCCCCTGAAAGGGATGCACCTCAACGCAATTGCCCGACCACCAACCCCAGCGCAATCGCGATCATCACCCCCCCCGACAACCGCCCCACCACCCGCGCCGCCGCCGGCCGGGTGCGCAGCACCGCCTTGGCGCCATACCCGACCATCAGGTAGATCACCAGCGAGCTGCACAGGTGCACCAGCCCCAGCAGCAGGATCTGCGCCGGCACCGGCCAGCTCGACTGCGGGTCGGTGAACTGCGGCAGCAGCGCCAGGAACAACAGGAACACCTTGGGGTTCATCCCGCTCACGCAGAAGCCCTTGAACGCCCAGCGTGACCCGGAGTCGCCCGCCCCATCCTCACCCGCCTGGGGCACCGACGGGCTGAGCAGCAGGTTGCCGCCCAGCCACAGCAAGTAGGTGCAGCCGGCCAGCGTCAGCAGGGTCAACGCCAGCGGGTGCCCGGCGATCAGGCTGCCGACCCCGGCCGCCACCACCAGGGTCGCGAGGAAGTGCCCCGACAACATCCCCACCACCGCCGGCAGCACCCAACGCCCGCGCATGCCGGCAGAGATGGCATAGGCCCAGTCCGCGCCGGGGCTGATCACGAACAGGAACGACACGGCCCAGAACGCCGCCAATACACTCATGGCCACTTGGAATCTTCCTTTCACACAGGTTTCGTTGAAAGAAAGATTACGGATATCGTACGGGAATTTTCTTTCGTATATTCCCCACATCACCCTGAAACCTGGAAGATTCTTCCTCCATGGACCGAACTGATCGAAAAATCCTTGCCGAGCTGCAAAAAGATGGGCGCCTGTCGGTGACCGAACTGGCTGAACGCGTGGGCTTGAGCCTGTCGCCCTGCCATCGTCGGCTCAAAGCGCTGGAAGAGTCCGGCGCGATCCTCGGTTACCACGCGCGCCTGGCCCCCGCCGCCCTGGGCCTAAACTTCGCCGCCCTGGTATTCGTGACCCTGCGCGAAGTCACCCGCCAGCCGGTGGCGGACTTCGAGGCGGCGGTGAGCGAGATCCCGCAGATCGTCGAGGCGCAGCGGCTGTTCGGCGACCCAGACTACCTGCTGCATGTGGTGGCCAAGGACCTGCCAGCGTTCCAGAAGCTCTATGACGAGCAATTGACCAGCATTCCCAATGTGAAGCGGCTGAGCTCGACGCTGGTGATGAAAGAGGTGATCCAGGACCGGTTGTTGCCAATGTAGCGCGCAGTGCCTGGTTCGCCGGCAAGCCGGCTCCTACGGGTACAACGCAAGTCTCGGTAGGCGCCGGCTTGCCGGCGAATGGGCCGGGCCGGGCATGACGTTCTTGTGCCCCAGTAATGCTCACTGCGCCCCCCGCAACCACCTGTCACCGTCCTCGCCGCCATCCCCCGCTCAATCTCCCGCCAGCCTTAGGTTTTTTAAGGCCGATGAGCACAAATTTACTAATTTCCCCTTCCCCGCCCGCCCCCCATCATCGCGCCAACAAGAACGCGTCGCCCTTTGCCGGCACGCCCCCGGGCACCCGCGGTTGCCCCTCCTTGCCTTGGAGTCAGTCATGACCAGTGCAGCCAATTCGGCACCCCTCATCGAGAAACACACGATCGGCTACGTGCCGCCGCAAGACCGCCATGGAAAGGTAAGGGATCTGTTCACACTGTGGTTCGGCGGCAACATCGCGCCGTTGCCCATCGTCACCGGCGCGCTAGGCGTGCAGCTGTTCCACCTGAACCTGGTCTGGGGGGTGATCGCGATCCTGGTCGGGCACCTGCTCGGTGGCGTGCTGATGGCGCTGCACTCGGCCCAGGGCCCGCAGATGGGCATCCCGCAGATGATCCAGAGCCGCGCCCAGTTCGGCTCGCTCGGCGCGCTGCTGGTGGTGGTGATCGCCGGGGTGATGTACATCGGCTTCTTCGCCTCCAACATCGTCCTGGCCGGCAAGTCGCTGCACGGGGTGGTCGACGCCGTGCCGGTGTCGGTGGGCATCGTCGTCGGCGCCCTGGGCTCGGGCATCATCGGCATCATCGGCTACCGCTTCATCCACGTGCTCAACCGCATCGGCACCTGGGTGCTGGGCATCGGTATCGTGGTCGGCTTCGGCTACATCTTCAGCCACGTGCAGAGCGACGACTTCCTCACCCGTGGCGGCTTCAACCTGGCCGGCTGGCTGGCCACCGTATCGCTGGCGGCGCTGTGGCAGATCGCCTTCGCGCCCTATGTGTCAGATTACTCGCGCTACCTGCCGGCCGACGTGAAAGTCTCCTCGACCTTCTGGACCACCTACCTGGGCTCGGCCCTGGGTTCGAGCCTGTCGTTCATCTTCGGTGCCGTCGCGGTGCTGGCGATCCCAGCCGGCGTGGACACCATGGACGCGGTCAAGCTGGCCACCGGCACCCTTGGCCCGGTCATGCTGGTGCTGTTCCTGCTCAGCGTGATCAGCCACAACGCCCTCAACCTGTACGGCGCGGTGCTGTCGATCATCACCCTGGTGCAGACCTTCGCCTACCGCTGGATCCCCACCGCCAAGAGCCGCGCCGTGCTGTCGCTGATCGTCCTGGCCGCGTGTTGCGTGGTGGCGGTATTCGCCTCGGCGGATTTCATCGGCCACTTCGTCGACATGGTGCTGGTGCTGCTGGTGGTGCTGGTGCCGTGGACGGCGATCAACCTGATCGACTTCTATGTCATCCATAAAGGCGACTACGACATCCAGTCGATCTTCAAGGTCGATGGCGGCATCTACGGGCGCTACAACCCACAGGCGCTGATCGCCTACGCGGTGGGCATCGCGGTGCAGATCCCGTTCATGAACACGCCGCTGTATGTCGGGCCGGTATCCGCACATATCAATGGCGCCGACCTGTCGTGGCTGGTGGGGCTGGCGATCACCTCACCGCTGTATTGGTGGCTGGCCAGCCGGGACAGCGCTTATCGCCGTCGGCAGGTGAGCGCCAAGCTGGCGGCTGGGGTCTGATGTCGCCCCGATGACCCGAAACTGAAAGACCCGCTACCACGGGTCTTTCACTGACACATGTTGGGAAATCAAGACTTTGTGACTTTCACGAATGAAGTCAGAAGAAACAGAGCCCCCAAGCCGACAAGTAAGCAGTAACTGCTTAGCTGCATGCTGCGCCGTAAGAAACTCGGAAACTCATCACTATCTTCAAGACTCAACCAGCCGCGACGAAGCCCTAGGGATGGCCATATAAAAGCAAGACTCATGGCGTTCACGATGAGCATGCGCGACCTCAGTCTCGTTGTCCCCCAAAGGAGGATCTCATCTTCAAGGCCGCTACTCCGACCAAATGCACGACACATGACATTGAATTGACGCGAGCATGCAATGTAGGCATTTATGAGGATCCCAACAATCAACAACAGAAAGGGGACGATCAGCAACACTAACCTTAAACCAACAGACCATTCACTTAGATCAATCATATGCAGCCTCACAAACCAGTTAGCACCACCATTCTCCTGATTCAGTCCTCACTCGTTCCATCGAATGATCCTCTCCAACGGGGATATCAAGCACGCCTAAACTCGACTAAAAGTGCAACGAAAGCCATCCAGGCGAGAGCTATAAGCATGCAATACATACCTAACTTCATGCGCTTTCTCAAGTAGGTCGGAAGATCATGAATATCCTGCGGATTCAGCCACCCCTGACGAATACCTAGTCTTGGCCAAACCATCCCCGCCGTCATGGCGCTCACCGTCATCAGTCGAAACTTTAGCGTCAGCGCCCCGCCATTTTTCAGCTCCTCACGAAGACCTTCGCTTCGCTGCAGCGCGTCGCACATCACCTTGAAATGTCGCGAACCTGCGATATTCAGCTCAATTGCAAGCCCGACCAGTCCAACACCGAAAGGAGCGAGTAGTAACACTATTCTTAGTTTCACAGGCCACCAACTCAAGTCAATCATAAGCAGCCTCGCACAACAATTCGCCTGCCCTTCCCCCGAGCTTCACCTCCCCGAAGGAACATGCCCCGATCGCTGCAATCTCACAGTTAAATCCGCACGGCAAGCCTCATGAAACCTATTTTTAAGGTGTCGAAAAATGGTAAGTCCATCAGTCTGATCGTGCGAACGTCAACAACCCAGCAGCAAGCACCAACCACAAAAAACCGACAAGAGACAACCATGCGGAAATCACCATCAGTCGCCGAAGACTCTTAGGAAACCGCTCCCAGGTAAGAACCAGTCACACGCTGGCGCTGTGGCCATCAGACATGCATCATGCACGTTTGAACTCAACAAAAATCACAATAAACGATATCCAGCCCATACCAATAGCCATAAAGCACATGGCGATTTTCATACGCCTTTTTAGATAATCCGGAAGTTCTCGATAGTCCTGCGGATCCAAATCACCTTGTCGTATTGATTGCGCCGGCCACAACAGAGCACCTGTCATCGCACTAACCGTCATCGCTCGGAATTTCAAAGTATAGGCACCCCCTCGCCCAAGTTCCTCACGCAGACATTTACTTCGCCGAAGTGCTGCGCACAACACATCAAAGTGGTGCGAGATAGCAATATGCATATGAATCGCCAAGCCCGAGAACATGATAAAAAATGGAACCAGCATTGAAGCAATTTTTAGATCTATCGGCCAATCACTCAGATCAATCACAAACGCACCCACAGCTTTTATTAGCGAGCCACATCAACAAAAAGCACAATAAATACCGACCAACTCAAGGCAATAAAAATACAATAAGCTGCAACCTTCATACGCTTCTTGAGATAGTCCGGAAACTCACGATAATCCTCCGCATTCAGACTACCTCTTCGAATTGCTAAAGCCGGCCACAACAGCTCACCCGTCATAGCACTAACCGTCATAGATCGAAACTTCAAAGTATAGCCTCCCCCTCTCTTCAGCTCCTCACGTAGACATTGACTCCGCTGAAGTGCCGCGCACATGACATCGAATTGTTTCGAGGAAGCCATATGCGTAATTATCACAACACTGACAAGCAAATTCGCAAACGGAAACAATAGTATCGCAATCCTCAAGCCTGCCGACCAATGGCTCAAGTCAATCATAGACAGCCTCGTAAATTACCTCTCCAACTTTCTCTCCGACTTGTCCAAAAACAGTACTACTCACAAAGGAGCCTGTTCCGACCATCGCGATTCCACAGACGGCTTTCCCCAAGGGGCCCAAAAAGCAAACGTATTTACTTGCCATTTGTCCGCCCCAGGCTCCCACGGCTCCTCCACCAAGGGCTCCTGTAAAGCTGCCAGATTCAGTAAGCCTGACCTTTTTACACTCCTCGGTTTCCCCCGCGCGGCAAGCCTCATAGATCTTCATATACGACGATGTCGCCCCTATCCCCACCGCCACATGCCCCCCATACTTCAAGTACTTCGCCATCTTCGCCACTTCATCCAAATGCGTCGCATACCCCGGTATCGCCCCCGGCGCGCCAGCCTTGGACCAGTGGTGCACCAGGCTTTTCGTGGAGATCCCCAACCCCTTGCGCAGACTTTCATGCCTGCCCAGGTCCAGGTACTTGCCGAGAAACGCGCTGCGCAACTGCGCATTCAACTGTTCATACAACACCTTGCGCTCAGCGAAGAATTGCGGGCTGTTCAAATGCCGGTGCAAGGCGAATTCCCGCTGGTGCAGCCGCTCGATCCCCTTGAGCGTGTCCCCCACCTGCCCTATCCCCCGCGCCAGCATGTCCTTGCCTACGCCCATGGACAGACTGGCGCCGCTGAGCACCCCGGCGACTTCACCGATGTGTTGCATCATGAAGTCGGCCTCTTCCTCGCTGAGGATTGCCAGCGACTCACGGGCGCTGCGCGCCGCAGCCATCAAATCGGCCTCTTCGCGGGTGCAGGCGAAACTGTTGTCGGCGGCACCGAGCACGAAGAGCTCGCCGGCCTTGAAGCCTTGGTCGAAGGTGGGGTTGAGCCGGCGCACCAGCGACATGGGCAGGGTGCCCTGCATCGTGGCCAGTTGTTGCAGCACCTGCTCGCCGGTCATGCTGCGCGGCACGATGTAGAACCCAGGTTGCAGTACGGAGGGCGGCGCAGAAGCGGCGTGGGTGACGGGCATGGGCGGTTCGACAACGCCACGCGGGACAGCCCGGGAATCGCCGGATACCGGCGTCGACGCCCCGCGCGCCAGGCTGGGCATCTCGCCCAGCAGGGCTATCAGGCGATTGCTGCCCAGCGGGCAACCACAGCGCACGCGCGCGCCGTCGACGACGGTGGGCACGCCGTCCTGCAGGAAGCGAGGGTCACCATCGATAAGTGTGCCCACCAGGCCGCAGCGTGGGCAGGGCGTGGTCGAGTCGCCCTCGAGCAACCAGCCGCCCCCGTTCACATTGCCCGCCGCCCGTTTGCCGATGCAGGTGGCGCCCGTGGTGGTACGGTCGCCATCGAGGCCTTGTGCCTTGCCGAAGATAACGATGCGCAGATTCATCGGCGGGCTCCCGATGCGCTGCGCCTGAAGCTATTCCTTGCCATGCGGCGTTTCCTTGTGCGCGGAAAACGCCGAACGCTAGCAGCTCAACGGTGGCGCTGGAGCCAGCGGAAGCAACCAAGGAAACGTCCTACATCAAAGGCGGCGCATTCGCACTTTCACCCCCGATACTGAACAACAAAAAACCCGCCAAAGCGGGTTTTCTGCCAGATCAATGACTGCTACGCAGCATCTCCTTCGGCACGTACTTGCCAATCTCGTACTTGCCGATCGCCGCCCGGTGCACCTCGTCCGGCCCATCGGCCAGGCGCAGGGTGCGCTGCATGGCATACATGTACGCCAAGGGGAAATCACCGCTGACCCCCGCCCCGCCATGCATCTGGATGGCCCGGTCGATCACCTTCAGCGCGACATTCGGCGCCACCACCTTGATCTGGGCGATCTCGCTGCGCGCCACCTTGTTGCCGACGGTGTCCATCATGTACGCGGCCTTGAGGGTCAGCAGCCGGGCCATGTCGATCTCCATACGCGAGTCGGCGATCTTATCGACGTTGCCGCCCAGGCGTGCCAGCGGCCGGCCGAAGGCGGTGCGCTCCACCGAACGCTTGCACATCAACTCCAGGGCGCGCTCGGCCATGCCGATCGAGCGCATGCAGTGGTGGATGCGGCCTGGGCCCAGACGGCCCTGGGCAATCTCGAAGCCACGGCCCTCGCCGAGGATCACGTTCTCATAAGGCACGCGCACGTTCTCGAACAGCACCTCGGCATGGCCATGGGGCGCGTCGTCATAGCCGAACACCGGTAGCGGGCGGACGATCTTCACCCCCGGCGCGTCGGTGGGCACCAGGATCATCGAGTGCTGCTGGTGACGCTGGCCATCCGGGTTGGACAGGCCCATGAAAATCATCACCTTGCAGCGCGGGTCACAGGCGCCGGAGGTCCACCACTTGCGGCCGTTGATCACCCATTCGTCACCGTCGCGCACGGCGGTGGCGGCCATGTTGGTAGCGTCCGACGAGGCCACGTCCGGCTCGGTCATGGCGAACGCCGAGCGGATCTCGCCGCGTAGCAGCGGCTCGAGCCACTGGCACTTCTGCGCCTCGCTGCCGTAGCGCACCAGCACTTCCATGTTGCCCGTGTCCGGCGCCGAGCAGTTGAATGGCTCCGGGCCCAGCAGCGAGCGGCCCATGATCTCGGCCAGCGGCGCGTATTCAAGGTTGGTCAGCCCCGCGCCATACTCCGATTCCGGCAGGAACAGGTTCCACAGCCCCTCGGCGCGTGCCTTGGCCTTGAGCGCCTCCATGATTGCCGTGGGCTGCCAGCGGTCGCCCTCGGCGACCTGGCGCTCGAACACCGGCTCGGCCGGGTAGACGTATGCATCCATGAAAGCGCTGACGCGTTCACGCAGTGCCTGGACCTTGGGCGAATAGGCGAAATCCATCGGGGGCTACCTTCCATCAATGAAGAACATGGGCCTGAGCCTAGAACAGTCGCCCGTCATCCACCTAGTCTATTTTCTACGTGTATAAACATTCATAACCGATATATGATCGGCCGATAACTCCAACAAAGAGCGGCGCCCATGAACCTCAGCAAGGTCGACCTCAACCTGTTCATCGTCTTCGACGCCATCTACACCGAAGCCAACCTGACCCGCGCCGGGCAGATCGTCGGCATCACCCAGCCGGCGGTGTCCAACGCCCTGTCGCGCCTGCGCGAGACCTTCAACGACCCGCTGTTCGTGCGCACCGCCCAGGGCATGGTGCCCACGCCCATGGCGCAGAACATCATCGGCCCGGTGCGCAATGCGCTGACGCTGCTGCGCACCTCGGTGCAGGAAAGCCGCATCTTCACCCCACAGCAGGCCAGCAAGACCTTCCGCATCAGCATGACCGACCTCACCGAGGCGGTGATCCTGCCACCGCTGTTCCAGCGCCTGCGCCGGCTGGCGCCCGCGCTGGTGATCGAGAGCTTTTTATGCAAGCGCCGCGAGACCACCAAGGAGCTGGCCGCCGGGCGCCTGGACTTCGCCGTGGACGCGCCGCTGAACACCGACCCACAGGTGCGCCACGTCAAGCTCATGCAGGACCGCTACGTCTGCGCCATGCGCCCGGGCCATCCGTTGGCCGAGCATAAGCTGACCCTGGACACTTACCTGGGCATGACCCACATCCACATCTCCAGCCGCCGCAACGGCCTGGGCTATGTCGACCTGGCCCTGGGCAAGATGGGCGTGCAGCGCCGCGTTGCCCTGCGCTCGCAGCACTACCTGATGGCCTCGCAGGTGCTGCAGCAGACCGACATGGTGATGACCGTGCCCGAGCGCTTCGCCCGCCGCCACCAACTGCGCCACCAGCCGCTGCCGGTGGAGGTACCGCCGCTGGAAACCCACCTTTACTGGCACGAAAGCACCGACCAGGACCCGGCCAACCGCTGGATGCGCGAGCAGATCATCGAGTTGTGCGAGCGGGTGGTGGTGCAGGACGAGCAAGCAGCACTGGAAAGCGCCTGAACACCTAGTACACCCGTACTATCGGCCAGCGTCCTGCACCGTGCTACCGTCGACGGCGTTCTCCCTCACGTGAAACAAGGCCCGGTGCCCTGGCGCCCGGGCCCTGCAAAGGACCCTGCCGACATGAAGACAACCTTCGCCACCCTCACCCTCGCCGCACTGCTCCTCAGCGGTTGCGCCACCCCCAAGCAGTGGGAAGCCACTGGCGGCAGCAAGAACGATGGCCTGGTGCAGGTCTCCTACGAACAAGGCCAGTTCGAAAGCGGCCAGAGCGACGCGGCCCAGGGCCTGCAGGTCGCCACTGCGCGCTGCAAGACCTGGGGTTACCGAAACGCGGAAATCACCGGCAGCGAAAAGAGCATCTGCCGCACCATGGGCCAGTTCAACTGCCTGCAAACCACGGTCACCCAGGACTACCTCTGCCAGAAATGACCCCTTCCCCATCGCGGGGGCCGGCTGCATGGGCTCCCGCACCTTGCCCCGCTTGCATTGCCATGGCCTTTCGGTAACCCTTGCGCCGCCCTGAAACGGGCTTTTCGGATTCACGGCACAAGGAACGGAACATGGCCCTCAGGATTCTGGTGATCGGCGCCTACGGCAACTTCGGTCGAATCATCAGCCAGCACTTGAACCAGATGCCGCACGTGCAACTGGTCATCGCCGGTCGCAATGCCGCTGCGCTGGAACGGCTCGAACAGGCACTGGCCGGCCCCGGCGTCTCGCTGCGGGATTCCTGGTGCGGTGACGCCATGGCCTCCGGCTTCGCCGATGCCCTGCGCCAGTTGGCGATCGACTGGGTGATCCACACCGGCGGCCCGTTCCAGGGCCAGCCGTACAGCGTTGCCGAAGCCTGCATCGCGGCCGGTGCCAACTACTGCGACCTGGCTGACTGCCGGGCGTTCGTCAATGGCATCGCGCGCCTCGATGCCCAGGCGCGCCAAGCCGGTGTCGCGGTGCTCAGCGGTTGCAGCTCGGTGCCAAGCCTGTCCTCGGCGATTCTCGATGAACAACGCCAACACTTCAGCCGCATCGACGTGATCGAACATGGCATTTCCTCGTCGGCGAAGATGCCTGGGCTGTCCACCATCGAAGGCGTGCTCGCCTATGCCGGGCGGCCGATCCGCCAATGGCGCGATGGCCAACCCTGCAATGTCGATGGCTGGCTGGGGTTGCAGGTGCGTCACCTGCCGGGGCTGGGCTGGCGCCTGCTGAACAACGTCGATGTGCCGGACATGGATATTTTCGCCAGCCGCTACGGAGCCCGCACCCTGGCGTTCAAGGCCGGCTCCGGGCTGGTGCTAGGCGGCCTGGCCAACGCGGCGCTGGCGCTGCTGGTCAAGTACCGGCTGGTACGCGACCCGCTGCCCTGGGCGCGGCGCCTGCACCGGCTGGGTGGGCGCTTCGAGCGCTGGGGCGATGGCAAGAGCGCCATGTACCTGGATGTGCGTGGCGCCGACACCGACGGCCAGCCGCTGCGCATGCGGGCCCAGGTCAGCGCCCTCGACGACAAGGGCCCGCAGATCCCCAGCTGCGCTTCGGTGGCGCTGATGGCCAAGGTGGTCGAGGGTTATGTACCCGCCCCCGGTGCGCGCCCCTGCGTCGGCGAGATCAGTGTCGAAGCATACCTCGCCGCCATCGGCGCGCCGGACCAGGTGCGCTTCAGCGTCGGCTTCCAGCACGGGCGCCACTGACATGGACTACCTGCTGCTCAAGTACCTGCATGTGATCGCCGCCGTATTCCTGTTCGGCTTCGGCATGGGCTCCTACCTGTACCTGATTGCCGCCCACCGCACCGGCGATGCGCGGATCATCGCGGCCGTGGCGCGAATGGTGGTGCGCTTCGATGCCTGGATCACCACGCCGGCCGGGGTCCTGCAATTGCTGACCGGTGTCGGCATGGCCGGGCTGGCGGGCATGGACTGGAGCGCCGCTTGGCTGCGTGCCGCCTTGCTGATCTTCTTCGCAGTCGGGGCGCTGTGGTTGCCGGTGCTGTTGTTGCAAACACGCATGCAGGCACTGGCTGCCGAGGCGGCGGCAACGGGTAGCGCGCTGGGCGGCACCTACCAGCGACTGTACCGTTACTGGATGTGGATGGGGGTTGCCGGCTTTACCGGGATGTTCCTGATGGTGCTGGTGATGGTCTACAAGCAGGCGCCCTGGGAATGGTTCTGATGCCCGGCGAAGCGCAAGGGAAAAAAATCCTACAAAATTGGCAGGATAAGAAAAATTGATCTCCAAATGCGCAGGCAACGATCAAAATGGAAAAACCTTCCTCCAGGGGTGCACGTAGGATTTCCCCCATGGCCGCCGATTGTCGGCGCCCCTGCACGGACACGCCCGATCATGCCCTCCGCCCCGCTGTATTTCGACTACGCCGCCACCACCCCAGTAGATGACCGGGTCATCGAAGCCATGATGGCCTGCCTTGGCCGTGAAGCGAATTTCGGCAACCCGGCGTCCAGTGGCCACGCCCATGGCAAGGCCGCCCGCGAGGCCGTCGAGCAGGCCCGCCGCCAGGTAGCCGAACAGGTAGGTGCGCAACCCGACGAACTGGTGTGGACCTCCGGCGCCACCGAATCCAACAACCTCGCCCTCAAGGGCATCGCCCAGGGTTTTGATCAACCCGGCCACCTGATCACCAGCCAGCTTGAACACAAGGCCGTGCTTGACACCGCCGCCGAACTGGAACGCCTGGGCTGGGCGGTGACCCGCCTGGCGCCGGACGCCCAGGGCCTGATCCAGCCAGCGGCCGTGCAGGCTGCGCTGCGCACGGACACCCGCCTGGTGTCGTTGATGGCGGTGAACAATGAACTGGGCACGGTCACCGATTTCGCCGGCATCGGTATGCAGGTGCGCGAGCACGGCGCGCTGCTGCATGTGGATGCCGCCCAGGCGGTCGGCAAGGTAGTGATCGACCTCGCCCGGCAGCCGGTGGACCTGATGTCGTTCTCGGCGCACAAAGCCTATGGCCCCAAGGGCATCGGCGCCCTCTACGTCGGGCCCCGCGCCCGCCCCGTGCTGCGTGCGCAGATGCACGGCGGCGGCCATGAGCGCGGGCTGCGCTCCGGCACCCTGGCCACCCACCAGATCGTCGGCATGGGCAGCGCCTTTGCCCTGGCCGGCCAGCCGGGTGACAGCGAGCACGCACGTATCGAGCACTTGAGCGCCAGGCTGCGCGATGGTCTGCTGGGCTTGCCAGGCGTGCGCCTCAACGGCTGTCCGGCGCAACGCATCGCCCACACCCTGAACCTGTGCATCGACGCGAAAGGCTTCAACAGCAATGCGCTGGCCGGCGAGCTGGCACTGTCGACCACGTCGGCGTGCAACTCGGCCGCCAACAGCGCCTCCCATGTGCTGCTGGCCCTGGGGCTCAGCGAAGCGCAGGCGCGCAACAGCGTGCGGCTGAGCATCGGGCGCTACACCAGCGAGCAGGACGTGGACAAGGCCGTCGAAGTGTTCAGCCGGGTGATTGCGGCGGGCTCGGTTGCCTTGTGGTAATGAAAACCATCGAACTGATACAAGCGCCGTAGGAGCGGCTTCAGCCGCGATCACCCGCAAGCGGGTGCCATGCACCGCGTTGCCCGCATCGCGGCAAAAGCCGCTCCTACAGGAACACCTCAGAACCGGATGATCGGCCCCTCGATGTCGTTGGGCGGGGGCACCTCGGGGTACCGTGGCAGGTGCGGCGGCGGAACGTCCGGCTTCGGGTATACCGGCGGCATCACCGGCATGATGGTTGCGTCATGGCCGCCGGCTACCCGCTCCAGTTCCTCGTGAGCAAGCACACGCAACATGCGCGAATGGTCAATCGACATGGGTATCGCTCCTTTGCTGAGTCAGTAACCGGCCTGCGAACCGAACAGTTCTTCGGGCCATTCGGGGAACTGCGGCGGCGGGTCGCCCGGGCGCTGGCCGCCTCCGGCAACCGCCTCGATCTGCCCTTCATCCAGTTCCTGCAGTGCTTCTTCAACCTCGATCATCGTGAACGCTCCTTGTTGGGAAAGCGTGTCGATTATCGGCCGGTTGCCATGGCTTGGCCCTAGGGCTGGTGTACTAGATGCACATTGCCATCAGCCTGCGGTCATTGCCCCGACAGAAAACTCACCAACTGCCGCCCATGCGAGCTCAGCGTCTCCCAGCCACGAAAGCAGATGCGCAGCTCAAGGGTCGCCCAGCGCTCCTCCAACGCCACCGGACACACCGCCAGCTCCTGTTGAGCGCGCAGCGCCGCAGTTTCCGGCAGCATGGCGATGCCCGCATGCTGGGCCACCAACTGCGCGATGGCTTCGAAGCTCGGCGCGCGCACCCGCACTTTCAGCGGCATGGCCAGGTTCATCGCCAGCTCTTCGACGAAGCGCTGCATGGCCCGCTCGGGCGGCAGGCAGACGAAGGGATAACCCAGGGCATCACCGAGGCGCAGTTGGCCACGGCCGGCCAAGGGGTGATCGACGGGCACCAGCAACACCAGGCGCTCGGTACGAAACGGCAGCGAGACCACGCCATCGTTGACCAGGTTGCCGTCGTACACGCCGATCTCGCACTCCCCACCCAGCACCACCCGCAACACATCGACGCTCTTGTGCTCGACCAATTGCAGGTCGACCTCCGGATAATCCGCCAGGAACGGCCCCAGCACCGCCGGCAGCAACGTGCTGTTGGTCACGGTCGAGGCGGCCACATGCAGGGTGATGCGCCGAAGGCCGGCCAGTTCGCGCAGGGTGTCCTGCAGTTTCCGCGCCTCGCCCAGCACCCCACGCGCCGCTTCCAGCACCAGCCGACCGGCCGGGGTGAGCTGCATGCCATCGGCCTTGCGGATGAACAGGGTCAGCCCGCTGCGTTCCTCGAACAGGCGCAGGCGGGTGCTGGCTGCCGACACCGCCACCGGGAAGGTTGCCGCTGCCTTGCTCAGGCTGCCGCTGCTGGCAATGGCGGCGATCAGGCGCAAATCCGTCAGGTCGAAGTGCATGAGGGCTTCTCCAAATCAGAACGCCATCTTCAAGAAAAAGCGATTCTAGCGCGACGACCTTCTATCCAGAATAAGCCACAACCTCACCTCTTTCGGATTCGCCATGACCCGCCTGCCCGCCCCGCTCCAACGCGCCCTCGCCAACGGCAGCCTCTATGCCGTGCTCGCGGCCCTGGGTTTCAGCTTCAAGGCTATCTTCGTCAAACTCGCCTACGCCGCCGGGCCCGTGGACGCCATCAGCCTGCTGGCCCTGCGCATGGCCCTGTCGTTGCCAATGTTCGCCTGGCTGGTGTGGTCCAGCCGTGGCCAGGGCGACACGCCGTTGACCCTGGGCGATGGCCTGCGCGTGGCCCTGCTCGGGCTGTTCGGCTATTACCTGGCGAGCCTGTTCGACTTCTATGGGTTGCAGTCCATCAGCGCCGGCCTGGAGCGGCTGATCCTGTTCACCTACCCGACCCTGGTGCTGCTGATCCAGGCTGTCGCCCAACGCGAACGCCCCACCCCGCGCACGCTGGCGGCCATGGGCCTGTGCTACCTGGGGCTGGGTATCGCCTTTACCCACGACATTGGCAGCTCCGGTGCTGGCAGCCAGGTGATCGTCGGTTCGCTGTGGGTGTTTGCCAGTGCGGTGACCTACGCGCTGTACTACTCGGGCACCGGGGCGATGCTCAAGCGCATGGGCTCGATGCGCCTGGCCGGGTTGTGCGGCACGGCGTCGTCGCTGATGGTCCTGGCCCATTACCTGTTGGTCGCGGACGTCGCGCCGCTGTTGCAACTGCCGAGTGCGGTGTGGCTGTACGCGGCATTGATGGCGCTGCTCTCCACGGTGCTGCCAATCTACTGGGTAGCCCTGGCGATCCAACGCCTGGGGCCGACCCACACGGCAGCGGTGGGCAACCTCGGGCCGGTGCTGACGGTGCTGGCGTCGTGGGCGATCCTCAACGAAGAGATTTCGCTGTACCAGGTGGCCGGTCTGGCGTTGGTGCTGTTCGGGGTGTCGCAGTTGAAGCCGGCGAAGCAAGCACAGCCCCCCGAGCCGGCCAAAGGCGCCACCGTCTAGAATTGCCATCGCACGTTTAGCGGTTTAACCCCCGGGGGTAGGCGCTTTCTGTAGGAGCCGGCTTTGCCGGCGAAGAGGCCAGTTCAACCAACACAACAGCATCGCCCCAACAGCGTGAACGTGTTCAACGCAAAACCGACTCGTCCACCAACGGAAAATCAGCGGGTACCGACAATGATGCCCTGCCCGCGCAACGCCTCCAGCAACATCAGGCCTTGGTGCTGCACCTCATCATTACCCAACGCCCGCAGGCGTTCACGCCCTGTGCCCGGCAGCCCGATCAGCAGTTGCCAGGCCATTGGCGCCACCCGGGCGAAGCGCACCTGCAGCTGCGCATCGCGATAGACCAGCAACAAGGTCGGCGCCTCCGGCGGTTCGACCGGCTGGTACTCCGGCCCGATGCGCTCCACCGGCCAGCGATAGGCTAACACCCGCGCCACGCACGACAACAGCGGTTCGCCTTCGAGCAGGTCGCCTGCGGGATCATGGGGTGGATCCTCGGCGTCGCTCAGGTACAGCTGCGCCTCGATCCATTCGTAATGGGCCAGTTCCAACTGCCAGGGGGCACCCCGCTCGATGCTTTGCAGGTAGTCGATGAACGCCGTGGCGACTTCACTGAATAACGGTGTCTGGCTGCGGTAGTGGGCATAGAAGTCCTGCACCCGTGCCTTCCAGTGCGCCTCGCCCAGGGTGCTGCGCAACACAGGGAAACTACCGGCCAGCAAGCCTTCGACGGTGCCGAAGAACAGATCGCGATAGACCGCCAGGCGTCGCGCCTCGATGCCCGGCGGTGGTGGGTTGGCCGCCGGGTCACGCACGTGCCGGGCCAGGGTGAATTGTTGCGCGCGCAAGGTGTCAGCCATGGCGTGGCCCTCCATGACGCTGTTGCAGGAGGCGAATACGGGCGGTTTCGGCCAAAAGCTCGGCCAGCGGCGGGTAGTTGAAATCGCGCTCGAGCACGGTCGGCTGAGCGCCGAAGCGCTGGCAGGCCTGGGCAAACAAAGCCCAGACATCCTCCTTGACCGGCGCGCCATGGGTATCGACCTTGAGGTCGGGCGCTTCGTCGTAATGGCCGGCCACATGCATGCCCACCACCCGCTCGCGGGGAATACCCTCGAGGAAGGCCAGTGCCTCGTAGCGATGGTTGCAGGCATTGACGAAGACATTGTTGACGTCCAGCAGCAGGTCGCAGTCGGCCTCTTCGAGCACCGCGCGGATAAAGTCCAGCTCGCTCATGGCTTGGTACGGAGCGGCGTAGTAGCTGATGTTTTCGACCGCGATGCGCCGCCCCAGCAGGTCCTGGGTCTGGCGGATACGCGCGGCCACATGGTGGACGGCCTCCTCGGTGAAAGGGACCGGTAGCAGGTCGTAGAGATGACCGTCATCACTGCAATAGCTCAGGTGCTCGCTGTACAGGCGCACCTGGTGACGATCAAGGAAACGCCGGGTGAGCACGAGAAACGCCTCATCCAGCGGCGCGGTGCTGCCCAGCGACAAGGACAGGCCGTGGCAGGCAATGGCAAAGCGCTCGGCCAGGCACTCCAGCTGCCGGCCAAAGACACCACCGACACCAATCCAGTTTTCCGGAGCGCACTCCAGGAAGTCCACTTCACCCGGCTGCATCTCGAGCAGCTCGGGTAGCAGGCCTCGGCGCAAGCCGAGCCCGGTATGCAACGGCGTATCGATCATGATGGGAAGTTTCCAGGTAGGCGATGGGCCGACCGTGGAGCCAAGGGGCTCCACGGTCGGGGGTGGGTCAGGAATTACCGGTCAGGTGGCTGAACAGCCCGCCGGGCATCGCCTTGCTATTGGCCTTGTAGATCGACGCCAGGTGGACGGCAGCTTCCTGTTCGCAGATAAAACCATCGTGGCGGGTGTCGGTGCGGGCGAACGACGCATCGCCACACTTGCCTTCACCTCACTTAGCTGCGGTGCCTGCTTTGGCATCGGCACCACACTTGCCCTCGCCGCACTTGCCCTCGGTGCTGGCCTTGGCGCTGGCTTTAGTGCTGGCCTTGGCGCTGGCGCCGCACTTGCCCTCACCGCACTTACCTTCGGTGCCTGCCTTGGCACTGGCACCACACTTGCCTTCGCCGCACTTGCCCTCGGTGCCGGCCTTGGCGCTGGCGCCGCACTTGCCTTCACCGCATTTGCCCTCGCCGGGCGCCTTGGCGGCGGCCAGCTGGTAACCCTGGGACAGCGGTTCGACCGCGAAGGCGGTGTTGCCCATGACCATGCCGCCGATCAGGGTGGCGCCGAGCAGGCCGAGCGTATTACGGGTGGTTTTCATGGTGTAGCTCCACGTGTGGTTGAAAAGTGGAGCCATTTAGCCGACACGGTGTGTCACGGTTGTATCGCGCGGGAGTGGGTTTTGTATGTAAACAGCGCGAGACGAGCGTTAGATACAGTGCGATACAAGGGGATGGACGTCGTGGGAGCGGGCTAGCCCCGCAATAGAGCAAGCCGCTGCAACAAAATGCCTGGTGTGGCGCCATCGCGGGGCAAACCCGCCCCCACGAGGGCCTCAGCCGCCAGCGCGCGATCAGTCGTCGAGCGGCTTGGGCGGCGCTGCGGGCTTGGCCGGTTTGGCCGGTTTGCCGGATTTGCTCTCCTTGGGCGCAGGCTCCGGAACGCTGGCTACCGGCTCCGGCGCGGTGACCGCCTTCTCGCTGGCGGGCAGCTCATCAACCGCCTTGAAGATCACCTGCGGGTCGATCTTTTCGCCGCTGTCATCATCCTTGAGGATGTGCCGCTCGCCATCCTTGCCCACCAGGATCACCTTGGTGCCCTTGCTGGCACCCAGTTTGAGCTCGCGGATCAAAGCCATGGTGGCCTGCTGCTCGAGGTTCTTGTCCTCGCGCTTGCCCATCATGTTGGCGACGCTGTACAGCACCAGGTTGCGCTCGGTGAAGCCAGCCTTGGTGGCCGGGTCTTCCAGGGCCTGGTTCAGGCCACGCAGGGTCGGGTCGGCGGTACTCGGGGCGATGATGACCAGTGGCCTGGCCTTGCCCAGTTCCTTGGCCAGTGGTGCGTCACTGTCCGCGGCCAACAGCGGGCCGGCGGCGGCAATCAGGGTGGCGAAGGTCAATGACCGAACGAGCATGCGCATCTCCTTGTTCTTTCGATAACACCAAAGACTGCGGATCAGGGAGAAAGATCCGACGCGGGAGCCTGAACCACCTGGCCAGGCAGGTGGTCAGGCGAACGGTAACGGCCATTACCGGATCGCCCCTGATCCACGCGGCCTTCCCGTAGCACCGCCGACGGCTGACCTGAGCATAGTCCAATGCCACCCTGCATGAGGAACAGAGCCCAGGGCCGTCACTGCGAGTAGCTACCACATGCCTCTCGTCGGCACGCACCCGCCCGATACTGGCAATTTGACTATTGCCGACTAGGCTCTGGCCTTGCCTCGAAGCCATTCGCCCCGGGGCCCTGGCAGCGCATGCGGATTGATTGCCGGGTCACCGTTTCACCTACAGCTGAATGCTTCACGTCAAGGAGAGATGTGTGCACTTTGGATTGGCACGCCTTTGCCTGCTGCCCGGCAGGACAACGTTCAACCCCCACCCCGCTACCCGCAGATCGCCAGGGACATGCGCCCAGGCGGTGACTGGCGGGTGCCATGGCTCTATGGCGAGTCTTCCGGCCACAAGCGCCCCCTGCTGTCCAGGCTGGTCAACCGCGGCATTGCTACAGCCTGCATGACAGCTTGATTAACAAAACTTAAACAACGTTGTGACATTTTTTTACAGCTTGAAAGCCGAGGCTCTGCACGTCAGCAAAGCCCTGTACGGCATTGGTCATTACCTGCCCAGATTCGCTCATGGAGCTGCTAGATGAAGGTGACGGTTTTCGGTACCGGTTATGTCGGCCTCACCCAGGCGGTGTGCCTGGCCCAGGTAGGGCATTCGGTGATGTGCATGGATGTCGACGCTGAACGGGTCGCCAGCTTGAGCCAGGGGCACTGCCCGATCTTCGAGCCGGGCTTGGCGGCGCTGCTGGAGAAGAACCTCGAATGCGGTCGCCTCACGTTCACCACCGATGCCCGGCGGGCCAGCAACCATGCCAGTTTGTTGTTCATCGCCGTCGGCACCCCACCGCTGGCCGATGGCAGCGCCGACCTGCGCCATGTGTTCGCGGTGGTCGACAGCATCGTGGCGCACGCCGACGGCTCCAGGGTAATCGTCAATAAATCCACCTCACCGGTCGGTACGGTCGACCGCATCAAGGTGCATATCGACCGGCTCATGGCCGAAAACCATGGTTTCCAGGTACTCAGCAACCCGGAGTTTCTCAAGGAAGGTTCGGCCGTCGACGACTTCATGCGCCCCGAGCGCATCATCATCGGCGGCGCAGGGCCGGCCGAAGTGGAACTGTTGCGCGAACTCTACCTGCCGTTCAGCCGCAACCGCGAAAAGCTCATGGTCATGGACGCGCGCAGCGCCGAGCTGACCAAGTACGCCGCCAACTGCATGCTGGCGACGAAGATCTCCTTCATCAACGAGATCGCCAACCTAGCCGAGCATGTGGGTGCCGATATCGAGATGGTGCGCCGTGGCATCGGCTCGGACCCGCGTATCGGCTACGACTTCATCTACCCCGGCTGTGGCTTTGGCGGCTCGTGCTTCCCCAAGGACCTGCAGGCCCTGCGCAAGTGCGCCGAGGCCGAAGGCTTCGAACCGCACCTGCTGCGCGCGGTGGAGTCAGTCAACGAACGGCAGAAGAACCGCCTGTTCGACAAGATCGCCCGGCACTACCCCGAGGGTGTGCAAGGCAAGGTCTTCGCGCTCTGGGGCCTGGCCTTCAAGCCCAACACCAATGACATCCGCGAGGCCTCCAGCCGCGTGCTGATCGAGGCCCTGTGGGCTGCAGGCGCCCGGATCCAGGCCCATGACCCCCAGGCCATGGCGGAAATCCAGCGGCACTACGGCGAGCGCGCCGACCTGCGCCTGGTGCACTGCAAGGACGACGCGCTCGAGGGCGCCGACGCCCTGGTGATCGTGACCGAGTGGCAGGACTACCGGGTGCTCAACCTGGACCAGGTACCGCGATTGCTGGCCGACCGGGTGGTGTTCGACGGTCGCAATCTGTTCGAGCCCGAGCACATGGCCGCCGCTGGCCTCACGTACTACGGCATCGGCCGTGGCCAGGTGCAGCCGCCATGCCCGTACTGATCACCGGTGCCGCCGGTTTTATCGGCTATCACCTGGCCCAGCGCCTGTGCCGCGAGGGGCTGGAGGTGGTGGGTATCGACAACCTCAACCCCTACTACAGCGTCGCGCTCAAGCACGCGCGCCTGAAGCAGCTGGCCGAATGGCCGAACTTTCGTTTCGTGCCCCTCGACATCGCCGACCAGGACGCGCTGCTCCGGCTGTTCGCCGTGCACGATTTCACCGAGGTGATCCACCTGGCCGCCCAGGCTGGCGTGCGCTATTCGCTGGACAACCCCGGCGTATACGGCCAGTCGAACCTGGTGGGGTTTCTCAACATACTGGAGGCCTGCCGCCAGCACCGGCCCCAGCATCTGGTCTACGCCTCCAGCAGTTCGGTCTACGGCGCCAACGCCAAGCTGCCGTTCTGTGTCGAAGACCCGGTGGAGCAGCCAGTCTCGCTGTATGCCGCCAGCAAGCGTGCCAACGAGCTGATGGCCCACAGCTACGCGCACCTCTACCAGATCCCCATGACCGGCCTGCGCTTCTTCACCGTGTATGGCCCGTGGGGCCGCCCCGACATGGCGCTGTTCAAGTTCACCCAGGCCATGCTCGAAGGCCGCCCGATCGACCTCTACAACCACGGCCGGATGGGGCGGGATTTCACCTACATCGACGACATCGTCGAAAGCATCCGACGCCTGCGCCTCAAGCCCCCCCAGGCCGGCGAAGGGCAGCCGCCCTGCCAGCTGTTCAACATCGGCCGCGGCGAACCGGTCGAGCTGCTGAGCTTCGTCGAGTGCCTGGAGGACGCCCTGGGCATCAAGGCACAGCGCAACTACCTGCCGTTCCAGCCGGGTGACGTGCACCAGACCTGGGCCGATGTGTCTTCGCTGGCGCGCTGGATCGATTTTTCCCCGAGCACCTCGCTGGAACAGGGTGTGCGGGCATTCGTCGGCTGGTACCGGGATTTCTACACCGATACCCGCCGCGCAACCACAACAACGACACAGGAAGCCTGAATGACCGAACCCCTTGACCTGTCGGTGCTGATACCGGCCAAGAACGAGGTCGACAACCTGCCCTCGCTGCTGGCGGAAATCCGCACCGCACTGGCAAATGAGCGCTATGAAGTGCTGGTGGTCGACGACGGCAGCAGCGACCAGACCCTGGCCATGCTGCAACAGTTGAAGACCCAGGGTTTCCAGCAGCTGCGCATCCTGCGCCACGAGCGCTCGCTGGGCCAGAGCACCTCGATCTGGCATGCCGCCCAGGCCGCCCGTGGGCGCTGGCTGGCGACCCTGGATGGCGATGGCCAGAACGACCCGGCGGACATCCCCGGCATGCTCGCGCTGGTGCGCGGCAACGAAGACGTCAAGCTGGTGGCCGGACACCGGGTCAACCGCCGTGACACGGCCAGCAAGCGCTGGGCCTCGCGCTTCGCCAACGGCCTGCGCAGCCGCCTGCTCAAGGATGCCACCCCCGACACCGGCTGCGGCCTCAAGCTGATCGAACGCGCAGCCTTCGTCGGGCTGCCCTACTTCGACCACATGCACCGCTTCATCCCGGCGCTGATCCTGCGCCACAACGGCCGCATGCTGGTGCACCCGGTCAACCACCGGCCACGCCACGCCGGCATCTCCAAGTACGGCAACCTGGACCGCGCCCTGGTCGGCATCCTCGATCTGTTCGGGGTCTGGTGGCTGATCCGCCGCACGCGCCTGGACGCCCACCCACAGGAGCTCGAAGGATGACCCGCGAAACCCTCTGGCTGATCGTCGGTTTCGCCGGCCAGGCCGTGTTCACCGGCCGCTTCGTGCTGCAGTGGCTGTACAGCGAGTTCAAGCGCCGCAGCGTGATCCCGGTGGGCTTCTGGTACCTGAGCATGCTCGGTAGCGCGCTGCTGCTGGTCTACGCCATCTACCGCCAGGACCCAGTGTTCATCCTCGGCCAGGCCTTCGGCATTCTGGTCTACCTGCGCAACCTGCAACTGATCGCCCGTTACAAAGAGCAGAAGGAATAGCCCTTGCCACGGTTCAAGACTCTCGGCGCCGAGCGGCTGGCGCTGGTCGCCCTCGCGTTGCTGTTGATCGGCGCCGGTATCGGCTGGCGCCAGCCGATGAACGTCGATGAGGAACGCTTTCTCGGCGTCGCCCTGGAAATGCTGCAGAACGGCAACTGGTTCATCCCGCACCGCGCCGCGGAAATCTACGGCGACAAGCCGCCGCTGTTCATGTGGACCGTGGCCCTGTTCACGGCCCTGACCGGGTTGCCCAAGGTCGCCCTGTACCTGCCCGGGCTGCTGTCGGCGGCGACCATCACCCTGGTCCTGCACGACCTCGGCCGGCGCCTGTGGAACCGGCGGGTCGGGCGGATCGCCGCGCTGCTGTTCCTGGCCACCTACCAGAGCTACAGCATCCTGCGCACCGGGCAGATCGACAGCTTCCTTTGCCTGTGGGTGGCGCTGGGCTTCTACGGCATGCTTCGCCACCTGCTGCTCGGGCCGGCCTGGGGCTGGTTCTACCTGGCCTGCGCGGCCATGGGGCTGGGCATCATCAGCAAAGGCGTGGGCTTCGTCCCGGCGCTGATGCTGCTGCCCTACGCCTGGGCTGTGCACCGGGGCTGGCGCGGGGTCGTGGCCATGCCCGGCCAGGGCTGGCGCTGGAGCCTGGGGTTCATCTGGCTGCTGGTCGGCTGCGCGGTATGGCTGCTGCCATTGCTGGTGTCGATCGCCCAAGGCGGTGGCGCGGCGGAACTGGCCTACCTGAAGGAGATCCTGCTGCGCCAGACGGCCAATCGCTATGCCAATGCCTGGGACCACCGTGAACCGTTCTGGTACTTCTTCGTCAAGGTCATCCCCAAGTACTGGCTGCCCCTGATCCTGGCCCTGCCCTGGCTGGTGCCGGCCTGGCGCAAGCAACTGCAAAAGCGCGACGGGCGTATTCTTTTGCTGCTCGGTTGGGTGGCGCTGGTACTGCTGTTCTTCAGCCTGAGCAGCGGCAAGCGCAAACTCTACATATTCCCGGCGCTGCCGGGCCTGGTGCTGGCCATCGCGCCGCTGGTGCCCTGGCTGTTCAAGCGCTGGTTCCAGCAGCGGCCGGGCTGGCGCAAGGTGTTCGTCACGGTCGCGGTGGTGTGGTTCTGCCTGTGGTTCGCCCGAGGTTTCATAGAACCCGTCAAGGAAGGCCGCAACCCCCACGAAACCCTGATGGCCGATGCCGCGCGGGCCACCGGCGGCGCCGAACTGGTGCTGGTCAACTGGCGCGAGGGGCATTGGTTGTTCGCGCGTCAGCCGATCGTCCACTTCGGCTTCAGCGGCAAGGCCGTGGCGGACTCAGCCGTCTACTGGTTGCGCCAGCACCCCAGGGCCTTTGCCCTGATCCCGGCGGCTGAACTGGGCCGCTGCTTCAGCGCCGACAAGGCGCGCAAGCTTGGCGACACCTCGCGGCATGAGTGGTATGTGGTCGGTGCCGACGCCGACAACGGCCAATGCCAGGCCGCGCCACCCGCCCAGGTCTACCACTTCACCTGGGCCGACACGCCTGGAAACCTGCAAGCAGCCAAGGAGGGCTCAAGGCAATGACCACCCAGACTCTACCGGTCCAGCGCTGGCGCTGGTGGCAACGCGTGAACCGCTGGCTCCTGATTGGCGGTGTGATCGCCCTGGTCGCCCTTAGCCTGATCGGCATCGAAGCCGCACGCTCGTTCTGGCCGCAACAACTCTACGCCCATCTGAGCAACCGTTGGACCGGCGATACGGCACCTGGGCAGAACATCTGGCTGCCGGCCTACCAGGTGGTGATCGACGCCAAGGTGGTCGAGCAAGGCCTGGACAACCTCTCCGGCATCACCTACGACTACGACCGCGACCGGCTGCTGGCGATCACTAATGGCACACCCATGGAAATCCTCGAGCTGAGCAAGCAAGGTGACATCCAGGCCCGCTACCCGCTGGTGGGTTTCCAGGACACCGAAGGGCTGGCGTACCTGGGCAACGGTCGCCTGGCCATCAGCGACGAGATGCTGCAACGGCTGGATGTGATCACCCTGCCTGCAACACCTCGACCGATCGACGCCAGCCAGGCCGGCTGGATCACCCTGGACATCAACCCAAGCCGTCACAACAAAGGCTTCGAGGGCGTAACCTACGACGCCCGCCACGACCGCCTCTATGCCATCAAGGAACGTGGCCCCCGGCAACTGTTCGAAGTCACCGGCATGCTCACCGCGCTGAACGGCGGCCCTGTGCACCTCACGGTCAGCGACCGCCGCGATTGGGTCAAGCGCAGCGTGTTCGCCACCGACCTCTCGGATGGCCACTACGACCCCCGCACCGGCCACCTGCTGGTGCTCAGCGACCAATCGAAGAACATCACCGAGCTGGATGGCGAAGGCCGCTTCGTCAGCATCCGCTCCTTGCGTGCAGGCATTGGCGGGCTGCGCCGCGATGCGCCACAGCCGGAGGGGATGACCATGGACAGCGACGGCAACCTCTATGTGGTGAGCGAGCCGAACCTGTTCTACGTGCTGCGCAAGCCCTGAGCCTGCAAAGCGCGCCGACGGGCCCAGATCCGAAAGTGCGCGGTCAGCTCCGCGAACGCCCCGACACTACCGTGGCGAACAGTCCGACGGGGGACGCGTCGTCGCGACCATCGCCCCCCGGTTTTTGGCCCCCGTCGACGCTAGGCTCACGGTCGAGGTCATTCACGCACGCCGGTGTTTCATTCAGCGTCTACTGTTCGGCGACTTGTCCCACTGGCGGCACCTCCCCCACCAGGTGCCCGGCCTGGCAAGGCTGGAACATGTCCAAGTGCGTTCGGTAAACCGAGGTCTGCACATCCATCAAGCCCAGCACAGAATGGAACAGGTTGTCATGGGACAATACCGCCCCCGTGCGCTGTTCCATGCAGGTCAACGACACCCCACGGCGTGCCGCCAAAGGCTGCGACATCCACAGCACCATGGGCACGTGGGTCTGCTCCTTGGGTGCCATAGCGTAGGGCAGACCGTGCAGGAACACGCCCTTCTCCCCCAGCGACTCACCGTGGTCCGACACGTACAGCATCGCGCTGTCGAAACGCCCAGCGTTGCCTTTGAGCAGGTCGATCACCTGCGCCAGCACATGGTCCGAATACAACACTGAGTTGTCGTAGGCATTGCGGATGCTCTGTTCTTCACACTGGTCGAGCTGGTTGTCACTGCACACCGGGGTGAAGCGTTCGAACGCCGCCGGATAGCGCTTGTAGTAGGCAGGACCATGGCTGCCCTTCATATGCAACACCACGACCGTGTTGCCGCTGCGCTGGTCTAGGTATTCCTGCAGGCCGGACAGCAGCACTTCGTCGAAGCATTCGCCCTTGCTGCACACCTGGGCGATGGCCGCATGAGACAGATCTTCGGACGGCACCCGATCGCAAGCGCCCTTGCAGCCAGAGTTGTTGTCACGCCAAAGCACCGCGACACCTGCACGCTGCAGCACATCCAGCAGCCCTTCACGATGTTCCGCATACGAGTTCTTCCACTGCTGACGGCCCAGGTCCTGGAACATGCAGGGCACCGAAACCGCCGTGGCGGTGCCGCAGGAACTGACGTCACGGAAGCTGAGCACTTGCCGGCGCGCCAGCTCGGGGTTGGTCACCCGCCCGTAGCCATTGAGGGAGAAGTTCATGGCCCTGGCGGTTTCGCCGACCACCAGCACCAGCAGCTTGGGCCGGCCACCCGCGCCCGTCTCGACCCGCTGCTGCGCATCAAGGCCGACCTGCATGAAGGCCTCGGGCTTGTCGAAGGTGTGCTTGACGTAGCTGTGAAGGGCGCCCAACACATTGGAGGGCACCAGGATCAGCCGCACTTCGCGGTTGTTGCGCAGCAACGAGGCGTAGGATTGGTACTGGGTGGCCACGATCACCCCGACCATGGTCAGCACCAGTGCCAGGCTGCCCAGGCGCCAGGCCGCCTGCCGTCGCCAGCGCGGCCGGGCCAGCGGCAGGCGGCAGACCACCAGCGCGGGCAGCACGCCGGTCAGCAGCAACCAGAACAACAGCCCGGGGCTGAGCAAGTCGCGCGCCTCGGCCGGGTCGGTCTGGATGACGTTGGTCAACATCGAGGCGTCGATGACAATGCCGTAGCGCGAGATGAAGTAGCTCGTGGCGGACGCCACCAGGATCAGGGTGACCAGCACCGGGCGCAACAACCGCCCCCAGCACAGCGCCCAGAGAATGACGAAATGCCAGGCCAGCACGAACAGTGGCAGGCAGATCAGAAACAGTGGGTTCCCATTGTCGAAGCCATCGATCGCTCGCCAGACGGTCGACCAGAACACCGAGTTGACGGCCGCGCTCATCCATAGCGCGACCAACAATAGGATAACTATTGGATTAATCCCTTTTTTCGCACCCGCGACAACGCGTGAACATTTAGCGTCCTTGTCCATGTTGCCAAGACTCCCAGTCAAGAATTTCCATCGTTATTCATGATGCGTCGGCGGCCTTCGGTGCCGTGCGAGTCCCTGACACTTGGTCACCAGAACCAAACCCCATGGCACACACAGACCAATACTCGCCAGCGCGAGCAATGACGCATCGCGTTCGACAAAGCGCAGGAACTCCAGTAGCGCGCAGGCCAGCACGAGTAGCAGCCCCGTCACGGCAACAACGTCGGGCTCACCGTGCCGCGCCCTTGTCATGACTTGATGCTGGATATACCCAGTCAGCCATAGAAACACCCACGTCATGACCGAAGCCATGAACAAGGCCAGAAACAACAATCGATGACCAAACAAGCCGGCAGGCATGACGTGCGCCCACTGAAATTGCACAAGTCAGTGTTTTAAATTTTCCGAAGTGAAAACCACGTTAAAAACACCTGTTGAAAAGATTCAGTGTTGTCGCCTCGGCCTGCGGGAAGGGGAAGCGAATGCAAACCAAGTGCTCTTGCCGGCCCCGTAAAGAATGTCATTCGACACATTGAATTCGCCAATCATGAGAAGGCACTCCTTGTCCTGTTCTCGATAGGTAACCTGATTGACTGTAGCCGTTGACTCAAAAATGACCGTCCATTCTGCCGATTTGACCGATTAGAAGTTGAAACTGAGCTGCTTGAGGCTGCGCAGGTCGATGCTGCGCTCGGCGACGAAGGGCAGGATGGCGTCGGCCACCGGCTGCAACTGCCGGGTCAGGTAATGCTCATGGTCGATGGGCGCCTGGCGGTTTTCCAGCGGCTCGGGGCCGGCCGTGGTGATGACGTAGCTGATCCAACCGCCGCGCTGGTACTGCAACGGGCGCCCGAGGCGACGGTTGTACTCATCCGCCAGGCGCGCGGCACGTACATGGGGCGGCACGTTACGCTGGTAGTCGGCCAGCGGACGGCGCAGGCGCTTGCGGTAGATCAGCAGTTCATCCAGCTCGCCGGCCATCGTGCGCTCCACGTAGTCGCGCAGGTAGTCGCCATAGGGCAGCCCGCGGAAGATCCGCCCATAGAGCTCCTGCTGGAACTGGCGGGCCAGGGGCGACCAGTCGGTGCGCACCGACTCCAGCCCCTTGTAGACCATCTCCTCGCTGCCATCGGCGCGGCGCACCAGGCCGGCATAGCGCTTCTTGCTGCCCTCCTCCGCGCCACGGATGGTCGGCATCAGGAAACGCCGGTAATGGGTTTCGTACTGCAACTCCAGGGCACTTTCCAGGCCCATGGTTTCGCCCAGGTGCCGGCGCCACCATTGGTTGACTTCGGCCACCAGCTCGTGGCCGATACGGGCGGCCGCGTCCTCGGCATGGGCGCCCTTGAGCCAGACGAAGGTCGAGTCGGTATCGCCGTAGATCACATCGAAACCTCGCGCTTCGATCAACAGCCGGGTCTGGCGCATGATCTGGTGCCCGCGCATCGTGATCGACGAAGCCAGGCGTGGGTCGAAGAAGCGACAGCCGCTGGAGCCAAGCACCCCGTAGAAGGCATTCATGATGATCTTCAACGCTTGCGACAGCGGCGCGTTAGCGTCGCGCTTGGCCGCCTCGCGCCCCTGCCACACGCGCTCGACGATAGCCGGCAGGCAATGCTGGCGGCGCGAAAAGCGCGCGCCGCGAAAGCCCTCGACCGAATGGGCGTCGTCCGGCTGGCGCAGCCCTTCGACCAGGCCCACTGGGTCGATCAGGAAGGTGCGGATGATCGACGGATACAAGCTCTTGTAGTCCAGCACCAGCACCGAGTCGTACAGGCCCGGCCGCGAGTCCATGACGAAGCCGCCAGGGCTGGCCTCGCCCTCGCGGCTGCCCAGATTCGGCGCGACGTACCCCATGCGATGCATGTGCGGGATGTACAGGTGGCAGAAAGCGGCCACCGAACCGCCGCTGCGGTCCGCCGCCAGGCCGGTGACCGATGCCCGTTCGAGGAGGAAGTCGAGCAGCCGGGTGTGGGCGAAGATCCGCGTGACCAGCTCGCAGTCCTTGAGGTTGTAGCGGGCCAGGGCCGGCTTGTCCTCGGCGAACAGGCGGTTGATCTCGTCCATGCGCTGGTACGGCGTGTCGATGGCCTTGCCCTCGCCCAGCAACTGTTGGGCGACGCTTTCCAGGCTGAACGAAGGGAAGCTCCAGGTTGCCGAACGCAGCGCCTCGATGCCATCGATCAGCAACCGCCCAGGGGCCTCGGCGAAGAAGTGGCTGCGGCTGCCGTGCTCACGCAGGTGCATGGGCGCGCCATCACGGCCCAGGCACAACGGCACGTTGAGGCGCTGGGCATGCTCGTGCAGCAGGCGCAGATCGAACTGCACCAGATTCCAGCCGATGATCGCGTCGGGGTCGTGGCGGGCCAGCCACTGGTTGAGGCTGTCGATCAGCGCGGCGCGGTCGGCGCAATAGTGCAGGGCGAAGTCCACTTCGCTGGCGTCGCCGTTGGCCGGGCCGAGCATGTAGACGTCGCGCTGGCCGCAACCTTCCAGGGCGATGCTGTACAACTCGCCACGTTCGCTGGTCTCGATGTCCAGCGACACCAGGCGCAGCGGTGGCCGGTAGTCCGGGTCGGGCTTGAGCTGCGCGTCGTGCAGCACGCCCTGGTCGTCGAGGCGGCCATCGAAACGCACCGGGGCGGTGATGAAGCGCTCCATCAGGTAGCGCTCGGGTGGGCGGATGTCGGCCTCGTAGACCTCCACGCCGGCGCTGCGCAGGCGCTTGTCGAGGGCGATCAGCTGGCGGTGCTGCTGGCAGTACAGGCCCAGCACCGGGCGCTGGTCGAAGTCACGCAGTTGCAGGGGCTTGAGCACGACGCCCTGCTCACCCGCCAGCAACGCCCTGGCGTGCTCGCCGTGCTCGACGGGGATGAACGCCACCGAGGGCTGCGCGGCCAGGCGCAGGCGCCGCGGGCCCTGGTCGGTGGCCAGCCAGTACTCCACGCAAGTGCCTTCGGGCGTGTCATGCCAATGACGGGTTAGGATAAAACCCTGTTGCAGTTGCACCGCGTGAACCTCTGGTCGTCGTGCTCGATGGGGGATTCTACCGCCTAACCGCGCCCGACGATGCATCGCCTGTAGGCGCCGGCCTTGCCGGCGAACCAGGCGATGCGGTGGTTGGCACCGGCGTCGCCGGTGTTCGCCGGCAAGCGGCTTCTGCCTACCTTGCACCCGCGACAAACCCCGCTCGCCGCCCACTGAAGGCCAGCAACCATGCCACTGCAACCAGCACCAGCACCACCGCGCCAAACGAGCCAACCCCCGCGCCCGTCAGCAACAACCCGCCCACGATCCCACCCAGGGCAATCGCACTGTTCCACACCGTCACCAGCATCGACTGGGCGACATCCCCGCCCTCACCTGCAGCATCGGCGCAGGCCGTCTGCAGCAAGGTCGGCGCGCCGCCATAGGTCAGCCCCCACAAGGCCACGCTGGCATGCACCAGCCAAGCCGAACCCTGCAGATGCCCAAGCGCCAAAGTCGCCAAGGCGAACCCAGCCAGGCTGAACAGCACCAGCCCACGCAGGCGCCGGTCGACGCCCAGCCCGACCAGCACGATCCCCGCCAGCGAGGCCAGGCCGAAGGTCATCAGCACCTGGCCAACCTCGCCCGCCATGCCCGCCGCCGCCAGCAGCGGCACGATGTAGGTGTACAGAATGTTATGCCCGAGGATCCACGCCAGGATCACCAGCAACACCCGCGCCCCCCCCGGCGTGCGCAGCACCTGCGCGGTCGCCGGGCGCCTGCCGGCCACCTGCCCCGGAAAATCCGGCACGGCCCGCAGCACCCAGGCCGCCAGCAGCAACGCGGCCAGGGTCACCACCACGAAGGTGGCGCGCCAGCCCAGCCAGGCCCCCAGCCAGGTGGCAATGGGCAGCCCCAGCGACAAGGCGATGGGTTGCCCGAGCATGGCCACTGCCATCGCCTTGCCCTGCTGCGCCGGCGCCACCATGCGTCGCGCATGCCCGGCGATCAGGACCCAGGCCAGCCCGCCGGCGGCGCCGCTCAGAAAGCGCAGCACCAGTGTCAGGTGGTTGTCGCTGGAGAACGCGGTCAGGCCGTTGAAGAGGATGAAACCGCCAATGGCCAGCAACAACGCTCGACGGCGCCACCAACCCTGGGTCAGGGTCACCAGCGGGATGGCGGTGAGCAACGAACCCAGCGCGTAGGCGGTGACCCACTGCCCGGCCATGGCCTGGCTGATCGCCATGCCATCGGCGATCTGGTCGAGCAGGCCCGCCGGCAACGTTTCACTGAGAATGGCGATGAAACCGGTCAGGGCCAGGGCCAGCAGGCCGCTCAACGGCAGCCTTGCGGCGCTGGCGGCGGGCTCATCGACGTTGGCCGCGGTGGATGTGGAATGCATGGGTGCCTCCTGGGTTCAATCGAGGCAAGCATCTTGCGGCGTTGCGGCATTACGGAAAAAGCCGGGTAGAATTCCGCTCACCCAGGACATCAATGTCCGCAATCGGAGTGCAACATGGACAGCCTCAGCGGCTTCGTGGTCTTCAACCGGGTCGCCGAAACCCGCAGTTTCGTTGCGGCCGGGCAGTCGCTGGGCATCAGCGCCTCGGCGGTGGGCAAGCGCGTGGCGCGCCTGGAAGCCCGGCTGGGCGTGCGCCTGTTCCACCGCAGCACCCGCAGCATCACCCTGACCGCCGAGGGCGCGCTGTTCCTCGAGCGCAGCCGGCGCATCCTGGCCGAGATCGAGGCCACCGAGCAGGCACTCTCGCAAGCCAGCGGCACGCCACGCGGGCGGCTGCGGGTCAGCCTGCCGCAGGTGACCGGGCTGGTGATGCCGGCACTGGCCGACTTCATGGCGCGCTATCCGGATATCGAGCTGGACCTGGATTTCAGCGACCGCATGGTGGACATCGTCGGCGAGGGCTTCGATGTGGTGATGCGCGGCGGCCAACCCCTGGATTCGCGCCTGAACGCCAAGTTCCTCGGGCACTTCCAGCATTGCCTGGTGGCTTCGCCGCAGTACCTGCGCGAGCGCGGCACACCGCAGCATCCGCGTGAACTTGGCGGGCACAGTTGCCTGCATTACCGCTTCCCCAGCAGCGGCAAGCTGGAAACCTGGCCACTGCGCCGGGAACACCCCGAGCAGGGCTACGACATCCCCATCTCGATGGTCTGCAACCACGTCGAGACGCGGATCTGCTTCGCCCTCAACCACCGCGGCATCACTTGCCTGCCGGACTTCAGCGTGCGCAAGGAACTGGCCAGCGGCAACCTGGTGAGCGTGCTCGACAGCTTCATGGAGCGGCGCGGCAGCTTCTACCTGCTGTGGCCCTCGGGCCGGCAGATGCCACCGAAGCTGCGGGTGTTCATCGACTTCATGCTCGAACGGGTGCTTCCCGCGACCCAGGTCAGCCGTACAGGTAGTTGATGTCCCGGTGCGGCAACGGCGGCACCTGGGCCAGCAGGTAGTCACGCAGCTTCTGCATCTGCCGCGCCTTCGGGCTGGATTTTAGCCAGGTCATGTAGTAACCGTCGCCGGTGGCCACCGCATGCGGGAAGGGGGTGATCAAGTTGCCAGCAGCCATATCGGCGCTGGCCAGCACCAGGTCGACCACCGAGATGCCCAGGCCCTGCTGGGCCGCCGAAATCCCCTGGTCGAGGGTGTCGAACACCTGGCCCTGATCGATGCTGATATCCAGCGCATCCATGCGTGCCAGCCAGCGCCGCCAGTCGCGCCGGTCCGGTGAAGGGTGCAGGAATTCACAGTGCCTGAGCGCCGCCAGCTCCGGCGCGGGGCTGTCCAGGTACTCGGGGTGACAGACCGGGATCAACCATTCATCGAACAGTTTCAGGCTCTCCACGTCCGCCGGGAAACGCCCGTTGCCCAGCAGGATGGCGCAGTCGTAGGGCTCGGAGTAGAAATCCACCGCATCGATGTCCATCCACACACTCGACAACTGCACCGAACAGCTGTTATCGACCTTCTTGAAGCCATCCAGGGCCCGCAGCAACCAGCGCACGGTCAACGTCGACGGTGCCTTCAGGCGCAGGCCGTGGCGGTCCTGGCGTAACAGGGCGCAGGCATTCTCGATGATCTTGAAGCCGACCTTGAGCTCCTGGGCCAGCAACTGGCCGTGCTCGGTCAGGCGCAGCTTGGGCCCGCGACGCTCGAACAGGTCGCAGCCGAACATGGCTTCAAGGGTCTTGATGTGGTGGCTGACCGCGCCTTGGGTGAGTGCCAGCTCCTGTGCCGCGCGGGTAAAGGAGCCGTAGCGCGAGGCTACTTCGAAGGCACGCAAGGCGTGCAGGGCTTGAATCCGTTCAGACATCGGCGCCATCCAGAGCATGAGTGAAGCTAATAGTAGGTCATAGATCCAGGCGTTTTACAACGCCGGACCCATCTCGGAAAATGCCGGTAAATAACAATTACATATAGCCAAACCGCTCGATTAATACGGAAAAGTTATTTAACGCTGCATTTGGATATACCTGGGGAAATCATGTTTACGGGTTATGGAAACTGCTACCGCCTGGATGCGCTAGAGCTGGCCGATGAACATGTGCTGAACAGACACCACTGGACGCACAAAACCATAGAACACTTCAAGGAAACCCTCGCCAACCCCGACTTCCCGTGCCTGTTCGGGCGCAAGGCGGTCATCGCGCGCACCTGCCACATCATCTTCGCCCGGGCCCAGCGACTGGCCGACGACATCGCCCGGGGGCTGGCCGACTACGTCCGCACCGTCGAACCGCTCCCGATAAAGCAGCGCATCGGCCACCCGTTGCTGGTGTTCCTCGAGACCGCGCCGGACACCACGCTGAGCGATCAACAGGCCATGGCCTGGGACGTGCTGCGCCAGGTCCATGCCCGCGACCCGCACCCCTGGCCTGAAGCCGTCCCCCAGGACCCGCACGACGCGCACTGGTCGTTCTGCTTCGCCGGCATGCCGCTGTTCATCAACATGAGTTTCCCCGGCCATCAACAGATGAAAAGCCGCAATCTGGGAAAGCATATCGCCTTCGTCATCAACGCCCGCGAGAGCTTCGACGAAGTCGCCAGCGCCCAGACCGAAAGTGGCCAGCGCATCCGCGCGCGTATCCGCGACCGGGTCCGTCACTACAACGATGGCGTGATGCCGGACACCCTCGGTTTCTTCGGCCACGGCGACAACTTCGAATGGAAACAGTACCAACTGCAGGAGCCCGGCTCGCTGAACCCCGCGCGCTGCCCGTTCCATGCACAAGCAACAACTGACTCACTGATCGAGAACTGAACGTGAATACCGCACTGACCGCCACCTACGCCCTCACTGTCCTGCTGCTGATCGCCACTCCAGGCCCGGTGGTGGCCCTGATCGTCAACACCGCCGCTGCCTCCGGCTCGCGCAAGGCACTGTTTACCGCCGTCGGCACCAACTGGGCGTCGCTGGTGCTGATCGGCGCCGCGGCCTGGATCATCATGACCAGCGCGGCCATCGACAAGGCCTGGCTCAACGGCATGAGCCTGCTGGGTTGCCTGTTCATCGGCTACATCGCCGTGGGCACCCTGCGCGAGGCCCTGCAGGCGCCGGTCGAACTCGCCCCCAGCACGCTGCCGGCAGGCCGCGGCGGCCTGGTCCAAGGGTTTATGGTAGGCATCTCCAACCCCAAGGACATCATCTTCTTCATCTCCTTCTTCCCGCAGTTCATCCAGATCACCGAGTCGTTCGGCAAGAGCATGGTGGTGCTGTCGCTGCTGTGGATCGCCATCGATTTCGCCGTGCTCAGCCTGTACATCTTCGCCATCGGCAAGATCGCCTCGCAGCGCAGCAGCCGCCTGATCAGCCTGGCCTCCGGGGTTGCGCTGCTGCTCATCGCCATCGTCGGCCTGGGTTACAACCTCAGGGAACTGGCGGCCTGAGCCAATCGCCCATCAACCCAGGAGCGCCCATGACGATCCTCGACACCTCAGTGGCAGACCCCATGGGCAGCACCCATCCCCTGCAGCACGACTACCAGCGCTTCCTCCAGCTGGGCAGCCGACGCATTCCGCACACGCTCTACGTGCATGAGCGCGGCTACCGCTCCGGCACCATCAACACCGACGCCCTGGGCATGCGTTACAGCCATTTCGCCGGCAAGCGCTTCTCGGTCGCCGAGCGCGGTGGCCTGGCGCGGGTCAACCTGCTGGTGGGCGGCTCGACGGCCATGGGTATCGGCGCCAGCTCCGACGAACACACGGTGGCCTCGTACCTCTCGCTGCTGACCGGCGAAACCTGGCTGACCCTGGCCGGCTGCGGGCTCAACGCCACCCAGGAACTGCTGATGTTCCTCACCCACCAGCACCGCTTCGGCCAGATTGGCCATGTCGTGGTGTTCAGCGGGCTGAACACGCTGGCCCAGGAAACGCTGGGCGAGATAATGACCAGCGCGCAAGCTGCGCAAACCGGGCAACAGGACTACTTCAACCGCTTCCACGAAGGTGTTCAGCCTGCTGCGGAACCACGCCGCGAGTCATTGTGGCAACGCTTGGGCCACGCCCTTGCGCCGCGTCGCCCGGGCCCCTGCCCCACACTGGAACCGGTGTCCAGCCCGGACAAGCGCCTGATCCGCGCCGCCGACAGCATCGGCCGTACACTGCGCCAGTGGGACCGCCTGCTGGCCGACGGCCACACCACCCTGACCTTCATCCTCCAGCCCCTGCTGCCCTGGTGCAGGGAAGCGCTACCGGCCGGCGAGCAGGCCATGCTCGAACGGCTCGAACAACAGCCCTCGAATTTCGATCGCCTCATCGATGGCGCCTTCGACAGCCAGTTGCACATGGCCTTCTTCCGCCGCATCAAGAGCCAAGCAGACCCCGTCCCCTGCTACGACATGAACAGCATGCTCAGCAGCTCGCCGGTGTTCGCTGAAAGCCTGTTCGCCGACCGCCTGCATTTCAACGACCTGGGCAACAACGCGCTGGCCAAGGTGATCACCGCCAAATTGGGCCTGGCCCAGGAAAAATATGCCCAGCGCAGGGTCGCTCCAATCAAGCTTGTCTGATTAGGAATTCCCCGACTATCGTCGAACACACTCGGGTGGATAGAATAGGCCGGTCATCGCTCCTGATCCGCCTGAGGCACCCGCGCACCTGTCATGACCATCGAAGCCGCCCCCAAACGCCGTAGCGCCCACGCAGCCCTGCTGCCGCTGCTGCTGACCTCCTTCGCTGCGCAGGCGCTCGACGTGAGCATCGACCCGCATGCCGACCTGCTCTATCGCCAGGCCCTCCCCCTGCTGGAGCAGGCCGACAACCAGGACGACACGGCCAGCCCCCTGCGCACCAGCGTCAGCGATCCGGAACTCAGCCGCCAGGGCCAGGCCATGGCCCGCACCCTGCCCACGGCGGTGGCGCTACTGAAGAAGTCCGTGGCGCTCGAGCACCCGGTTGCCCAGTACCGCCTGGCCCTTTACTACACCACCTACCTACCTGCCGGGCAGATCGCCGACGCTGCGTGCCCGCTGCTCGAAGCCAGCCTCAAGCAGGGTTTCGCGCCACCGGCCCTGGCCATCGCCCGCTGGTGCTCGGCGTACAGCGCCAGCCCCGCCTACCGCCAGGCGCTGGAGGCGATCCCCAGCATGGCCACCCTCTACGCACCCTACTATCCACAACCGGCAACGCACCTGGCTTGCAGCCGCAGCCGGCCGCAAGGGCTGGAAATGCAATGGGGGCGCCAACGTGATTATCAGGCCGAGGTCTACCGCCTGCTCGGCGAGCTGGACCCGCAACATCGCCAGGCGCTGATGCAGAAGGCCGTCGATATCAATGGCTGCGTCGCGGCGCAACAACGCCTCGTAGGAGCTGGTTTGCCGGCGAACACGACACCTCGATAACTGTCGCTGTTTGGCACGCCCCCTGTAGGAGCGGCTTCAGCCGCGATCACCCGCGAAGCGGGTGCCAGGCACCGCACCGCCTGCATCGCGGCTGAAGCCGCTCCTACAGAACAAACAAGCAAGATCGTTCAAGCCAGCTCTCCACCCCTCTGGCATGCTGGCCTGCCCTGTCGAGCCCGTTGCCTTGCCCATGTCCAGCCCGCCCGTTGCCCGCCACGCCTTCCTCAAAGGCGCCATCGCCATCCTGCCACTGTCACTGGCCGTGGCCCCCTGGGGCCTGCTTGCCGGCTCCATGGCCATCGAGGCCAACCTCAGCGCCTGGGAGGGCCAGGGCCTGTCGGCCATCGTCTTCGCCGGCGCCGCGCAACTGGTGGCCATTGGTATGCTCAAGGGCGGCGCCAACCTGTTCTCGATCCTGCTCACCACCCTGCTGCTGACCTCGCAGCACTTGCTCTACGGACTGTCGATGCGCCCGGTGATGTCCGGCCTGCCGACCCGCTGGCGGCTGGGCCTGGGTTTTCTGCTCACCGATGAATTCTTCGCCCTCACCAGCCACCACGACCAGCAGCAATTCAACCGCTGGTACGCGCTGGGCGTGGGCCTGACGTTCTATGTGGCGTGGAACCTGTTCACCCTGGCCGGCATCGTTCTCGGCCAGAACATCCCGCACCTGGACCAACTGGGCCTGGACTTCTCCATCGTCGCCACCTTCGTCGCGCTGATCACGCCGCTGGTGCGCAACCTGCCGACCCTGGCGTGCGTGGCGGTGTCGCTGTTCTGCTCGGTGCTGTTCAGCTACTGGCACTGGGAAACCGCCCTGGTGGCGGCCGGCCTGCTGGGCATGGCCGCCGGCTTCGTCTGCCAGAAATGCTCCGGAGGCCGCTCATGATCTGGCTGCTGATCTTTGCCATGGGCGCGGTGGTGTTCCTCAACCGCTATGCCTTCCTCGAACCGCGACTGCCGCTGCGCCTGAGCTCCAACGCGCGGCAGTTTCTCGGTTTCGCCGTGCCCGGCATGCTCACGGCGATCTGCGGGCCAATCATCTTCCTGCCCGAGCACCAGCTCGACCTCAGCCCGCTCAACCCCTACCTGCTTGGGTCGCTTGTGGCCATCACCCTGGTGCTGTTGACCCGCAGCGTGTTGCTGAGCATGCTGGCCAGCATGCTGATCTTCTTCCTCCTGCGCAGCTGGCTGGCATGAGCACGCCCCAGCGCGAACAAACCCACCTGTGGCAGGCGCCCGCCCTCGGCGACGTCGAGATGCTGCACGCCCGCTATATCCAGCAGCGCTTCGCCCCGCACGTGCATGAAGGCTATGTGTTCACGGTGATCGAGTCCGGCGCCCAGCGTTTCTGGCACCGCGGTAGCGAGCACCTGGCGCCGGTGGGCAGCATGGTGCTGATCAACCCCGACGAGCTGCACACCGGTGCCACCGCTCACGAGGCCGGCTGGCGCTACCGCGGTTTCTATCCCGAGCACGAGCGGGTCACGGGTGTGCTTGACGAGTTGGAACTGGGCCGGCATGGCCTGCCCCGGTTCAAGGACAGCGTGATCCAGGACCCAGCCCTGGCCGCCGCGTTCAGCCAACTGCACCAGCTCTCCGAGAGCAACGCCAGCGCCCTTGAGCAACAGACCGCCTGGCGCCACGCTGTGCTCGCCCTGGTGCAGCGCCACGGCCATTGCGCCGAGCCGGCCGCCCCCGGCAATGAACCGCTGGCCGTGGCTCGCGCCCGTGAACTGTTGGAGAGCCAGTTGGCCGAACCGCCGTCGCTCGAAACCCTGGCAGCGGCGGTTAACCTCTCCCCGTTTCATTTCGCCCGGGTGTTTCGCCAGGCCACCGGCCTGCCACCCCACGCCTGGCTCAAGCAGCGCCGCCTGGCCCGCGCACGGGAGTTCCTGAGAAGTGGCTTGCCTGCGCTGGAAGTCGCCCTGGCCCTGGGCTTCGCCGACCAAAGCCACCTCACCCGGCAGTTCAAGCAAGCCTTTGGTGTGACGCCGGGGGCCTATCGACAGGCCTGCCTGAACCTGGTGTAACCCGCCTGCATGCTTGCACGCCGCTGCTACACTCAAGTGGCTGAATGGAGGATCGCTGTCATGTCCGAACGAGAAATCACCACGCTTCTGTCGCTGATGAGCCAGCGTCAGGCCTGCCTGAGCAGCGCCTGCAAGGAGATCGCCGACTGGATCGACCGTCAGGGCGACATACCCGCCGCCGGCAAGATCCGCGCCAGTCTCAAGGCGCTGGAGGCCGACGAAGCCCAGGTACGCAAGACCCTGACTTCGCTGAACATCGAACGGCCGCTGCCCAGGTTCCGTAGCTGAAGGGGCTGCTTTGCAGCCCCCGCCCCACTAATCAGTGGTTCATATGCATATGGTCATGCCCACCACCGCTCTCGGCGGTGAGCGCACGCACCGGCGCCTGCACCTGTACGGTTTCCTTCACGCCCTTGGCATCCTCGATGGTCAGGGTCAGCGGTACCTGCTCCCCTTCCTTCACCTGCTGGTTCAAGCCCATCAGCATCACGTGGTAGCCATTCGGGTCGAGCTTCACCGCCTTGCCGGCCGGCAGCTCGACGGACTTCACCTCACGCATACCCATCACATCGCCGTTCATGGTCATCTCGTGTACCTGCACGGTCTTGGCCACGGGCGAAGCCACGCCCACCAGCTTGCTGTCGCTGCTGGCGGTGAGGGTCATGAAAGCACCGGTGGACTGTTGGTGCGGCACGCTGGCGCGCACCCAAGCGTCGCTCACGGTGGTCTGGGCCAGGGCCGGCAGGGCCAGGCTCATCAGTGCCAGGGCGGCCAGGCCGCGCTTGATCGGTTGCATCGACATTCAGCAGATCTCCATCAGGGTGACCAGGTCCTCGGCGCATTCCTTGGCGTTCAGGGAATGGCCCAGGCTCAGGCGCAGGGTGCCACGCGTATCGTAGACGTAGCTGGTGGACGAGTGAGAGATGGTGTAGGTGTCGCCCGCCGGGACCTTTTCGTAGAACACCTTGAACTCCTTGGCCACCTCGGCGATTTCTTCCGGGGTGCCGGTCAGGGCGATGATCGACGGGTCGAAGGCCTTGGTGTAGGCATCGAGCACTTCGGGGGTGTCACGCTCTGGGTCCAGAGTGATGAACACCGGCTGGAACAGGTCGAGGTCACGGCCCCTGAGGATCTTGCGGATCTGCGCCACGCGCGCCAGCGCGGTCGGGCAGACCGCCGGGCACTGGGTGAAGCCGAAGAAGATCATCGGCATCGAGCCGTAGAAACTCGACAAGGTACGCTCGTTGCCTTGCGGGTCCTTGAGCTTGAACTTGCGCCCGAGGATTTCGTTGCTCATGTTCTTGCCGTACCTGAAGTCCAGGCCGCGAGCCGGGCTGCAGCCCGCCAGCAGGCCAAGCCCCAGTACGCCCATCCCGGCGACAACCGCGCGCCGGGTCAACAGATCAGTCATGGAACCATCCTTTACAGGGAAGGTGCCGGCCCTTGGGGTGGGCCGAGCGAAAACCGGCGCATTCTGGCATGCCCCCCCCCGAGCATCTACCCGACCTGGGGATGATCGGGCTGCAGCCCTTTGAATCCGGGGCGCGACCGGTTGTCGCAGGGATTGAATCCGTAACAGTTTGTTGCTAGGGATCAATGAAATTCGCCGGCAAGCCGGCCCTACAAGGGGCCAACCTGTAGAAGCCGGCTTGCCGGCGAAGGGGCCAGCACGAACACCCACTACTTATCAGTAGTAGGCGTTTTCCTTCTGGCTGTGGTCAGTCACGTCACGCACGCCCTTGAGCTCCGGAATACGCTCGAGCAGGGTGCGCTCGATGCCTTCCTTCAGCGTCACGTCGGCCTGGCCGCAGCCCTGGCAACCGCCGCCGAACTGCAGCACGGCGATGCCGTCGTCGACCACGTCCACCAGGCTCACGGCGCCGCCGTGGCTGGCCAGGCCCGGGTTGATCTCGGTCTGCAGGTAGTAGTTGATGCGCTCGTTGATCGGGCTGTCTTCGTTGACCATCGGCACCTTGGCATTGGGGGCCTTGATGGTCAGCTGGCCGCCCATGCGGTCGGTGGCGTAGTCGACCAGCGCGTCTTCGAGAAACGGCACGCTGATGGCATCGAGATAAGCGGTGAAACTCTTCAGGCCCACCGGCTCGTCGTCGAGTTTCTCTTCGCCCGGCTTGCAGTAGGCGATGCAGGTCTCGGCGTACTGGGTGCCCGGCTGGGTGATGAAAATGCGGATGCCGATGCCAGGCGTGTTCTGCTTGGAGAGCAGATCGGCCAGGTAATCATGGGCGGCGTCGGTAATGGTTATAGCGCTCATGGAAGTTCCTCACAGACTTGCCGGCAGTGTACGCCAACCCGGCCCTCGAACAAAGTCCTAGCATTTGACTCGGGATAGCGCCAAGGCCGGTTCTCGCGCAGGCTCGGCCGCGATCCAGCCCTGCAGCCGCGCGTACAGGCCACGTTCCAGCCATTGGTAGCTGAGCCACGACATTAGTCCGATTGACGGCACGCAAATGGCGAACACCAGGTATGGGTTCAACTGCAGCCGCTGGCTGGCGAACAAGCCGCCGTACAGCACCAGCACATGAATCAGGTACACCGAGTAGGAGCAGTCACCCAGCGCCTTGAGCACTCGGTTGCCCTTGAAAAACGGTTCCAGGGCGATACATGCCAGCACCACCAGCGCGCTGGGCACCCCCCAGTGCAGCAGGCGCTGGGAGGCGTCCAGCTGGTAGAGGGCGAAACCGGCCGCGGCCAGCAGCGCCAGCGGCAGCCACAGGCCCTCGCGGATCAGCCCTCGGCGATACAGCACGCCCAGGCCAATGCCCAGCAGGAATTCGTAGACGATGTCGTTGTTGTAGAAACGGCTGAGAACCCCCAGGCGGCCCAGCACTTCGCTGACCAGCAGCAACGCCGCCGTCACCAGCAACAAGTGATGGCGCTGGCGCACCAGGAAGGCCAGGCCGAACAACAGGTAGAAGAACATCTCGAAATTCAGCGTCCAGCCCACGTTGAGGGTCGGGTACAGGCCATAGCCGCCGGGGTTCTCCGCCGGGATGAACAGCAGCGACAACAGCAGGTGCTGCCAGGCGAACACCTGATGCGGCATCCAGCGGCTGGCGCCCAGCATCAGCGCCGCCATCAGCAGGGTGTAGAACCAGTAGGCCGGGACGATGCGCAGCGCGCGGTTGAGCAGGAACTGCCCGGGGGCAATATCTTTGTCGCGGGTAGAGAGGTAGATCACCAGGCCGCTGATGACGAAAAAGATGTCCACCCCGACCGCCCCGCGGTCGCTGAGCAATTGGCCGAGGGGGCCGGTGGCGTGAAAGTCGAAGAAAATCTGCATGAAGTGGTGGCAGACCACCACCCAGGCGGCGAATGCCCGGAGAGCCTGAAGCGAATACAGCATGAAATGCCCTGCGATTGCCGGAGTTTTCAGGCCTTGTGTCGCGATCGCTCGCCGGCAAGCCGGCTCTTACAACCTCGTAGGAGCCGGCTTGCCGGCGAACGACTGCACAAGACCCACCTGACACGTCCGACCGCAGGAGGCCGGCAAAGGTCAGGCCGGCCGATCAGAGGTTCTCGTAGCGGTTCATGTCCAGCACCCCCGCCTCCACCGGCTCGGTCTCCTGGATGTAGCGGTTCAGGTCATGGAAGTAGCGCCAGAACTCAGGATGGCTGCGGCGCACGCCCCAGCGCATGATGATGCGCTCGAACTTCGCCGTGTCGTCGCGGGCCGCCTCCAGGTCCTCGACGAACTCCGGCACATCCTTCACAGGCACATTGAAGATGAAGTTCGGGTAGCTGCTGAGCACCCCTGGCACCAGGGTCAGGGTGTCCAACCCCGGCTGGTAGCGGTACGCCTCGCCCAGCAGGAACGCCACGTTGCTGTGGGCACGGTTGCGCAACAGGCTATACACCTGGCGCTGGCCGCCCTGCCCTTCGATGCGCAGCATCGTCGCCTCGGGCAACTGCTCGATCACCCTCAGCCCGGCGGCTGGACGCGACACCAGGCGGCTGAGCGACTGCTCGACGTCGCGGAATTCCTCGCTCATCTGCGGCCGCGAACAGAACGCGCCCTGGCAGCGGTTGATCGGGTCGGGCGCGGCGTTCAGGCTGCCGGTGCGCTGCAACAGCTTCAACCCGAAATCACGCTTGGGGTCGTGCTTGTCCAGCTTCAGCGCGCTCGGGGTGCTGGTGTCGATGTCCTCGTAGTCCATCCACATCTTCACCTTGCCGCTGTTCTGGTACCAGTTACCCAGGATCTCGCCGCGCTTGCCGGCCGGCATCAGGCGCAGGAAGTTGACCTCGGCGCCGTTGCGGATCAGGTCGAAGTACAGGCGCGTCTGCAACTGGTGCGAGACGTTGCCGAACACATCGAAGTTCACCGCCAGCTGGTAGTAGGTACGCTCGAACAACGGGTAGTCGAACAGCCACAAGGTCAGCGGCACGTCGCCGATCAGGCCCTTGGTGACCGAGGCACTGTCGAAGTGGCGGAAGATACTCAGCAAGGCGTTATCGTTGCCCGCCCACAGCGTCGACCAGCTCGGTGCCGGCTGCTCGGCGTAAGCCTCGCGGCGCAGCGCCTCGTATTCGTTGCGCTTGTCGCGGTAGGCGTGCCACAGGCCCAACACGCTGCCGACGTCGTCGATCTGGCCGGGCATGGCCAATAGCGGCGTGGCCTCGCCCCGGTACTTGGCATCGGTGATGTAGAGGTCGTGGGCCGGCTCCTGGAACAGCGCCCAGAAATTGTCGCGGATCACGTCGGTGGCGATCTGCCCACGGCACACCGGGCCACGGATGAAGGTGCGCACGAAGTACTCGGCGTTGTCCAGCATGAACTGGTAGCGGGCCACCGCCGGGATCGCCTCGAAGGTCTCGAACGGGTTGGCGCGGTGGCGCGGGCCGTAGCCAGGCAGCGCACTGGCATGCCAGTCGCCGCTGTAGAACAGCTGTTTGACCCGCTTGAGCTTCTGCGGGCCCATCGGGTAGGTGATGTGGGTCTTGTGCACGATCACCCCCTGCACCGGAACCAGCCGGTAGTAGAAGTCGGTGCCCGGCGGGTCGTTGGGGCGGCGGGTGGCGATCAGGTCGACCGGCCGACCGCTCGGGGTGCGCGAGCGCACCCACTGGAAGAAGTGCCCCTGCTCACCACCCACGAAATGGATATGGGCCAGGAACAAGTGCTCGTACAGCCAGCGGGCGACCAGCGCCTCGGTCGAGCCCGGGCGGTTGAGCAGCTCTTCCCACTCGAAGATCTGCCGCGCTTCCGCCGCGTTGGGCACGAACTGGGTCTTCTCCACCGGCGCGCCGGCCGCCAGCCAGCGTTGTAGCGTCTGGTACTCCTGGTCGGTCAGGCCGGTGACCGCCAGTGGCATGCCTTCCTTCGGGTGGGCGCCGGCATAGGCGTCGAACTCGTGGGGCATGGGGCACATGTTGGTGCGGTTGAGCCCCAGCACGATCTCGTCCGGCAGCTTGGCGTTGGGTGTGAGCGGCGTCTTGTGCCCCAGTTCAAGCATGCGCGCCATCAGTGCGGCCTGGCTGCCCTGCTTGTCCAGCACCGAGTAGAACCCGGCCTTGCGCCAGCCGGCCTCATCGTGGGCGTCGTAGAACAGCCGCGTGGTGGGCACCGCCTTGCTACGCTCGCCCTGGTACACCGGCACCTTCGAGGCGCCGCGTTCGGCCCCCTCGGCACTGCCCAGGTTGAGCTGGCAGGCGGCATCGTTACAGGCATGGCAGGCCACGCACTTCTCGGTGAAAATCGGTTGGATGTCCCGGGTGTACGAAATCGCCGGGCTCGATTGGGGGGCCTGCGCAAACGCCGCGCCACTGATCAGCAGGGCGAAGACGCTGGCAAGTATGCGAAGCAACATGTGCCGAAAGTCCTGGTTTCTGAAAGCCATCACGATATGCCTGACCGGGTCCTGGGTGCTGGGGCGTACGCCAACATGAAGGAAATTCATGCAAAACGGCGGCACGCCTAAAATCCGTGCAGCTTTGTTATTATTCGGCACCTTCTGATATTCGCCCGACCAGGTAGTTCCTATGTCCGACCGCAGCGCTCGTTTACAAGCACTCCAGAACGCACTCAAAGAGCGCATCCTGATCCTCGACGGCGGCATGGGTACTATGATCCAGAGTTACCGCCTGGAGGAACACGACTATCGTGGCACGCGCTTCGCCGATTGGCCAAGCGACGTGAAGGGCAACAACGACCTGTTGCTGCTCACCCGCCCCGATGTCATTGCCGCGATCGAGAAAGCCTACCTGGACGCCGGCGCGGATATTCTCGAAACCAACACCTTCAACGCCACGCAGATCTCGCAAGCCGACTACGGCATGGAAGCGCTGGTGTACGAGCTCAACGTCGAGGGCGCGCGCGTCGCCCGCCAGGTGGCGGATGCCAAGACCCTGGAAACCCCGGACAAGCCGCGCTTCGTCGCCGGCGTGCTCGGCCCGACCAGCCGCACCTGCTCGATCTCCCCCGACGTCAACGACCCCGGCTACCGCAACGTCACCTTCGACGAGCTGGTGACCAACTACATCGAGGCCACCCGGGGCCTGATCGAAGGCGGTGCCGACCTGCTGCTGATCGAGACCATCTTCGACACCCTCAACGCCAAGGCGGCGATCTTCGCCGTGCAGCAGGTGTTCGAGGAAGACAACGTCGAACTGCCGATCATGATCTCCGGCACCATCACCGACGCCTCCGGCCGCACCCTGTCCGGCCAGACCACCGAAGCGTTCTGGAACTCGGTACGCCACGCCAAGCCAATCTCCATCGGCCTGAACTGCGCCCTGGGCGCCAAAGACCTGCGCCCGTACCTGGAAGAGCTATCCGGCAAGGCCGACACCTTCGTTTCCGCGCACCCCAACGCCGGCCTGCCCAACGCCTTCGGCGAGTACGACGAGACGCCCGCGGAAATGGCCGCGGTGGTCGAGGAGTTCGCCGCCAGTGGCTTCCTCAACATCATCGGCGGCTGCTGCGGCACCACCCCGCCGCACATCCAGGCCATCGCCGAGGCCGTGGCCAAGCACAAGCCACGGGCCATCCCGGACATCCCCAAGGCCTGCCGCCTGTCGGGCCTGGAGCCGTTCACCATCGACCGCCAGTCGTTGTTCGTCAACGTCGGCGAGCGCACCAACATCACCGGCTCCGCCAAGTTCGCCCGGCTGATCCGCGAAGAGAACTACACCGAAGCGCTGGAAGTCGCCCTGCAGCAGGTCGAGGCCGGCGCCCAGGTGATCGACATCAACATGGACGAAGGGATGCTCGACTCCCAGGCCGCCATGGTCCGCTTCCTCAACCTGATCGCTGGCGAACCGGACATCTCCCGCGTCCCCATCATGATCGACTCCTCCAAGTGGGAGGTGATCGAGGCCGGCCTGAAGTGCATCCAGGGCAAGGGCATCGTCAACTCGATCTCGATGAAGGAAGGCGTCGAGCAGTTCAAGCACCACGCCCGCCTGTGCAAACGCTACGGCGCCGCCGTGGTGGTGATGGCCTTCGACGAGGTCGGCCAGGCCGACACCGCCGCGCGCAAGCGCGAGATCTGCCAGCGCAGCTACGACATCCTGGTCAACGAAGTGGGCTTCCCGCCAGAAGACATCATCTTCGACCCGAACATCTTCGCCGTGGCCACCGGCATCGAGGAGCACAACAACTACGCCGTCGACTTCATCGAAGCCTGCGCATACATCCGCGACCACCTGCCCTACGCCCTGAGCTCGGGTGGCGTATCGAACGTGTCGTTCTCGTTCCGTGGCAACAACCCGGTGCGCGAGGCGATCCACTCGGTGTTCCTCTACCACGCCATCCAGAACGGCCTGACCATGGGCATCGTCAACGCCGGCCAACTGGAGATCTACGACGAGATCCCCGCCGCCCTGCGCGAGAAAGTCGAGGACGTGGTGCTCAACCGCACCCCGCACGGCACCGACGCCCTGCTGGCGATTGCCGACGACTACAAGGGCGGCGGCGCCACCAAGGAAGTCGAGAACGAAGAGTGGCGCTCGCTGCCGGTCGACAAGCGCCTCGAGCATGCGTTGGTCAAGGGCATCACCGCCTACATCGTCGAAGATACCGAAGAGTGCCGCCAGCAGTCGGCACGCCCCATCGAGGTCATCGAAGGCCCGCTGATGAGCGGCATGAACGTGGTTGGCGACCTGTTCGGCGCCGGCAAGATGTTCCTGCCCCAGGTGGTCAAGTCGGCCCGCGTCATGAAGCAAGCCGTGGCCCACCTGATCCCGTTCATCGAGGCGGAAAAAGGCGACAAGCCCGAAGCCAAGGGCAAGATCCTCATGGCCACGGTCAAGGGCGATGTGCACGACATCGGCAAGAACATCGTCGGCGTGGTGCTCGGTTGCAACGGCTACGACATCGTCGACCTGGGCGTGATGGTGCCGGCCGAGAAGATCCTGCAGACCGCCCGCGAGCAGAAGTGCGACATCATCGGCCTGTCCGGGCTGATCACCCCGTCGCTGGACGAGATGGTCCACGTCGCCCGCGAGATGCAGCGCCAGGGCTTCCACCTGCCGCTGATGATCGGCGGCGCGACCACCTCCAAGGCGCACACGGCGGTGAAGATCGAGCCCAAGTACTCGAACGATGCCGTGGTCTACGTCACCGACGCCTCGCGCGCGGTGGGCGTGGCCACGCAGCTGCTGTCGAAAGAACTCAAGGCCGGCTTCGTCACCAAGACCCGCGAAGAGTACGTGGAGGTACGCGAGCGCACCGCCAACCGCAGCGCCCGCACCGAGCGCCTGAGCTACGCCCAGGCCATCGCCGCCAAGCCGCAGTACGACTGGGCCAACTACCAGGCCGCAACCCCCTCCTTCACCGGCGTCAAGGTGCTGGAGAACATCGACCTGCGCACCCTGGCCGAGTACATCGACTGGACCCCGTTCTTCATCTCCTGGGACCTGGCCGGCAAGTTCCCGCGCATTCTCACCGACGAAGTGGTCGGCGAGGCCGCCACGGCGCTGTACAAGGACGCCCGCGAGATGCTCGACAAGCTGATCGACGAGCAGCTGATCAGCGCCCGCGCGGTGTTCGGCTTCTGGCCGGCCAACCAGGTCGAGCATGACGACATCGAAGTCTATGGCGACAACGGCGACACGCTGGCCACCCTGCACCACTTGCGCCAGCAGACCATCAAGCCCGACGGCAAGCCCAACTGGTCGCTGGCCGACTTCGTCGCCCCGAAAGACAGCGGCGTGACCGACTACGTCGGCGGCTTCATCACCACCGCCGGCATCGGTGCCGAGGAAGTGGCCAAGGCCTACCAGGACAAGGGCGACGACTACAGCTCGATCATGGTCAAGGCCCTGGCCGACCGCCTGGCCGAAGCCTGCGCCGAGTGGCTGCACGAGCAGGTGCGCAAGGAGCACTGGGGGTACGCCAAGGATGAACACCTGGACAACGAGGCGCTGATCAAGGAGCAGTACAGTGGCATCCGCCCGGCCCCGGGCTACCCCGCCTGCCCCGACCACACCGAGAAGGAAACCCTGTTCCGCCTGCTCGACGGCACCGCCATCGGCGAAACCGGCCCGAGCGGCGTGTTCCTCACCGAGCACTTCGCCATGTTCCCGGCGGCGGCAGTCAGCGGCTGGTACTTCGCCCACCCGCAGGCGCAGTACTTCGCCGTGGGCAAGGTGGACAAGGACCAGATCGAGCGCTACAGCGCACGCAAGGGCCAGGAGGTGAGCGTGAGCGAACGCTGGCTGGCCCCCAACCTCGGCTACGAGAGCTGAGCCCCGGCAACCGAGGCGTGAGCTACACGCAGTAGGAGCGGCTTCAGCCGCGATGCAGGCAGCGCGGTGGATGGCACCCGCGTTGCGGGTGATCGCGGCTGAAGCCGCTCCTACAGCGGTTACGCAAGCTACACCACACCCCGGTGTCATCGCCCGCCTCGCGGGTAAGCCAACCCAAAGCACAAATCCCACAGCCCCGCACCTGGCATTTCTACCAGTAGCCGCCACCACAAAGCCGCGCTAAAGAGGATCATCCCTCCTCCCATGGCAGCCCCAGCATGCACTCCCGGCTCTACATCACCTTCCACCTGCGCTGGATCATCAGCCACTTCCTCGAGCAAAGCCTGCACCAGGTCCGCCCGGACATTTCCCTGGGCGAACTGGGCGCCGACAGCTTCGACATGTTCGAGCTGCAAGCGCTGATCGAAGAAGCCTTCGGCATCCAGATCAACCAGCCACTGCGCACCTACCTCACCTTCGCCGAACTGATCGACGTGGTCTTCCGGGCCATGCCCGAACCAGAAACATCGGCAGGGCCGCCCCTCACCTGACATTTCTGCCAGCAGCGCCGCCACCGGCCTGCTTCGCTCATGGGCACACCCGGCAACGGCGAGAGGCACGCGGATAAATTCACTACTGTCACAGTAGATCGGCATGCTCCTTCTTCGGCCTTTTAAAACTGCAGAAGGGGCGTTTCATCATCACCCTGCCAGCTCCTCGATACTCACTTCCCGCATGCGAAACTTCTGCACCTTCCCCGTCACCGTCATCGGAAACTCTTCGACAAAGCGGAAATGCCGCGGTGTCTTGAAATGCGCCAATCGCGCCTTGCACCACTGCTGCAATTCCTCGGCCGTGGCATGGTGCCCAGGGTGCAGGCGAATCCACGCCACCACCTCCTCGCCGTACTTGCTGCACGGAATCCCCACCACCTGCGCCTCGGCCACGGCCGGGTGGGTGTGGAAGAACTCCTCCAGCTCGCGCGGATAGATGTTCTCGCCGCCGCGAATGATCATGTCCTTGTTGCGCCCGACAATGCGTACATAACCCTCGTCGTCCATCACCGCCAGGTCGCCGCTGTGCATCCAGCCGGCCGGGTCGATGGCGTCATGGGTGGCCTGCAGGTTGTCCCAGTAACCAAGCATCACGCTGTAGCCGCGCGTGCACAGCTCACCGATCTCACCCTGTGCGACGATGCGCCCGTCGGCGTCCACCAGCTTGGTCTCCAGGTGCGGCTGGGTACGGCCCACGGTGGTCACGCGCAGCTCCAGGCCATCGTCGGGACCGGTCTGCAGCGACACCGGGCTGGTCTCGGTCATGCCGTAGGCGATCTGCACCTCGGCCATGTGCAACTGGTCGATCACCTTGCGCATCACCTCGATCGGGCAGGTGGCGCCGGCCATGATGCCGCTGCGCAGGGTGGACAGGTCCAGTTGCGTGCGTGCGGGGTGGTCGAGCATGGCGATGAACATGGTCGGCACCCCATACAGGATGCTGGCGCGCTCCTCGGCCACGGCGCGCAGGGTGAGCTCGGCGTCGAAGGCGTCGTTGGGGTAGACCAGGGTGCTGCCGTGGGTGATGCAGCCGAGGTTGGCCATGACCATGCCGAAGCAGTGGTACAGCGGCACCGGGATCACCATGCGGTCGCGCTCGCTCAGGCCCAGGCTCTGGCCGACCATGTAGCCGTTGTTGAGGATGTTGTAGTGGCTCAGGGTCGCGCCCTTCGGCGCGCCGGTGGTGCCGGAGGTGTACTGGATGTTCACCGGCTGGTCGAACTGCAGGCCCTGCTGTCGCGCCTGGTAGGACTCAACCTCGACCGCCCCTGCCCGCCCGGCCAGCGCGGCCCAGGGCAGGAAACCCGAGGGTGGCTCGGCGGCCAGGCTGATCACGCCACGCAGGTCGGGCAGGCGTTCGCTGGCCAGTTCGCCCAATGCGTGGGTCGCCAGCTCCGGCACCAGTTCCTGCACCATCGCGTGGTAATCGGAAGTCTTGAAGGCATCGGCGCACACCAGCCAGCGGCAGCCGGACTGGCGCAGCACGTATTCCAGCTCGCCCACCCGGTAGGCCGGGTTGATGTTGACCAGGATCGCGCCGACCTTGGCCGTGGCCAGTTGCAGGATGCACCACTGGGCGCAGTTGGGCGCCCAGATACCAACCCGCTCGCCCACCTCCACCCCCAGCGCCATCAAGGCCCGGGCCTGCACATCGACCTCGGCGGCCAGCTCGCGCCAGCTGTAGCGCAGGCCCTGGTGGCGCACCACCAGCGCCTCGCGCTCGCCGTGACGGGCGACGGTGGCATCGAAAGCCTGGCCGATGGTCAGGGTCAGCAAGGGGTGGTCTTGACGGCCGCGGGTATAGCTTGGTTGAGGCATGGTGATCCCTTCTTGTGGTTGTTCTGGGCATGACTGAAGCAGGCGGCGAATACTCTGGCGCAGATTTACGTTTACGTAAAGGTGATGATCCGATTGACAGCCCCTGAAGGCAGGTTTACGTTAACGTCAACCACGAGCACCGACCCTGTGGGAGCGGGCTTGCCCGCGATGAGGCCGGACCAGACAACATCGCTGGCCGTTCTGACGGGCATCGCGGGCAAGCCCGCTCCCACAGGGTCGGTGCAGTACCTCGAATTTCAAGAACAAGAAGGTGCCCACATGCATTACCCCAGCCTGAACTTCGCCCTGGGCGAGACCATCGACATGCTCCGCGACCAGGTGCGCACCTTCGTTGCCGCCGAACTGGCGCCGCGCGCCGCGCAGATCGACCACGACAACCTGTTCCCCGCCGACATGTGGCGCAAGTTCGGCGACATGGGCCTGCTGGGCATCACCGTGCCGGAAGAATACGGCGGCGCCGGCCTGGGCTACCTGGCCCACGTGGTGTCGATGGAAGAGATCAGCCGCGCCTCGGCCTCGGTGGCCCTGTCCTACGGCGCCCACTCCAACCTGTGCGTCAACCAGATCAACCGCAACGGCAGCCACGAGCAGAAGCTCAAGTACCTGCCCAAGCTGATCAGCGGCGAGCACATCGGCGCCCTGGCCATGAGCGAGCCCAACGCCGGCTCCGACGTGGTGTCGATGAAACTGCGCGCCGAAAAACGCGGCGACCGCTACGTGCTCAACGGCAGCAAGACCTGGATCACCAACGGCCCCGACGCCAACACCTACGTGATCTACGCCAAGACCGACCTGGACAAGGGCCCCCACGGCATCACCGCGTTCATCGTCGAACGTGACTGGAAAGGCTTCACCCGCAGCAACAAGTTCGACAAGCTCGGCATGCGCGGCTCCAACACCTGCGAGCTGTTCTTCGACGACGTCGAAGTGCCGGAAGAAAACATCCTCGGCCAGCTCAACGGCGGCGTGCGCGTGCTGATGAGCGGCTTGGACTACGAGCGCGTGGTGCTGTCCGGCGGCCCGACCGGCATCATGCAGAGCTGCATGGACCTGGTGGTGCCGTACATCCACGATCGCAAGCAGTTCGGCCAGAGCATCGGCGAGTTCCAACTGATCCAGGGCAAGATCGCCGACATGTACACCCAACTCAACGCCAGCCGCGCCTACCTGTACGCCGTGGCCCAGGCCTGCGACCGCGCCGAGACCACCCGCAAAGATGCCGCCGGGGTGATCCTGTACACCGCCGAGCGCGCCACGCAGATGGCCCTGGAGGCGATCCAGATCCTCGGTGGCAACGGCTATATCAATGAATTCCCGGCCGGCCGCCTGTTGCGCGACGCCAAGCTGTACGAGATCGGTGCCGGCACCAGCGAAATCCGCCGGATGCTGATCGGCCGCGAACTGTTCAACGAAACCCGCTGAGCACAAGGAACGGGCGCACATGGCTACCCTGCATACCCAGATCAACCCGCGCTCGGCGGATTTCGCCGCCAACAGCGCGGCCATGCTCGAACAGGTCCAGGCCCTACGCGGCCTGCTCGCCCACATCGCGCAGGGCGGCGGGCCGAAGGCCCAGGAGCGGCATACCTCGCGGGGCAAGCTGCTGCCTCGCGAACGTATCGACCGCCTGCTCGACCCGGGCTCGGCGTTCCTCGAGATCGGCCAGCTGGCCGCCCATGAGGTGTACGGCGAAGACGTGCCGGCCGCCGGCGTGATCGCCGGCATCGGCCGCGTCGAAGGCGTGGAGTGCATGATCGTGGCCAACGACGCCACGGTCAAAGGCGGCTCCTACTACCCGCTGACGGTGAAGAAGCACCTGCGCGCCCAGACCATCGCCCTGCAGAACCGCCTGCCATGCATCTACCTGGTGGACTCCGGCGGCGCCAACCTGCCACGCCAGGACGAGGTGTTCCCCGACCGCGAGCACTTCGGGCGCATCTTCTTCAACCAGGCCAACATGAGCGCCTTAGGGATACCGCAGATCGCCGTGGTGATGGGCTCGTGCACCGCCGGTGGCGCCTACGTGCCAGCCATGGCCGACGAAGCGATCATGGTGCGCCAGCAGGCGACCATCTTCCTCGCAGGCCCCCCTTTGGTAAAAGCCGCGACCGGCGAGGTAGTCAGCGCCGAGGACCTCGGCGGCGCCGACGTGCACTGCCGCACCAGCGGCGTGGCCGACCACTATGCCGACAACGACGAGCACGCCCTGGCCATCGCCCGGCGCAGCGTCGCCAATCTCAACTGGCACAAGCAGGGCAAGCTGCAATGCCAGGCACCGATCGCGCCGTTGTACAACGCCGAAGAGCTGTACGGCGTGGTCCCGGCCGACGCCAAGCAGCCGTTCGACGTGCGCGAGGTGATCGCGCGGCTGGTCGACGGTTCGGTGTTCGATGAGTTCAAGGCGCTGTTCGGCACCACCCTGGTGTGCGGCTTCGCCCACCTGCACGGCTACCCGGTGGCGATCCTGGCCAACAACGGCATCCTCTTCGCCGAAGCCGCGCAAAAAGGCGCGCACTTCATCGAGCTGGCCTGCCAGCGCGGCATCCCGCTGCTGTTCCTGCAGAACATCACCGGTTTCATGGTCGGGAAAAAATACGAGGAAGGCGGCATCGCCAAGCACGGTGCCAAGCTGGTGACGGCAGTGGCCTGCGCCCAGGTACCGAAGTTCACGGTGATCATCGGCGGCAGCTTCGGCGCCGGCAACTACGGCATGTGTGGCCGCGCCTACGACCCGCGCTTCCTGTGGATGTGGCCTAACGCCCGCATCGGCGTGATGGGCGCCGAACAGGCGGCCGGCGTGCTGGCCCAGGTCAAGCGCGAGCAGAGCGAGCGCAGCGGCGAAGTGTTCAGCAGCGATGACGAGAAGAGGCTCAAGCAGCCGATCCTCGACCAGTATGAGCGCCAGGGCCACCCCTACTACTCCAGCGCCCGGCTGTGGGACGACGGTGTCATCGACCCGGCGCAGACCCGCGACGTGCTTGGCCTGGCGCTGTCCGCCGCGCTGAACGCCGCGATCGAACAGAGCCGCTTCGGCATTTTCCGGATGTGACCTATGAGCGACTTCGCGACTATCGAACTGGAAAAGGACCCTCGCGGCTTCGCCACCCTGTGGCTGAGCCGGGAAGACAAAAACAACGCCTTCAACGCGCAGATGATCCGCGAGCTGATCGTCGCCCTCGACCAAATCGCCGAGGACGGCAAGCTGCGCTTCGTGGTGCTGCGCGGCCGTGGCCGGCATTTCAGCGCCGGTGCCGACCTGGCCTGGATGCAGCAGTCGGCCGAACTGGATTTCAACACCAACCTCGACGACGCCCATGAACTGGGCGAGCTGATGTACGCCCTGCACCGGCTCAAGGCCCCCACCCTGGCCGTGGTGCAAGGCGCGGCCTTCGGCGGCGCGCTGGGGCTGATCAGCTGTTGCGACATGGCCATCGGCGCCGAAGACGCCCAGCTGTGCCTGTCGGAGGTGCGCATCGGCCTCGCCCCCGCCGTGATCAGCCCGTTCGTGGTCAAGGCCATCGGCGAGCGCGCCGCCCGCCGCTACGCCCTGACTGCCGAACGTTTCAGCGGCGTGCGCGCCCGTGACCTGGGCCTGCTGGCCGAGGTATACCCGGCCGCCGAACTGGACATGCAAGTGGAGGCCTGGGTCGACAACCTGCTGCACAACAGCCCCCAGGCCCTGCGCGCCACCAAGGACCTGCTGCGCGAAGTGGATGACGGTGAGCTGAGCCCGGCGCTGCGCCGCTACTGCGAGAACACCATCGCCCGCATCCGCGTCAGCGCCGAAGGCCAGGAGGGCCTGCGCGCCTTCCTGGAAAAACGCCGCCCCGCCTGGCAAACCGAGCACAAGAAGGAGCCGCGCCCATGAGCCGCCCCACCCTCACCACCCTGCTGGTCGCCAACCGCGGCGAGATCGCCTGCCGCGTGATGCGCACTGCCAAGGCCCTGGGCCTGACCACCGTGGCCGTGCACAGCGCCACCGACCGCGAGGCGCGCCACAGCCGCGAAGCGGACATCCGCGTCGACCTCGGTGGCACCAAGGCGGCTGAAAGCTATCTCGTGGTCGACAAGCTGATCGCCGCAGCCAAGGCCAGCGGCGCCCAGGCCATCCATCCGGGTTATGGCTTCCTCTCGGAGAACGCCGGTTTCGCCCGCGCCATCGAGCAGGCCGGGTTGATCTTCCTCGGCCCACCGGCCAACGCCATCGACGCCATGGGCAGCAAGTCGGCGGCCAAGGCGCTGATGGAGGCTGCAGGCGTGCCGCTGGTGCCGGGCTACCATGGCGAGGCCCAGGACCTGGACACCTTCCGCGCCGCCGCCGAGCGCATCGGCTACCCGGTGCTGCTCAAGGCCAGCGCCGGGGGCGGTGGCAAGGGCATGAAGGTGGTCGAGGACGAAAGCCAGCTGGCCGACGCCCTGGCCTCGGCACAGCGTGAAGCGCAGTCGTCGTTCGGCGACGCGCGCATGCTGGTCGAGAAGTACGTGCTCAAGCCGCGCCATGTGGAAATCCAGGTGTTCGCCGACCAGCAGGGTAACTGCCTGTACCTCAACGAGCGCGATTGCTCGATCCAGCGCCGCCACCAGAAGGTGGTCGAAGAAGCGCCGGCACCGGGGCTTTCCCCGGCGCTGCGCAAGGCCATGGGCGAGGCGGCGGTACGCGCCGCGCAAGCCATCGGCTATGTCGGCGCGGGCACCGTCGAGTTCCTGCTCGATGCCCGGGGCGAGTTCTTCTTCATGGAGATGAACACCCGCCTGCAAGTGGAACATCCGGTCACCGAAGCCATCACCGGGCTCGACCTGGTGGCCTGGCAGATCCGCGTGGCCTGCGGCGAGCCGCTGCCTTTGACTCAAGAGCAAGTGCCGCTGATCGGCCATGCCATCGAAGTACGGCTGTACGCAGAAGATCCGGCCAACGAGTTCCTGCCGGCCACCGGCACCCTGGCGCTGTACCGCGAGTCGGCGCCAGGCGAAGGGCGCCGGGTGGACAGCGGCGTCAGCGAGGGCGATGTGGTGTCGCCGTTCTACGACCCGATGCTGGGCAAGCTGATCGCCTGGGGGCAGGATCGTGAGCAAGCGCGCCTGCGGCTGCTGGCGATGCTCGATGAGTTCGCCATTGGCGGGTTGAAGACCAATATCGCCTTCCTGCGCCGAATCCTCGCGCACCCGGCATTCGCGCAGGCGGAGCTGGACACCGGTTTCATCCCGCGTCACCAGGACGTCTTGCTGCCTGCGCCCCAGCCCTTGCCGACGCAGTTCTGGGAAGCCGCTGCCGAGGCTTGGCTGCAAAGCGAGCCGGCGCTAAAGCGCCAGGACGACCGCGCCTCGCCATGGGCGGCCCGCGATGGCCTGCGCCTGGGCCTGCCGGCGCGCAGTAGCCTGCACTTGCAGTACGAGGGGCATGAGCAGGCGGTGGCGCTGGAGCGCAGTGCGCCTTCGACCTACCGGCTGGAGGGTGAGCAGCTGTGCCACGATCATGACGGCCTGCGCCTTCGCCACCTGGCGGTGCGTCGGGGTGGCACGTTGTACCTGCAATGGCAAGGTGAACTGCATGCCATCAGCGTTCATGACCCGATCGCCGCGGCCGAGGCCAGCCACAGCCACCAGGGCGGCCTGGGCGCGCCCATGAACGGCAGCATCGTGCGGGTGCTGGTCGAGCCGGGGCAGGTGGTGGAGGCCGGCACCGCGCTGGTGGTGCTGGAGGCGATGAAGATGGAGCACAGCATTCGTGCGCCGCATGCCGGGACGGTGAAGGCGTTGTTCTGCCAGGAGGGGGATATGGTCAGCGAAGGGACGGTGCTGGTGGAGCTGGAGGAGGCGTAACGGCGGCGATGTGTTCGCCGAAAGGGTTGTTTCGCCTATGAGATCGAGCGCCGCGCGGGCGGCGCTCGATCTCAAGAGCGCTGCAAGGCTACCGTCTGGCACCTGGCCGCCCCAACGCGGTCTGCGCGCAGATCTAGAGCACCCCGTGCATCCGCACCACGACACCTAAAAACTCGCACCCTTCCTCGCACAGCACGGTGGGGTACAGGGTGTTGAGCGGCCTGAGCATCCGCTGCCCGCCCTCCTCGATCAACTCCCTCAGCACCGCTGGCTTGCCTGGCTGCCGGGCCACTACCAGCCTGCCCGGCGCAACCTCGATTCCGGCATCCACCAAAACCAGCACGCCCTGCGGCAAACTCCTGCCACTGGCGGCGTTCATCGAGTCATTCTCAACCGGTAACCAAAACGCATTGCCAGCAGGCATATAGCCCGTCAGTTCCTGGGTTTCACTGGACTCGGGCAACGCGCCTTGCAGGTCGGCCCAGCTCAATACCGGAAAGCGAAAACTGGCGTGGCGCATGGCATTGACCGACAGCGGCCGGTCCACCCCATAAACCCCTGGGCTCTCGCGCGCCAAGATATCGCGCTCGACCACCATCACCCGCGCCTCCAGGGACACCAGGCCAAGCTGTTCCAGCTTTTCGTTGACGGTCTCCAGGGTCGGTCGGCGTGTGCCACGCAACCAATGGCCAAGCCCGCCTTGGGTCATGCCCAGGCGTTCGGCCAGTTGGTATTGCTTGAGGTTGTGCTCGCGCTTGTAGCGCGACAGAAATTCGATCCAGTTTTCCATGGCGGTGAACGATACGGACTGGATGAACGGCATCAATACACATCTGGAATTATCTTAGCAGACAAAAATAATACACATTGACCTACTATCGATATTCCTTGTCCTTGAAGGGATTTCACAGGTGCTGGAATGAACAAACCGATAAACGAAGATACAGATCTCGACGAAGAAGCCGCCCGCCGCGCCCTCGACTACTACCTCAACCCCACCCCCACCGCCGCTGAGCTGGAGCGCTCGCTCTGGACCCTGCGCGAAGGCGTGACCGCCACTCAAGCCAGCGAGCACGCCATGGCCCTGCTGCGCTGCGCCTCGGCGACGGCACAGGAAACCGGCGCCCATCTGCAGGGCACGACGCGGGAAGTGGTGTTTGCGTTGATGCACATGATCAACATGGCCCGCGCGTTGCTGGAGCAGCGCCACGCCATGGAGAAAACGTCGATTTGAGGGGAGAGAACGTGATGGCCGACGAACGGCGATAGCCCCAATTGCCGGGGACTGGAGGTGCGTCAGAAGGATTATTTTACCGGGATACGGAAAAATCATTTGACTGGCAAATGATAACGATTATTATTGCACTCAGCAGGTCGCGAGACCCGCTGGATAACCTGCAACGTCCTCAGGTCGGACGCTCAGATTATCTCCTCATCAGGCTAATCACGGTTTTTGACCCGGCTTTTTGCCGGGTCTTTTTTTTGGCTCTTCAGGCTAATGAAGATCGTTTAATGGCGGCGATGATAGCAATAATGTGTCAGCGCGTGAACGCTCATTACAAAAGTTTGCGGAATCAGCACTTGAGAATCAATCTCGTTAATACTAAGCTGACTGCGCATCAGGGAAGATGCCCCCCCTTCATCTCATGAGCAAGGAGCTGTCCATGACCCGCCTGCTGCTGCCCCTTGAGCACGACCCACGCACCGCCGAGCAAACCCGCGACGACGCGTTGCTGCATGCCCTCAAGCGCCTGCCCCGTCGGGTCCAGCAAGTGTTCCTGCTCAACCGCCTCGACCAGGTCGGTTTCGCCGAGATTGGCGAACGCCTCGACCTGCCCTTGATCAACATCGAACGCCACATGAACCAGGCCCTGCAGACCGCCCGTGCGCCAGGTGATGCCTTGGCCAGTGTCGCCGGCCAGTGGTACGTGCGCCTGCAGAGCCCGCAGGTGACCGCCAGCGAACGCATCGATTTTCGCCGCTGGCTGGATGCCGACCCCAACCACCTGTGTGCCTTCCACGAAACCGAATTGCGCTGGCGCGGCCTGCTCGCCCCGGCGCGGCAACTGGGGCATGACGGCTGGTATCGGCAAGGGCGCGCGGCATTGTCGCTGGGCGGCTGCTCGATTGCCGTGGGGCTTGCCATTGCAGCCCTGACCGGATTGGGTTTGCTCTCCTTGTAGGAGCGGCTTCAGCCGCGATGCAGGCAACGCTGTGCCCAGGCCCCGCCTCGCGGGGGATCGCGGCTGAAGCCGCTCCTACAGAGGTGGTGCCAAATCAACGGATCGCGGTTTGCCAGGGATGGGAGCCTGCCACCAAGCGGTGTAGAGTACGGTCACAACAAACGCCAACAGGAGGCTGGCAATGACCGTGACGCTCTCCCCGCTGCACATCGACTGCGATTTCGACTCCGGCAACATTCTGGTCAAGGACGCCAGTGACCCCGCGCACGTCCACCTGGACATCCGCAAGGACAGCCACAGCGACCACTTCCAGTGGTTCCACTTCAAGGCCAGCGGCCTCACCCAAGGTCAAACCCACCGTTTCAGCCTGGACAACGCCCATGCGTCCTCCTACAAGAACGCCTGGGACGGCTACCAGGCCGTGGCCTCCTACGACCAGCAGACCTGGTTCCGCGTACCTAGCCAGTTCGACGGCAAGGCGCTGAGCTTCGAGCTCAAGGCTGAACACGGACAGGCCTGGTTCGCCTACTTCGAACCCTACCCCCGCGCCCGCCACAACCAGCTGATCGAACGCGCCCTGAAGATCCCTGGCATCGAACTGCTGGCCAGCGGGCGCAGCGTGCAGGGCCGGGATATCCCGCTGCTGCGTGCGGGCAATGGCGCGGCCGGCAAGCGCAAGCTGTGGCTCATCGCCCAGCAGCACCCGGGCGAGCACATGGCCGAATGGTTCATGGAAGGCGTGATCGACGCCCTTGATAAAAACGGCCCGGTCATCCAGCAACTGCTGGCCAAGGCTGACCTGTACCTGATCCCCAACATGAACCCGGACGGCGCCTTCCACGGCCACCTGCGCACCAACTTCAAGGGCAAGGACCTCAACCGCGCCTGGCAGGACGCCAGCGTGGAACTGAGCCCGGAAGTGTTCTTCGCCCAGAGCCAGATGAAACTGCATGGGGTGGATGCATTCATCGACGCCCATGGCGACGAAGAAATTCCTCACGTGTTCACCGCCGCCTGCGAAGGCAACCCGGGGTACACCCCGCGCATCGAGAAGCTGGAAGCGCAGTTCCGCAGCACCCTGCGCAGCCTGACGCCGGACTTCCAGACGACATACGGCTACACCCGCGACGAGCCGGGCCAGGCCAACATGACCCTGGCCTGCAATGCCGTGGGGCAGGCCCATGATTGCCTGTCGCTGACCCTGGAAATGCCGTTCAAGGACCATGACGATGCGCCGAACCCGCTTACCGGGTGGTCGGGCGAGCGGTCGAAGGCGTTGGCCGGAGCGGTGCTGGAGACGCTGTTGAAGATGGTCGACAACCTGCGCTGACCTGATCGGGCGGTTCGCCGGCAAGCCGGCCCTTACCGAGGGCAGGCTTGCCGGCGAACACGATCAGAATTGCACATCCAGGATCACGTTATCGGTATAGGTCGCCGCTGGCGGCGTGGCCTGGTCGGTGTATACCTTGGCGTTGTAGTTGAACAGCTGGCTCCCCGTGCCGGTACCCGCCCCTGGGTTCACATCGGCGTCGCTGCTCGAGCGCCGCGCCGTGCTCAGCGAGCCCCAGCGCACTGCGCCGGCGCTCTTGAAGATGTCATAGGCCAGGTAGTTGTTGGCCGCCGACTTCATCCGCCGTCGCCCTCCCGACACGTTCTGCCCGTCGTCCAGGCCCACCGTGTAAGTGCTGCCCTTGGTGCACGACAGGCTGACGCTCTGGCTCACGGTACCGAACCCCGCCACCACCGGCGCGCTGGCGAAGCTGATATTGGGCGTGGTGATCTGGCAGTCGTTGGTCACCGTAAGGCTGACCACGATGCTCTGGTTGCCGCTACCAATGTCCCGCCCCAGGCAGAGGTTGCCGATGCCAATGCCCGAGCAGTAGTTCCAGCTCCAGGCAATGTTCAGCGTCTCCTGGTACAGGCCCGCCGCGACGTTGGCGCCGACCACGGTCTTGAAGTACAGCGGCACGGTCTTGGGGCTGGTGCCGTTGAGCAAGCCCAGGGCATCGAGGATACCGTTGCGGGCGAAGTCGAACTGCACGCCGCGGCTGATCGGGTAGCTGATAGTGTTGTCGGCGTAGATCGTATAGGGAATGACATCACCGGTCGGCCCCACCAGCCCGCTGGTGGCGGAGGTGATGGTGGCGTAGAAGTGATCGGAACTGACCAGCAGTGACAGCAGCGAACCGGTGCACTGCAACCCGGCATTGGTGGTGGAGGCGTTCTGCACCGTGGTGCGCACCAGGGTCGAGTTGATCGAGCCAAACGCTGCCGGGGCGGCGGCCACCGACGAACACAGCGCCCAGGCGGCTCCACCAGGCGACAACAACGCGCCGAACAACAGCCAGGCCTTGAATACCTTCATCGACACACCAGCGGGCCGATCAGTGGAATCGGCCCCTCCCCTTCAGGCAGGTCGAACGCCACCTGGCACTGCCCGCCGTCAGCCTTGTCCACCAGCAGACGGTTGTGTGGCGCCAGGTTCTCCAGGTACACCAGCCCATCCCAACCCACCACCGCCTCGCCACCGCTCTCCTGGTGCAGCACATGGCTGCCCAGCTTGAGTGCCTGCTGGCCACCATCGACCAGCACCAGGCTCGCCGCCCGCACCTGCCTGAGCGGGAACTCCAGCAAATAGCCGCTGCCCCGGCGCACGGCCACGCGCTGCTCCACCTGCGGCGCCAGCACGTCGGCCGGCAGCTCCATGGGGTCGATCTCGTACTTGCCCCGATAGTAGCCGCTGCTGTACGGCACCAGCAGGTGGCCGTTGCGGTCGGTGCGGCCGATCTGCTGGTTCTCGTAGTGCACCGGCACGTCGGCATAGCCATTGGTACTGACCACCACGAAGGCGTCGTCGATGCGGTTGGCAGCGAACAGCCCGGCATCCATCAACACCAGCGAGCCGCTGGCATCGGCCCAGCGGGTCATCTCGCCGCTGCTGCCGTAGACGCCGGCCTGCAGCTGCACCGACTGCAGGCGCCAAGTCACGTCGGCCTGGCGATAGGCATCGCGGTTACCGCCGGTAGCGTAGCCCAGGTTGTAGCCCACCCCGCCGCCGACCGGCACGGCGCGGCTGTAGTTGACCCGCTGCAAGTCCTGGCCGTCCTTGCTGCGCTCGGCACTGAAGGCCAGGGTGCCGCGCAGGTCGAAGGGAATCACCAGTTGCGCCTGCACCGCCCACTGGCTGTCACCGACTTCGCGGTTGGCCGACAGGTACAGGCTGCTGTTGCCCCACAGCGGCTTGCTCCAGCTCAGGTTGACCAGCCGGGTGCGCGTGCCGTCGCCGGCGCGCACATCGAAATAGCCGGCGCCCAGGCTGCCGTAGTGATCCAGGTTCAGGCTCAGGGTGGCTTGTTCGCTGCGCTGGCTCAGGCGGGTGTAGGGGCTGTCGACCAACGACAGGTCGGCGTAGTCGCCGTGGCGTTGCACGCGCTGGTAGTTGAAGCCGATGCGCCGGCTGTTGTACTGGTAGCCCAGCGCCACTTGCCGGCCCGTGTCGCCTTCGAAGCGGCTCTGGGCCATGGCCGCGTTGAGCACACCGAAGTTGCCCAGGCGCAGGTTGCCGCCCAGGCCGCCGAGCATCATCGACTGGGCGGTTTCGGCATGGGTTTCAAGGGTGAAGTAGTCGGTAACGCCGTGGCGCAGGCTGGCTGACGCCACGCCCGGGCCATAGCCGAAATCGCGCACGGCATAGTCGCGGCGCAGGCTACCAGCGGCCACCGAAAAGTCCGACAAGCCCTTGGCCAGCAGGCTGCTGGTGACATAGAACGGCAAGGTGGTGGACACCTGCCGGCCGAGCGCGTCGGTAGTCACCACCACCGCCTCGCCGGCGCCGTTGATGAAGGGCACGTTGGTCAGCGTGTAGGGGCCCGGCTGTAGTTCGGTGGTGCTGCTTTTGTAGCCATTGATGAACAGGTCCAGCGAGGTTGGTACCGCCGCCTCGCCGGCAAACGCAGGCAAGGGGTAGGTCACCAGGTCGGGGCGTGCGCTGAAATCCCGCGACAGCTGCAACCCACCAACGCGCACCGAGGTGGTCCAGGGTAGCGCGCCGGTCACCAGGTCCCCCACTTCGTAGGTGAGCAGGCGCTGGTCATCGGTGTAGCGGAAGGTGGTGTCATAGCGCAGGAAGCCCTGGCGGGTGGCGTCCTGGGCGCCATTGAACGACTGGCGCCATTGCCCGGTGGTGGAGAACGTGCCCCAGTCGTCGAACAGCCGTAGTTCGTTCCAGGCGGCGAGGTAGGTGCCGCCCTCGTCTGTGTCGTTGAGGTAGGCGTCATAGTTCAGCAAGGCACCCAAGCTGCTGCGGGCATCGCTGGCCGGGTACAGGCTGCGGTCGCCCAACTGCTGCTCAGGCAGCCACGCCGGCGGCACCTGCAGCAGCAGGCGCTGGTTCTGGCTGTCGTAGTCGCTGTGCAGGCCGGGGATATCCTCCAGCGCCACTTCGCCGCGAGGGTCGCCCGGCAGCTTGACCCCGGCGGCGCGCAACACCGCGCTGTCCAGGTACAGGCGCCCGGCGCGCTGCTGCACCGGCACCAGCTCAGCCTTACCCACCTGGTTCACCAGCAGGTCGAGGTACAGCGTCGCATCGGTGATGGCGGCACTCTCGGTGGGTGGCGGCGGCAGTTCGTCGGCCACGCCCAGGCTGGGGCCCAGTACCGCCAGGCCCAGCCACAACCGGTGCGTTGCCACCCGCACCCAGCTCACACACGATTTCCAACCATTGCCGGGTCCTCCCTGGCCCCTGACAGACGTTCACCCGCGTATCACTGGCTCTGCTTGATGGCCTGCGCCGCGTCCTGGCCATTGACCCGGCCCTTGAGCACACTGGCCGCGCCGGGCGCGGCCGGTGCCGGCCAGCGCATGCTGGCGCCAGGCAACACATAGCCGAGCAAGCCTTCGACCAGGGGGCTCTCCTGCCCACCCTGCTGCAGCACCACATCGGTCAACCGGGCGTGCACCGGCCCGGTGTTGCGCAGTTCGACATAGGGTTTGCCCTGCACGGTCACCGCGCGCCAGCTCAGTTGCGGCTTGCCAACCCCTTCGGCGCTGCGCTTGCCCTCAGGGTCGGGCTTGCCCCACAGCCCCTCGCCATAGACAAACAGCGGCACCGAGTAACGCATCTGCAGACGGATCGCCGCCTTCGGCCCGTCGCTGGTGGTGTCGGCCGGCAGAGGTGAAGGGATCTCGTCGATGATGATGCGGTAGGCCTGCTCCTGGCCGGCCGGTGAATTGCCGGTGCGGGTCAATCGGACCAGTTGCTTCTGCCCCGGTGCGATGTTCGCCACCGGGGGGCTGCCGATGATCTCGCGCTGGTTCTGGAACTGCTCCTGGTATTCGCCCTGGCGCCAGGCGAACACCCGCACCTGCAGGCTGGTCGGCGCCGTGCCGCGGTTCTCCAGCCACAATGCGCCAGCCTTCTGGTCGGCCTCCAGCACCGGGTCGATCGGCCAGATCAGCACCGAGGTGGCCGCGAAGGCCGGTGCACTGGCCAACAGCAGAAGCCCGATGATCCCACGCGCCCGTTTCGCGCCTGCCCCCATGCCCCTCTCCTTCTCTGTTATCCACGGTGGCCTTTCACCAGGTCACCGTCACTTGCACGACATCGGTGTAGGTCCCGGCCGGCAGGGTGCCGGTCAGGGTCGTGCGGCCGTAGACCGGCAACTTGATCGCCGTCGGGTCGCTGTAGCTCACCGCCACGCTGCTGCCGATACCCAGGCTCTGGCTGAACGCGGCATCGCGGTACAGCTGGTAGGCCAGCAACTGCGTGCCCCCCGAACGCTTGAGGTTGCGCGTGCCGCTGGCGCTGTTCTGGCCGCCGTCCAGGCTCATGCTCAGGGCCACGCCCGGGGTGCACTGGAAGGTCACCGTGCTGCCGCCGAGCGAGGTGCTCAGGGTGGCCGTGGACAGCGCCGAGCTGGTGCCGTAGTCGAGCACGCCATAGGCCGTCACACCGCCGACCACCAGGCAACCGGCGACGATCTGTGCCGTCACCTGGAAGGTGCTGGTGGTGACCGCGTGGGCACCCTGGGTCAGCGCCAGGCACAGCCCGACGGCCAGCAGCCGCGCCGTGCCCGGCATGGCTCAGAAACTCAGCTCGACCGCTACCGTGTCGGTGTACACCCCGGCCGGCAGGCCGGCTTTGCCGCGGGCCTGGCCATACAGGTTGACGGTCTGCGCCACGCCGGTGCTGGTCGGCAGGGTGATGGTGCCGTCGATCGCCAGCAGCTGGGTGTGCCCGGCGTCGGTGTAGAAGTCGTAGGGCACGAAATTGCCCGCGCCATCGGCCAAGGCCCGGGTCCCCCCGGCGGATTGCGAGTCATGGGCGCCGGCACGCACCTTGATCGTCGGCACCGTACCTGCCGAACAGAGAATACTCATGGCCCCGCCACCGCCGCCGAGCACCTGGCCATTGACGGTGGTGAACAGCGAATCCTGGGTGCCGAAGTCGAGGCTGCCGAAGTTCAGCCCGGAAGTGCCGCCGCTGCCGTTGACCTGGCAGGCGGCGGTCAGCGTCAGGGTCGAGCTGATGGTGCCGGTCACGGTGGCAGCGTGGGCCTGGGCGGCCAGGGCCAGGCCACAACCTGCGAGGATGCAGCGGGTGAGGTGCTTGGGCATTGCAAATCTCCTTGCGTGTTACCAGTCCAGGGTCACCCGTAGGGTGTCGCGATACAGCCCGACAGGCAGCGCGCGCGGCTGCGCGACCACGACGCCATAAATGGGCACGGGCACTTGTTCGGTGTTGCTGATGGTGAAGGTGCGGGCCTGGCCGATGCCGTAGCGGCTGTTGCCGCCCGGGTCGACCGCCAGCTGATAGGGGATGAGCTCGCGGCCATTGCTCAGGCGGCGCACACCATCGCTGCCATTGAGGCCGCCATTGATCCGCACGCTGAACGCGCGCACCTGGGGCGTGCAACTGATCTGCAGGCTGCCTTCGGCGCTGGCCTCGTCCACGCGGCTGGTGAGCGGCTGGTCCCAGGTCGGGCCGCGCGCACCGAAGTCCATCACCCCCGTGTTACCTGCCACGGTTGGTTGCTGGCTGCTGATCTCGCAGGCGGCGCTGATCACCAGGCGTGCCTGGATGAAGCCGGTGCTGGTGCCATGGGCCACGCCTGCGGGCAGCAGCAGCGGGCCCAGGGTGAGCAGCAGGATCGATGTGCGTTGCAGCGCGTCCTTGTGCATGGCAGCCCCCTACCAGGTGACCGTGACTTTGAGCAGGTCGGCATACAACCCGGCATGGGGTACCCAGGCCAGGCTGTCGACCCGTGCGTAAAGGGGGAGCTCGACCGAGCCGCTGTCCGGTACCCGCGCCGATTGCGCGACATCCACCGCCAAGGGCATCTGCCAGGCGGCGTCGCGATAGAGGCGGTAGGGAATCGGTCGGGCTTGTACGTCCTGGCTGGCGAGGTAGCGCACCTCGCCCACGCCACCATGCTGGCCGCCATCGACGCGGACCTGGTACGGGGTATCGGGGTTGCATTCCAACCGCGGCGGCCGCTGGCTGAGCAACACCCCGCTCAGGGGCGCGCCCGGCCCGTCCAGGCGCGCGGCACTGCCCAGGTCGATCCGGCCCAGGGCTTGAGCGCCGGCATCGCGTTGCTGATTGACCAGCATGCAACCGCGCTGCACACGCACCTGGACTTCGACGAGAAACTCCGCCGCCATGGCACTGCCGCTCAACCACAGGCCCAACAGCGCGGCCATCAAGCGTTGCGTCACCTGTAGATCCTTGTCTGTAGGGGTTGGGCTTGAGCGTAGCAGTGGGTTTGCAGGCGGGCGCTCACGCAAGCCCCCTCTTTAGCATTAATGCAAAGGCTGAGTTCGCCTGAACCCTTCGGAAAAATCAGCACTTGGCGCAGCGAACCCTGCGGGCGCCTACCCCTCAAATAGTCATATACCGACAAACCGGCCAAGGTTCTGATACCTTCATGACGACCATCCTGTGCCATACGCACCCCCGTGCGTGGACGGACCCTGCCAGGAGTTACCCGTGACCATTGCCCCGATTTCACTCGACCAGGCCATCGAACGCTGTGCCCAGGAGCCGATCCAGGTACCCGGCAGCATCCAGCCTCAAGGCTTCCTGCTGGTGCTGGACGAACACAGCCTGCGCGTTCTCCAGGCCAGTGAAAACACCGAACGCTGGCTCGGCGTGCCGGCCCTGCAACTGCCAGGCCAGGCATTCGACGAACTGGTCAGCGACGGCTTCGACCTGCGCCGCCACCTGACGTCGCTGCCGGAAGACGAGATGTTCCCCTTCCACATCGGCGATGTCCGCCTGCGTGAAGGCGCCCCCTGCCAGGCGCCGCTGCGGGTACTGGCCCACCGCCACGACCAGGTCCTGATCCTCGAATTCGAGCCCTGCCGTGGCTCGGCCAAGGGCGATTACTACCCCCTGGTGCGGGCCTTCGTCAGCACCCTGCACCAGGCCACCAGCATCGACGACTTGCTGCAGCAGTCGGTCCGGCAGATCAAGCGCATCACCGGCTTCGGTCGGGTCAAGGCCTACCGCTTCGACGCTGCAGGCAATGGCACCGTGCTCGCTGAAGTTGCCGACCCTGGCTACCCCCAGTACCTGGGGTTGTGCTTCCCCGCCTCCGACATCCCGCGCCAGGCCCGCGAGCTGTATCGCATCAACCGCATCCGAGTGATCGAAGACGCCAACTATCAAGCCTCGCCGCTTGTACCGGCCGCCAATCCACGTACCGGCAAGGCCCTGGACATGAGCTTCGCCTCGCTGCGTAGCGTATCCCCGGTGCACCTGCAATACATGCGCAACATGGGCACCCTGGCATCGATGTCGCTGTCGATCGTGGTCGACGGCAAGCTCTGGGGCCTGCTGTCATGCCACCACGACCAACCAAGGGCCGTGGATTTCCAGACCCGCACCGCCTGCGAACTGCTGGCCAATGTCCTGTCGCTGCAGATCGAGGCCCACGAGTCCCAAAGCTGCACGCGCTTGCTGCTCGACCTGCGCCAACGCATCGTGCACCTGCTCTCTTCAATGGCCGACCAGGACAGTGTCGGCGATGGCCTGCTCGCCCTGCCCGACGTGATGCTGCAGTTCGCCGGCGCCACTGGGGCGGCCATCATCAGTGCCGAGCGTTGCGACCTGATCGGCCACACGCCTCCGGCGGCGCAGGTCAACGCCCTGGTGCACTGGCTGGCCCAGCGTGGCGAAGACCTGGTGTTCCACACCGACAACGCGCAGCGTGACATCGACGTGCTGCCGGAGCTGGGCCGGCATGCCGCAGGCGTGCTGGCCGTGGCCATCTCGCAGCTGCACTCGCACTACCTGCTGTGGTTCCGTCCGGAGCAGGCGCACACGGTGAACTGGGCCGGGCGCCCCGAAAAACAGGTCACCGCCCTGGGCAACCTCAATCCGCGCCACAGCTTCGAGCGCTGGCAGGAAGAGGTCCGCGGGTTCAGCGCCGCCTGGCACCCACTGACCCTCGAAGGCGTGCTGGAACTGCGCGGAGCGGTGCTCGGCATCGTCCTGCGCAAGGCCGAGGAACTGGCCCAACTGGCCGGCGAGCTGAAGCGCTCGAACAAGGAGCTTGAAGCGTTCTCCTACAGCGTATCCCACGACCTGCGCGCGCCGCTGCGGCATATCGCCGGCTACAGCGAGCTGCTCGGCGAGCTCGAGGGCGAGCACCTGACCGAGCGTGGCAAGCGCTTCCTCGGGCATATCGGGGAAGCCGCACAATTCGCTGGCACCTTGGTGGACAACCTGCTCAATTTCTCGCAGATGGGCCGTTCGGCGTTGCGCCTGTCGGATGTCGACCTCAATACCCTGGTCGATACCATCCGCACGGAGATGGCGCCGGACTACGCCGACCGTTCGATCCTCTGGGAGATCGCCGCGCTGCCCAGGGTGATTGCCGACCCGGCCTTCATCAACATGGTCCTGCACAACCTGCTCGCCAATGCCGTCAAGTACACCCGCAACCGTGAGCAGGCGCGCATCGAGGTGGGTGCCGTGCAGCACCGGCACGAGGTCGAGGTGTACGTGCGCGACAATGGCGTGGGCTTCGACATGGCCTATGTCGACAAACTGTTCGGGGTGTTCCAGCGCCTGCACCGCATGGAGGAATTCGAGGGCACCGGGATTGGCCTGGCCAGCGTGCGGCGCATCATCGAACGCCATGACGGCCGTGTCTGGGCCCAGGGCAGCCTGGGCCAGGGCGCCAGTTTCCACTTCACCCTCCCCCGCCAACCGATGACCGCCTGAGGCCGCCACCCATCATGCTCAAACCCATCCTGCTGGTCGAAGACAACCTCCGGGACCAAGAACTGACCTTGCTGGCCCTGGAGCGCAGCCAGCTGGCCAACGAAGTCGTCGTCGTGCGCGACGGCGCCGATGCCCTGGATTACCTGCTGCGGCGCAATGCCTTCGCCGCACGTGACGACGGCAACCCGGCGGTAATGCTGCTGGACCTCAAGCTGCCCAAGGTCGATGGCCTCGAGGTGCTCAAGGAGGTACGCGCCACCGCGGAACTGCGCAGCATCCCCATCGTCATGCTGACCTCCTCGCGCGAGGGGCCCGACCTGCAGCGCGCCTATGAGCTGGGGGTAAACGCCTATGTGGTCAAGCCGGTGGAGTTCAAAGAGTTCGTTACCGCGATCTCCGACCTGGGGGTGTTCTGGGCCGTGCTCAACGAGCCGCCGCCCGGCTCGCTGCGCCTGAACCGCCGTGGCGACCAGTGAGGCCGGCAGCATGCAGACAACGCCACTGAAACTGCTGATGGTCGAAGACAGCTCCATGGACGCCGAGCTGATCCTGATGCGTCTGGAGCGGAGCGGTTTCCAGGTGCAGTCGCGGCTGATGTTCGATCATGTCGGTGCCGAGCACGCCTTGCACGCAGGCACCTTCGACCTGATCCTCTGTGACTGCGTGCTACCGGGCTCCTCGGGCGCCGAGGTGCTGGCGATCGCTCAACGCATCGCTCCGGCCACGCCGTTCATCTTCCTCTCCGGCATCTACGGGGAAGAGCACGCGGTCGAGATGATCCGTCTGGGGGCCACCGACTATGTGCTGAAGAAGAACCTGCCGTTGCTGCCCAAGGCCGTACGCCGGGCGCTGACCGAGGTGCAGGAGCGCCAGCGACGGCGCCTCGCCGAGGAAGCCCTGGCCGACATGGAGGCCCGGGCGCGCATCGCCATCGATGCCGCTGGCATGGGTAGCTGGGATTACCGGCCGCAAGATGGACAGATGCAGTGGGACGTACGTTGCAAGACCTTGTTCGGCCTGCCCGCCGACACCGAGATGAGCATCGAGGTGTTCTACGCCGGCATCCACCCAGAGGACTTGCCCAGGGTGCGCGACGCCGTCGAGCAGGCCATGCGCGAGGACAATGATGGCCACTACCGGGTCGAGTTTCGCATCGCCCAGGCCGGCCCCCTGGAGCCGCGCTGGTTGCTCTCCAGCGGCCAGACGCAATTCGTTGACGGCCAGTGCGTGCGGTTCTCCGGTGTGCTCCAGGACATCCACCAGCAGCGGCAGGCCACCCGCGCCCTGGAGCAGCTCAACGAAATACTTGGCGAGCGGGTCGAGCGCCGTACCCGCGAGCGTGACCGCGCCTGGGAGCTGTCCCAGGACTTGCTGGCGGTGCTCAACAAGGACCTCACGCCCGTGACGCTGAACCCGGCGTGGGAGGCCAGCCTGGGCTTCACCCGCGAACGCCTGGGGCAGATCTCACTGCTGCAACTGCTGCCGGAAGCCGACCAACAGGCCTTTCTAGCCGAAATCGGCGCCCTGTCCGAGGGCCGCACCAGCGCGCGCTTCGTCGGCCGCATCCTGCATGCCGGCGGCCAGCAGCGCTGGCTTTCGTGGGTGGTGGTGCCGGATGACAGCCTCCTGTATGTGGTGGCTCGCGATATCTCCAGCGAACGCGAGTCGGCGCTGGAGCTGGCCGAGGCCAACACCCGCCTGCGCGAACAGATCGCCGAGCGCGAGCGCATCGAAGCGGCGCTGCAGCAAATGCAGCGCCTGGAGGCGGTCGGCCAGCTCACCGCCGGGGTGGCTCACGACTTCAACAACCTGCTGACGGTCATCCTCACTGGCGCCAGTTTTCTCCAGAACGACCTGGACAAGGGTCTGCTGGACAAGGCCCATGGTCGCCTGAAGCACATTCGCGAAGCCGGCGAACGTGGCGCCAAGCTTACCGCGCAGCTGTTGGCGTTTTCCCGCAAGCAGCGCCTGGAGCCAGTGCCGCTGAACCTCAACCGCACCCTCGGCGGTTTGGAGGAACTGCTGCGCCGCACCCTGGGCGGCCGTGTCTCGGTGCGCCTGAACCTGGAGCCCCACCTCTGGTTCGCCCTCACCGACCCGACCCAGACCGAGATGATCATCCTCAACCTGGCAATCAATGCCCGCGACGCCATGCCCGACGGTGGCCAGCTGGCCCTGGCGACCCGCAATACCCGGGTCAGCACCCGCCCTCAGCGCCCGCAAGATCCGGAGCCCGGCGACTATGTGATGCTGACCATCAGCGATACCGGCTGCGGCATGAGCGAAGACGTGGCGGCCAAGGTCTTCGAGCCCTTCTTCACCACCAAGGACATCGGCAAGGGGTCGGGCCTGGGCCTGGCCCAGGTGTTCGGCTTCGCCAAGCAGAGCGGCGGCGGGGTGCGTATCGACACTGCACCCGGCCGCGGCACGCAGGTCAGCGTGTACCTGCCCTCGGTCAGGGCCCAGGCTGATCATGCCGTGCCGGACCAGGACAAGGGGCGCCCGCTGTCCGCTGGTGGCAACCACAACATCCTGCTGGTGGACGACGACCCTCTGGTGCGCGAGATGATCGGCGATGTGCTGCGCCGCTATGGTTATCGGGTACGCCAGGCGCACAATGGCGAACAGGCCCTGGCGTTGCTCGATGACGCCACCGACCTGCTGCTGACCGACTTCGCCATGCCCGAGTTCAATGGCGCACAGCTGGCACAGGCGGCACGCGAACGCTACCCAAGGCTGCCCGTGGTATTTCTGACCGGCTACGCCGAACTGGATGGCCAGGAACTGCCGGGCAGCCTGGTGATCCAGAAACCCGTGCACGAGCAAGTGCTGGCCCTGGCGTTGGCCGAGCTGCTGGAAAACAGGAATCTGGAATGAAAAAATCGCCAGCCGGCGATTTTGATTTGCTTTGAAAGCAGAGAAGAAATGGCAGGGGCGGCTGGATTCGAACCAACGCATGGCAGGATCAAAACCTGCTGCCTTACCGCTTGGCGACGCCCCTGTATCGGATATGACGAGCGCCTGATGCACTGCCAATCTGACCATTCACCGCAAGCTCCGTGTGTTGCTGTGCGGGAATGGCCGGCACTTTAACAACCTTTTCCAAAGGTGGGAAGCATTATTTTAAAAAAATTCACAGAAAAACAGCAGGTTAGTCGCCGACCCCCGATTTTGCGGTGATGATTTCAAGCGACAGGTAATGCAACACATGCACGAGCATCGGCTATTGAACAGACCCGCAACGGCCAGAACCCACCCCACGAAGCCCGCCGCCCGCGGATATCCCTTCCGCAGGCGGCTCTCAAGTGAGCTTCACCGCCAGAGCAAATCACCCGCTATTGATGGCTGACCCAATACACCGCCGTGACCACCACCAGCACGATCAGACACAGGATCGCCCAGGCATCGACACTGCTGTCAGCTTTGCGGACCTTGCTTGAATTTCCCATTGCATTACCTCTTGTAGTGGTTATGGGAATGCACTTCGCAAGCAGCAGTTAAGTCCAGCAATGCCCTTCACTCAAGCAGGGTCTTTCAGTAGTCGACGGGTGACATGAGGAAGGGATAGCGAAAATCCGTCGCCCGCCCTTCGGCGCTGAAACGGTGAAAATCGATACCGTGGCCGTCCTGATCCAGCAGCCTCAGCCAACGCCGGGCCTTGTCCACGTCGATCAGTTGCAGGGACGGCACCTGATGCTCCTGCCGCCCGTCACGGTCCACGGCCAAGCCCAGGGCGTCGTCGTGCAACATCACCATGGCCCAGCCGCCCATGGTGAAATGCCCGCCCATCAACACCCCCAGGCGCCCGTCGATACGTGCCCGCAGGGCCTCGGGCGAGCTGTTGACCGCACTGAATACTACATCGCGCCCCGGCACCCGACCCGCCGCCTCGAACGCGCGCATGGCACCAAACGCCATCTCGTCGTTGGCCGACCACACCAGTTGCGTTGCGGGGTAGCGCTCCAGCAGCATCTGCGCCTGCTCGAAAGCCCGCTGGCGACTCCAGCCGCCATAAACCACCTGGCGCAGGCGTACCTGGGGATAGTCCGCCAGCGCCCGGCGCATGCCCTGCTCACGCAGTTGCGAGGCAGGCGTGGTCTTCACCCCGGCGAACGCCAGCAGGTCCACCGGGCCATTCGCAGGTGGCAACTGCGCGACCATGGCCTTGAGCATCTGATAGCCGGCCTCCTCGTCGTTGCTGACGAGGGTGCCGAGAATCCGCGGGTACTTCTCAGGCTGGGCCTGGATACTGCTCAACTGGTCCTCGGTGAGGCCATTGTTGACCAGGAACAGTTTCACCCCCGTGCCACGGGAGAGGCGGATGACCTCGGGCGCCACATACTGTTCGTTGACCAGAACCAGGTAGTCCGGACGTTGCGGCCCCTGTAGCACGGCCCGGGCCAGGATCAGCGTGCGGTCCGCGCTGCGCTCGCTGTACTGCACACGCAGCGCCATCCCCAGATCCTTGGCGGCGGCCTGCATGAAACGCGAATAGTCGACCCAGAACGTCTCGTCGGAATAGCCCGGATTGAGAAATACCACCGAGGCAGCCTGTGCGCCGGCTGCCAGCGGCAGGCTCAGGCACAGGCCCTGACACAAGGCCTTGAGCATGCGGTTACATCCCTGCGAAACAAACCTCGGATTATAGCCAGATGGCGTGCCAGAGCGGACAAATGCCAGTCAGTCTCACTTAGTCCAAATGGTTCTTTTCATATGCAAAAACATCACTTTAGCGCATAAACCCACTCTGCTATCGTTCCTCGGCTCCGACCCGGAGTGCGCGGCCGTGCGCGCGATTAGCTGCATGCAGCCTGAGACAGGACTTATATGTACGTATACGACGAGTACGATCAGCGGATCATCGAGGACCGCGTCAAGCAGTTCCGTGATCAGACCCGCCGCTACCTGGCCGGTGAGCTGAGCGAAGAAGAATTCCGCCCCCTGCGCCTGCAGAACGGCTTGTATATCCAACGTTTCGCGCCGATGCTGCGTGTCGCCGTGCCTTATGGCCAGCTGAACGCCCGCCAGACCCGCATGCTGGCGAAGATCGCCCGCGACTACGACAAGGGTTACGCGCACATCAGTACCCGCCAGAACGTGCAGTACAATTGGCCGGCGCTGGAAGACATCCCGGAAATCCTCGCTGAGCTGGCCACCGTGCAGATGCACGCGATCCAGACCAGCGGCAACTGCCTGCGCAACGTCACAACCGACCAGTTCGCCGGTGTAGCCGCCGATGAGCTGGTCGACCCGCGCCCCTGGTGCGAGATCGTGCGTCAGTGGACCACCTTCCACCCGGAATTCGCCTACCTGCCGCGCAAGTTCAAGATTGCCGTCAACGGTTCGAGCGACGACCGCGCGGCCATCGAAGTGCACGACATCGGCCTGGAGCCGGTGCGCAACGCAGCCGGTGAACTGGGCTTCCGCGTGCTGGTCGGTGGCGGCCTGGGTCGCACCCCGGTGATTGGTTCGTTCATCAATGAGTTCCTGCCCTGGCAGGACCTGCTCAGCTACCTCGATGCCATCCTGCGCGTGTACAACCGTTACGGCCGCCGTGACAACAAGTACAAGGCGCGGATCAAGATCCTGGTCAAGGCCCTCACCCCGGAAGTGTTCGCCGAGAAGGTCGAGGCCGAGATGGCTCACCTGCGCGGTGGCAGCACCACGCTGACCGAAGCCGAAGTACAGCGTGTGGCACGCCACTTCGTCGACCCCGACTACCTGGCCCTGGACAACGTCGACTACAGCGCGCTGGATGCTGAGCACCCAGGCTTCGCCCGCTGGCGTTCGCGCAACACCCGCGCCCACAAAAAGCCGGGCTACGTCGCCGTCACCCTGTCGCTCAAGCCCACCGGCGTCGCCCCCGGCGACCTGACCGACAAACAGCTCGACGCCGTCGCCGACTTCGCCGAACGCTACAGCTTTGGTTTCCTGCGCACCTCTCACGAGCAGAACATCATCCTCGCCGACGTCGAGCAGCGCCAGTTGCACGCCCTCTGGCTGGAGCTGCGCGAGCAAGGCTTCGCCACCCCGAACATCGGCCTGCTGACCGACATCATCTGCTGCCCGGGCGGTGATTTCTGCTCCCTGGCCAACGCCAAGTCGATCCCGATCGCCGAATCCATCCAGCGCCGCTTCGACGACCTGGACTACCTGTTCGACATCGGCGAGCTCGACCTGAACATCTCCGGCTGCATGAACGCCTGCGGCCACCACCACGTCGGCCACATCGGCATCCTTGGCGTGGACAAGAAGGGCGAGGAGTTCTACCAGGTGTCGCTGGGGGGCAATGCCGCCCGCGACGCAAGCCTGGGCAAGATCCTCGGCCCCTCCTTCGCCCAGGACGACATGGCCGACGTGATCGAGAAACTGATCAGCGTGTACGTCGAGCAGCGCACCGAAGACGAGCGCTTCATCGACACCTACCAGCGGATCGGCATCGACCCCTTCAAGGAACGCGTCTATGCAGCGAATCATTAAGCACAACCAGATCGTCGACGAAACCTGGCACCTGCTGCCCAAGGACGTGTCAATCGACGAGCTGACCAATTGCGACGACTACATCGTGCCGCTGCAACTGTGGCGCGATCACCCCAGCCTGCTCAAGGCCCGCGACGGTGGCCTGGGCATCTGGCTGGACAGCGACGAGGAAGCCGAGGAAATCGGTGACGACGTCGAGCACTTCCAGGTCATTGCCCTGAACTTCCCGGCCTTCACCGACGGGCGCAACTACTCCAACGCGCGCCTGCTGCGTGACCGCTACAAGTTCAAGGGCGAACTGCGCGCCATTGGCGACGTGCTGCGCGACCAACTGTTCTACATGGCCCGCTGCGGTTTCGACGCCTTCGCCATCCGTGCCGACAAGAACCCTGAAGACGCGCTGCAAAGCCTGAAGGACTTCTCGGTCACCTACCAAGGCGCCACAGACGAACCACTGCCGTTGTTCCGTCGTCGCTGATCCTCGCATTGGGGCTGCCCTGCAGCCCCAATCACTCCGCCTTCTTTCTTGCCACAAAACAGGCCTGATCTTTCATTGAGGCTTGCGAAGGCACGTCGACATCAAGGCGTACTCATTCACTTCGCAACGAACGCGAGACCCACCACACCAACAGCTGGCCGCGAGCAGCCACCAATGGTTGACGAAGATCGCGGACTGATCCGTGGCCCGTTCGCCGGCAGGCTGGCTTTCATGGAAGAATTCATGACCCATTGATGTTGCGAAACCATTGTAGGAGCGGCCTCAGCCGCGATGACCCGCGAAGCGGGTGCCAGGCACCGCGTTGCCCGCATCGCGGCTAAAGCCGCCCCTGCCGGGACCGCTTCAGCGCAAAGGCACGTAGATGTCCGTCTGCCACTGCTCGAGCCGTGTCTGCGGATAGATGCTCAGGTATTGGAAGAACAGCGGGTGATCCCGCAGTTCCTCGCCACTCCCCGGCAACCAGTCGCGGTAAAGCGGATAGATGGTCTCGCCGATATGATCGGGCGACCCCACATGCCGCACCACCGCGCAGCGCCCACCGGGCAGGCTCAGCGTGTGCACACCTTCGTCGTTGGGCAGCAGCGCCTCGCACAACTCACCACAGATGGCGAAGCGAAAGTCTTCGGGCGCTGTAGTATCGGGGTTGTTGTAGGGGATACCGAAACTGCGGCTGGTGGCCACGGGCGATTGCCCGCTGCGCTTGCGCCATTCGATGAAACGGCCCACGGTCTCGCTGACCTGGCCCGGTGGGCCACGATGTACGAGCGCGGCCAGCCGGACTTCGGTGAAATCGACGATTCGTACCTGCATGGTGATGCTCCTGGAAAAATGAGGAATGTCGAACACCGTATTCCAGCGTTGCCAGTCAGGTTGCCGCCGGAACGCGCTGGGCGCCTGGCCAAAGGCGCGGCGGAAAGCCCGGCTGAAGGCCTCGGGGCTTTCGAAGCCAGCGCCCATGGCCGCGTCGAGTACGCTGTAGTCCGCCTGGCACGCCAACCGGTGGGCGGCGCGGCGCAGGCGCATCAACTGCACGTAGCGAGCGACCGGCACCCCCACATAGGCACTGAACTGCCGATGGAAGTGGAACGCCGAGAAATGCGCCACCGCGCTCAGGGCGTTGACCGACAGATCGCCTTCGAGGTTACCCTCGATATAGGCGAGCACCGCGTCAAAGCGCTTCTGGTACAGCACATGGATGGGCAGGTCGAGCACCGGGGCAGACTCCTGGAGTACGGTAGGCCATAGCATCATCGATACCGGCCCGATCATACCTAGCCGCGTTTGCTCAAGCCTGCCTGAACATCGTTCGAACCACTCGCCCCGTAGGGGCCCGCCTTGCTGGTGAAGGCCACACCACGGTTGCGCGTCGGTGCGGTTCGCCAGCAAAGCTGGCTCCTACAGGTGAAACGCAGCGACCATTGCCTACTTTTTATTCACAAGCCACCCGGCTATTACTGACTCATAGTCAAAAGACCTTAACCCGAAGGCGTCTTAATCAATCCCGCCGAAACCTGCAGACTGCACCCACTCGATTATCAGGAGCAGCCCCATGAGCATTCCATCCTTCGGCCTCGGCACCTTCCGCCTCACCGACCAGGCCGTCATCGATTCGGTCAAGTCCGCGCTCGAACTGGGCTACCGCGCCATCGACACTGCGCAGATCTACCGGAACGAAGCCGACATCGGCCAGGCCATCGCCGAAAGCGGCGTGCCACGCGGCGAACTGTTCATCACCACCAAGATCTGGGTCGAAAACTACGCCGCCGATAAACTCGTGCCCAGCCTGCGCGACAGCCTGGCCAAGCTGCGCACCGACCATGTCGACCTGCTGCTGATCCACTGGCCGGCGCCGGGCAACGGCGTCGAGCTCAGCGAGTACATGCAGGCCCTGGCTGAGGCCAAGGCGCTGGGCCTGACCCGCCAGATCGGCGTCTCCAACTTCAACATCGAACTGACCCGCCAGGCCATCGCCGTGGTCGGCCAGGGCGAGATCGCCACCAACCAGGTCGAGCTCAGCCCCTACCTGCAGAACAGCACGCTGACCGCGTTCCTCAACGAACAAGGCATCACCACCACCTCCTACATGACCCTGGCCTACGGCAAGGTGCTGAAGGACCCGGTGCTGGCCGAGATCGCCGCCAAGCACAAGGCCACCGTCGCCCAGGTGGCGCTGGCCTGGGCACTGCAGCTGGGCTACGCGGTGATCCCCTCGTCGACCAAACGCGAGAACCTGGCCAGCAACCTGCTCGCCCGCAGCCTGCACCTGGACGCCGACGACATGGCCCGCATCGCCACGCTCGAGCGCAACGGCCGCGAGGTCAGCCCGGATGGCTTGGCGCCAGTCTGGGACTGACTTGAACCATCGAGCCGCCCTGCCAGGGCGGCTTAACCTTCATGACGTAACACGGAGCTCCCGATGAGCACGCTTTCCCCCAAACGGGTCCTGTTCGCCCTGGCCATCGGCGCCTTCGGCATCGGTACCACCGAGTTCACCCCCATGGGCCTGCTGCCGGTCATCGCCGAGGGCGTCGACGCCAGCATCCCCAGCGCCGGTATGCTGATCACCGCCTACGCCATCGGCGTGATGGTCGGCGCGCCGATCATGACCCTGCTGTTCAGCCGCTTCGGCAAACGCGCCGCGCTGATGATGCTGATGGGCATCTTCACCGTCGGCAACCTGCTGTCGGCCCTGGCGCCGGACTACTACACCCTGCTCGCCTCGCGGCTGATCACCAGCCTCAACCATGGTGCCTTCTTCGGCCTGGGCGCGGTGGTCGCCGCCAGTGTCGTGCCCAAGGACAAACAGGCCAGTGCCGTGGCCACCATGTTCATGGGCCTGACCATCGCCAACATTGGTGGCGTGCCCGCGGCCACCTGGCTCGGCCAGCAGGTCGGCTGGCGCATGGCCTTCGCCGGCACCGCCGTGCTGGGCGTGCTGGCCATCGCCGCGCTGTGGTACGCCCTGCCCAAGGGTGAGCGTGGCAGCGTGCCTCATGTACGCAAGGAACTCGCCGTGATCGCCCGGCCCAACGTGCTGCTGGCCATGGCCACCACGGTGCTGGGTGCCGGTGCGATGTTCACCCTGTACACCTACGTCGCCCCAGTGCTGGCGGACCTGACCGGCGCGTCCGACGCCTTCGTCACCCTCGGCCTGGTGCTGATCGGCGTGGGCTTCACGCTCGGCAACAGCCTGGGTGGCAAGCTGGCGGACTGGTCGCTGGATGGCGCCGCGCGGATCTTCCTCGGTGCCCTGGCGGTGATCATGCTGCTGATGCCGCTGGTGCTGGGTAGCCATGTCGGTGCGGCCATCGCGTTGCTGGTGTGGGGCATGTTCACCTTCGCCGTGGTGCCGCCACTGCAGATGCGGGTGATGATCGCCGCCGCCGAAGCACCGGGCCTGGCGTCCTCGATCAACGTCGGCGCGTTCAACCTGGGTAACGCGGTGGGAGCCGCGCTGGGTGGCGCGGTGATCAGCCTGGACCTGGGTTATGCCGCAGTGCCCATGGCCGGTGGCCTGCTGGCGGCCGGTGGGTTGCTGCTGGTATGGCTGGGTGGGCGGGCCAAGGTGGCGGGCAGTGCCCTCGGTGAGGCGGTATAGCCGCTGCGCTTTCAAAGTGTTCGCCGCATGAGTTGGCGCCTGTGAGATCGAGCGCCGCGCGGGCGGCGCTCAACCTTCAAGGCGCTGCAACTCATGCGGCGGGCCCTTGGCAGCCTTCATACGATCAAAAGCCCCCGCCCCTACCCTCTGCCTACTGTTCCGGCTGGCACAATTATGAAGTGCCGGGACCATCGATTCTCAGCAAGGCGCAGTGGGCGTAGCCTCCTTTCCTGCCAGGCCATTCCAGGCCTCAACCAGAGGAACCGCACCATGCCCCGCCCGCCACTGCCACCTTTCACCCGTGAAACCGCCATCGAAAAGGTCCGCCTCGCCGAAGACGGCTGGAACAGCCGCGATGCCGCCAAGGTCGCCCTGGCCTATACCACCGATACCCACTGGCGCAACCGCGCCGAGTTCTGCCACAGCCGCGAACAAGCCCAGGCCTTCCTCACCCGCAAATGGAACCGCGAGCTGGAGTACCGCCTGATCAAGGAACTCTGGGCCTTCACCGACAACCGCATCGCCGTGCGCTACGCCTATGAGTACCGTGACGACAGCGGCCAGTGGTACCGCGCCTACGGTAACGAGAACTGGGAGTTCGCCGAGGACGGTCTGATGCGCAACCGCCATGCCAGCATCAACGAACAGCCCATCAGCGAAGCCGAGCGCAAGTTCCACTGGCCGCTGGGGCGACGGCCGGATGATCACCCTGGGTTGAGCGATTTCGGCTTCTGAAGCCTGGGGGGCCGCTTGGCCCTCCGTGCCCCCCGTTCAGCACATCTGACAACGACCGCAGGCAGCAGGGAGATCTGGAATACAAGGCTGCGCCAGACTCAGCCGTACGCCATTCCTGGCCCCTGCCCCTCTGGATGCTAATCGCCCTTGTCGGCGCAAGGATACCTCCCAAGCCCGCAACAGTTTCCCTGTTGCCCGGAGGTACTCCTTAATGACCGCAAAAGCAGTAAAAGCGCTCTGAAAACGCCCTCGACGCCTTGGAGCGCCAGGTATCACACCACGCCAGCCAGGCCAGGATTCCAAACGCACACGAGAAACGGCTTGATCAGACAAAGGCCAATTGCCACTATTCAATGACAGGCACGCTCTCACGTCATCACGAATATCGGCTCATGGACGACATCATCAATCTTTATCTGAACGCCTTGCTTCCGCTCAAATGGAAGAGCTGCCAACAGAGGACACCAGGCGCTGAAAGCTGCATTGACTGCTTCCGCAGACAGTACCGTGACGGAAACGTCATCAGTTACAGGTGTGAAGAAAAAAGAAAGCTCTATGTACTTCGCTACCTGCCGGTGCACCGTCAAGAAAACCGCTCAGCCATGGAACTCCTGCCCCAGGAGAGCGTTGACCATTGGTTGAAATCCGGGAAGGTCCGGGTACTGTCGATTGGCGGTGGGCCCGGCAGCGACTTGTCCGCCGTCATCAGCTTCCTGAGTGCCTGCCCCGATCGACCACGCTTTTTGAATGTCGAGATGACACGCATGGATATCCAACCCTTGTGGGAGGACATTGCCTATGACGTCATTCGGCGCAGCGCAAATGGCGTGCATTTCACATTGCGCAAGGTGCAGGCTGACGTGCTGGATAACTGGCCGCTTAACGAAAATGTGCAATACGACATCATCACCATCTCCTATTTGATCTCCGAAATAGCCCATGCTGACTTCACCCGCTTCGCCACCCAGATACGGAATCACTTGGCCCCATGGGGAGCACTCATCATCAATGAGCGACCTCAGGAAAGCCTGCAGTTGAGCATTGACCATGTCTACGCCACCTTGGGTCTCCACCAATATGTGATGGATCACAACAAGCGCCAGATTGAATTCAGGTACCCCGAAGAGATCAGGGCTCTTATCCGCCCCAAAACGTTGATGAAGTCGTTCACCTCTGTCGGCATCAACTTGCCTCAGCGCTGGCCCTGAACAACCATGCCCCGCCCGCCACCGGGAAAGCTCGACGGGTCGACGAGCCGTTCGGCATGCTCGACGCCCTGAGCCCTGTGTCGCGTTCCATTCGCCAGCGAGGCTGGTGCCTACCGATCAGGCACCGCGCGCTCGGCCACCCGAGGCGGGATCCGCGCCGCCTTGCCATCCGCGACCATCAGTTCCCGGTAGCGCTGGTAGCGCTGCCGCGCCGTGTCTCGATCACCAAGCGCCCAGTAGCTGTCCGCCAGGTTCAGGTGGGCGACGATGCGCTGCGGATCGGCCGCGACGACACGCTCGAGCAGGATCCGTGCCTGCTCGAAGTGGCCCGCTTCGGCGAACAGGAAGGCCAGGTCGTTGGACCAGCCCAACCGGTCGGCATAAAAGAAACGTTCGACGACGTAACGCTGCAGGTCACAGTTGGCCTCGCCACCCACGATGCCCAGCGCGCCCAATTGGCGCTCCAGGCCCGCCAGGTCGCCCTTGCGGTAGCTGGCCAGGGCCGCGGCGGCGGACTGCTCGAGGTCGATCGGCAATACCTTCCAGGGCTCATTGGCCGCCTGCAACTGCGGGTAGGCCGCCTTGAGGTCATGGAAGGCACCGGTGCCATCGAAGTCCTTGAGCCGCTGGTGCAATGCCAGGGTCGATTCGACGAAGTAGGTGCTGGTGAAGGCCTGCCCGCACTGATAGCGGTTGGTGTTGAGCAACACCCCGAACAGCTGGATGTCTTCACGCTTGGGGGTGTAGCCGAAGATCAGGTTGTAGTTGAAGCTGTCGTTGCCGGCTTCCCGCGTACTCAGTACGACCACGTCGCCACGCAGGGTCATGTTCAAGCGCACGGCATGCGGCTTGCCCTCGATACCGGTAACGGTCAGCGCACCACGCCTGGGCTGCGCCACCGCCACGTCGAAGCCGTCGAAACGGCCTGGGTTCGACGTGCTGGCAATGGCCGGCAAGGCCTTGAAAGCATCGAGCGCTTCTTCGACATAGTCGCTGTTGGCGTAGTAGGCGGTGAGGGTTTTGACATGGTTTCCCGCGTCGGCAATGACCAGCCGCTCGTCATCGCGCTTGCCGGTGAGGTGCATGGGTAGCACCGTCGAATCTTGCTGGCTGCCATGCTTGGCCAGCCACTCGGCCAATGCATCGGCGCCCGGCTTGCCGGCGACCTGGGCCGCCTTTTCCAACGCGGCGCGCGCCTTGTCCGGTGCCTGGCAGGGTCGCTCGGAGGCAATCAGGCTGCTGCCGTCGCAATAGAAATAGGCCAGCGTGATCCATTCTTCCGGGTTGGCCTTGGCTGCCGCCATGAACAAGGCCTCGGTGCGAGCGAACCCCAGGTACGGCGCCATCTGCGACATGCTCAGGCCCGCTGCGCGACGGCTGATGACAGGGTCGCCCGAGGCTGCCGCGCACACGTAGTTCTCGATACCTGCCTCGAACAGCTCCCGGGTGGGGAGGTACTCCTCCCTTGCCCCAAGCCCGGTGAACAGCTCGGCCCTGGCGGCGCAGCGTTTCTCTTCAGGGGTATTGCCCAACTGCTGCGCAAGGTCGCTTTCCTGCGGCTCGTACGACCAGTCCTCGACGGTGGTCAAGGTCCAGCACCCCTGTTCGCGGAAACGGTAGGCCTTGATCGCGTTCAGGCCCTGGCGCTTGTCGATCACCTCGGCGCTCTGCCCATCGACCCAGGACTGCACCTGGTCGGACTCCAGGCCACGACCGTCGAACAGCGGATAGCCCAGGCCATCGCCCCGCGCCTTCGTGGTCACAGGGCCGATGCCTTCGGCAGTTGGGGCCAGGCGTAACACATCGACCTCGGGCGCCACGAACGCACGCTGCAAGGCCGGGTCATGGGCAAAGGCGCGCAAGAAGGTGGTGAAGTCGCCTGCCGGGCAAACGGCCGATGCTGCCTGCGCCCCCCCTGGAAGCAGCGCGATGACTGCCGCACGCAGCAGGGTATTGATTGCGCCGCGACGAAAACTGAATCCGGGCATGCCAGGCAACTGCATCGATCAACATCCTTATCAAAAGCACCGGACGCCACGCAGGCGCCTTGTTACGTGAAGGGTGAGCATTGCTCGGGGGCGCGATAATAGCGCGTCCTGCCACCCTTTATCGCCTCGTGGAGCCCTCGGCCACACTGACGGGGCAACCCCTTCGGCAACATTTCGACGCAAAAATATGACACAACCCTCCATCCGAATCGCTAAAATGCGCGCCTGGCGTGTGCTGCGTGCGCCCGGGAGCCTTCCCGAATACGGAGAACATTCATTTGTTTTCCGTGAGATCCGTCCATGTTGCACGCACGCCCCCATTCCCCATGGCCCTTCCCGCCCCGTGTCTTCACGGCGTGGGTTTGCGTGCCGCTTTACCCATCCTTCTGCTCGCCCTTCGCCGCAGTGGCCCGTAACCTACGGTGCCAGCGACTCGCCGTGCCCGTTGTACGCCGAGCACCTGCGTTCACGAGCGCGACGTCATGAACGAGGACCGTTATATGAATGCCCCCCTCCATCCTCTCAAGCAGCCCTCGATGCTGCGCCAACTGCTGGCCACCGAAGCGGCCGGTGGTGTGTTGCTGATGTTCACTGCCACGCTGGCCATCATCATCGCCAACAGCCCCTGGGCCAGTGCCTACCAGCACCTGCTGCACCTGCCCGTCGGCCCGGTGCTGACCGACAAGCTCGGCCCGATGACCGTGCACATGTGGATCAACGACGGCCTGATGGCGATCTTCTTCCTGCTGGTGGGCCTGGAAATCAAGCGCGAGCTGGTCGACGGCCGCCTGTCCAGCTGGGAGCAACGCCGCCTGCCGGCCCTGCCGGCGCTGATGGGCATGGCCGTGCCGGCGCTGATCTACCTGGCTGTCTCCCATGGCGAGCCCGGGCTGGCAGGTGGCTGGGCGATTCCCGCCGCCACCGACATCGCCTTTGCCGTCGGCGCCCTGGCGCTGCTCGGCAAGCACGCGCCGCTGTCGCTGAAAGTGATGCTGGTTTCGGTGGCGATCATCGACGACATGGGCGCGGTGGCGATCATCGCGGTGTTCTACACCTCGTCGATCAACCTGCTGGCACTGGCCGGCGCCGCCGGCATCGTCGCCGTGCTGCTGGCCTTCAACCGCCTGCGCGTGGTGGCCCTGTGGCCTTACCTGATCGGTGTCGCCGCGCTGTGGTACGTCACCCTGCTGTCGGGCGTGCACGCCACCATCGCCGGCGTGGTCGGCGCGCTGCTGATTCCCTACAGCGCCGGTAGCGGTGCCGAGCGTGAAGCCAGCCCACTGCTCAAGCTGGAGCATGGCCTGGCCCCCTGGGTGGGCTTCCTTATCGTCCCGGCGTTCGGCTTCGCCAATGCCGGCGTGTCGTTCGGTGACCTGGGCTGGAGCGACATCTTCGCCCCGCTGCCGCTGGCCATCGCCTTGGGCCTGTTGCTGGGCAAACAGCTTGGGGTGTTCGCCGGTGTGCTGCTGGCGGTGAAGAGCGGCCTGGCCAGCAAGCCCCGTGGCGCCAGCTGGCTGCAGATCTATGGCGTGGCGATGCTGTGCGGCATTGGCTTCACCATGAGCCTGTTCATCGGCGAACTGGCCTTCCCGGGCCAGGTCGAGAAGGTTGACGCGGCCAAGATCGGCATCTTGCTGGGTTCGCTGTTGTCGGCAGTGATCGCCTGCCTGATCCTGCGCTTTGCGCCCAAGCAGGCGGACTAACGGAAAACCCGCTCCCACACATCAAGCGTGGGAGCGGGCTTGCCTCGCGATTGAACACATTTCAGCCCCGAACGCTCGACACCCCGCCATCCACTACCATCGCCGCCCCAGTCATGAAACTCGACGCGTCAGACGCCAGGAACAACGCGGCCTCGGCGATTTCTTCCGGCCGGGCAAGGCGCTTTAGAGCATGCAACCCCTCTACATGCGCTCGCACCTCAGGGCTGCCCGTCACACTGCGCCCCATGGGCGTGTCGGTGCCACCCGGTAACAGGGCATTGGCACGCACGCCTTGTGCGCCATATTCCGCCGCAATCACCTGAGTCAAACCCACCAGCCCGGCCTTGCTCGCCGCATAGGCGGCCATACCCGGCATGCCCACGCTGTGGCCGACAAAGGTCGAGGTGAAGATCAGCGAACCGCCGCCGCGATTCAGCAACGCGGGGATCTGCGCCCGCGCGCAAAGGAAGACACCGGTGAGGTTGGTATCGAGGGTGTGACGCCAGGCTTCCAGCGTCAGGCCGGGCGTAGGCGCCAGCTCACCGAGGGTGCCGGCGTTGTTGAAGGCGATGTCCAGGCCGCCGAATTGTCGCATGGCGGCGCGCACCAGTTCCGGTGCTAATGCAGGGTCGGTGATGTCGCCGGACACGGCGATGACCGCCCGCTGCCCGCCACCGTCCAACTCATCCTGCAATTGGTTGAGTTTGTCCTGGCGACGAGCCGTGAGCACCAGCCGCGCGCCGTGCCTGGCGAACAAATGCGCCGCCGCCCGGCCGATACCGGAACTGGCGCCGGTGATGATTGCCACTTTGCCTGTCAGTTGCATGGTGGGGCCTCGTCCTGAAAGTGAATGCACGTTTGTGCATGCCACTTTCAGGCACGGCGGCGGGCGATTCACTCCGTTTCTTGCGCCCAGCGGTCATCCCGCACAGGTGAAATGCAGCCTTGGGCAAAGAAAAGAATGGAAAGATCACAAGAAATTCAGGCATAAAAAAAGAGGCCTTTCGGCCTCTTCTTTGTGATCCCAGCGACGCACTGAGGATCGAATTTGGAGCGGGAAACGAGACTCGAACTCGCGACCCCGACCTTGGCAAGGTCGTGCTCTACCAACTGAGCTATTCCCGCGTCGTGATGGGTGCCATTCTATCGAATTGCAGAACGACGTCAACCCCTTGATTCAAAAAACTTTTATTTCTGCTCCGAGCCTTCGCGCAGGTGCGGCCAGGCGGCCAGCAGGTAGTGCACCATCGACACCAGAGTCAGGCCAGCAGCCACCAGCAGCAAACCATAGCCCAGCACCACCCAGAAGGTCAGCACCGGCGGGTTGGCCAGCAGGATCACCAGCGCCAGCATCTGCGCGGCGGTCTTCCACTTGCCCAGGTTCGACACCGCCACATGCGCCCTCGCCCCCAGCTCGGCCATCCACTCGCGCAGCGCCGAAACCACGATCTCGCGGCCGATGATCACCGCCGCCGGCAGCGTAAGCCAGAAGTTGGCGTGCACCTGCACCAGCAGCACCAGGGCCACGGCCACCATCAGCTTGTCGGCCACCGGGTCGAGGAAGGCGCCGAACGGGGTGCTCTGCTGCAACCGACGGGCCAGGTAGCCGTCAAGCCAGTCGGTGGCGGCGGCGATGGCGAACACCGTGCTGGCGGCCATGTAGCTCCAGTGATAGGGCACATAGAACAGCAAGATGAAGATCGGGATGAGCAGGACGCGTAGAACGGTGAGCAGGTTTGGAATATTCATCGGTACGACTGGCTGCGAGTTGAACCCGGCATTCTACTCGCTATGCAGGCTGGCATAAATCGACTCGGCAAGCTTTTTACTGATGCCCGGGGCTTTGGCGATCTCGTCGATACTGGCGCGGTTGAGCTCCTGCAGGCCGCCGAAATGTTTCAGCAGGTCGCGCCGGCGCTTCGGCCCTACCCCGGCTACATCTTCCAGGCTCGAAGTGCGGCGGGCCTTGCCGCGGCGGGCGCGGTGGCCGGTGATGGCGAAGCGGTGGGCCTCGTCGCGGATCTGCTGGATCAGGTGCAGGGCCGGCGAGTCGCCCTTGAGTGTGAACTCGTGGGCCACGTCGTTGAGGTACAGGGTCTCGAAACCGGCCTTGCGGGTCACGCCCTTGGCCACCCCCAGCAGCGTGAGGTCACCGAACCCCAGGTCCTGCATCACGTCGCGGGCCATGTTCAACTGGCCCTTGCCGCCGTCCACAAACAGCACGTCGGGCAGCTTGCCCTCGCCGTCCTTGATGCGCCCATAGCGGCGCTGCAGGGCCTGATGCATGGCTGCGTAGTCGTCGCCGGCGGTGACGCCTTCGATGTTGAAGCGGCGGTAATCGGACTTGAGCGGGCCTTCAGGGCCGAACACCACGCAGCTGGCCACGGTGGCCTCGCCGCTGGAGTGGCTGATGTCGTAGCACTCCAGGCGCTGCGGCACTTCGTCCAGGTCGAGCACCTGGGCCAGCGCCTCGAAGCGCGCGGCCATGTGCTGGCGGTTGGCCAGGCGGGCGTTGAGGGCCTGCTCGGCGTTGGTCACTGCCAGTTGTTGCCAGCGGGCCCGGGTGCCGCGCACCCGGTGGCTGATGCTGAGCTCGCGGCCGCGCAGCGTTTGCACGGCCTCGGTGATGGCGCCGAAGTCCTCGTGCACCACATTGACGATCAGCTCACCCGGCAGTTCGCGCTCGGCGTTGCCCAAGTAGTACTGGGAGAGGAACGCGGCCATGACTTCGGCCACCTCTTCCTCGATACCCACCTGCGGGAAGAAGTTCTTGCTGCCCAGCACCCGGCCGCCACGCACGCTGATCAGGTGCACGCAGGCGCCGCCGGGGTTGACGAAGGCCGCCACCACATCGACATCGCCGGAGCCGCCCTCCATGTACTGCTGGTCCTGGACCCGGCGCAGCAGGGCAATCTGGTCGCGCAGCTCGGCGGCCTTCTCGAAGTTCAGGGCCATGGCGGCCTTTTCCATCTCGGCGTTGAGTTCGTTGCCCAGTTGCTGGCTGCGGCCTTCGAGGAACATCACCGAGTGGCGCAGGTCCTCGGCATATTCCTCGGGCGACACCAGGCCCACGCACGGGCCCTTGCAGCGCTTGATCTGGTACTGCAGGCACGGGCGTGTGCGATTGGCGTAGTAGCTGTCCTCGCACTGGCGCACCGAGAACGCCTTCTGCAACAGGCTCAGGCTCTCACGGATGGCGCCGGCGCTGGGGTAAGGGCCGAAATAGCGGCCCTTGGCCTTCTTCGCGCCACGGTGGATGCCCAGGCGCGGGAATTCACCGTCGGACAGGAATACGTACGGGTAGGATTTATCGTCGCGCAGCAGGATGTTGTAGGGCGGCCGCCATTCCTTGATCAGCGTCTGCTCAAGCAGCAGCGCTTCGGTCTCATTGGCAGTGATGGTGGTTTCGACCTGGGCGATACGCCCCACCAGGGCAGCCGTCTTCGGCGCCAGGCCGGTCTTGCGGAAATAGCTGGCCAGGCGCTTCTTGAGGTTCTTGGCCTTGCCCACATACAGCAGCCGGGCTTGGCCGTCGAACATCCGGTACACGCCCGGGCGACCGCTGCAGGTCGCCAGGAACGCGCTTGCGTCAAAAGGTTGAGACATGAGGTGTGTTTAAAGACTTGCGTCGACCATACCGTGGCGGACAGCCAGCAACGTCAGTTCGACGTCGCTGGTGACCGAGAGTTTTTCGAAGATCCGATAACGGTAAGTATTGACGGTCTTGGGGGACAGACACAACTTGTCGGAGATGATCTGCACTTTCTGGCAGCCGACGATCATCAGGGCGATCTGGATTTCCCGCTCCGAAAGGGCGTCGAACGGCGAGCCCTGGGGCTGGAACGACTTCAACGCCAGTTGCTGGGCGATCTGCGGGCAGATGTAGCGCTGACCGGCGAAGGCCAGGCGAATCGCCTGGACCATCTCGTCGAGCCCGGCCCCCTTCGTCAGGTAGCCGGCGGCACCCGCCTGCAGCAACCGGGTGGGGAACGGGTCTTCCTCGCACACCGTCACCGCGACCACTTTCGTGTCCGGATGGCTGCGCAGCAGCTTGCGCGTTGCCTCCAGGCCGCCGATCCCTGGCATTTTCACGTCCATCAGGACCACGTCAGGCTTGAGCTCACGGGCGAGTTTGAGGGCGGACTCGCCGGAGTCCGCCTCCCCCACCACTTGCAGGCCGTCGATGTCGGCCAGCATGCGCGTGATGCCGGTACGCACCAGATCGTGATCGTCGACCACCAGGACCCTAATCAAGCAGACACCTCGTTAGTGGGGCGATTGGATCCCGCCACCTTAACAAAAAATTTCACGGCGAACCTAGCGCAAAGCGTCATGGAAGTATGCCTGCCGGTCGAGGCGCCGTACCCGCGGAGCATCCGGCCCGTCCGTTTCACCTGCCAGGCGGTTGAGCAGGTGCCATACCGCTGCCTGGTCGGCCGACGGCAAACGCCGAAAGGCGCCGAGCAGACGGTCTTCGTCGGCGGTCAGGCTGTCCAGGGGCGCGGGGGTGCAGACCCCGCTCAACACGTACAGCGCATCGACGCCCTTGGCCGCCACGGCAGCCAGATAGTCCATGCGCGGTGTGCGCTCGCCGCTTTCGTACTTGCCCTGGGCATTGGGCTCTACCCCCCCGATATCACCGAATACGCGCTGGGTTAGGCCCAGGCGTTCGCGCTCTTCTCGTAGGCGGGGACCAAATCCGTTCATCTGCGTGCCTCCTTTGCGTGGATGGTGGACGGGTGCATCCAGCACCCGAGTGAATACGTCTGCATTCGCTCGGCACTATGCCAATTGGATCCAATCCTTGCAAGCCATCATTGCGCCACGCCCCTGAAAGCCGGGGCAATGAGAGCGGTTACTGGGCCATGTTGCCTGGCATCTGCATGCCAGTGAAAGCTCATGGCACGTGCCGCTGCATGCGCACGAAACATTCATCAACACCCACCTCTACAAATCCCCGGCGCAGGTACAGCTGTCGCGCCGGGTTACTGTTGAACACCGTCAAGCGAAGCAACGGCAAACGCCGATGCGCCGCCCAGCTTGCCAACGTCTCCAGCGCCCAGCTCCCTACACCTCTTCCACGATGCTCAGGCAGCAGGTGCAACTCGCGGATGTACAAAGCCTGGCGGTCCTGGCTCAGGCTGCAGAACCCCAGCACCTGGTCGTCCTCGACCAGCAGCCACTGCTCGCGCCAGCCCCAGGCTTCGTCGAAGGCCTCCTCGATCCATAGCAGGTCGAATTCACGGTAGTACGGCAGCATGGCGCGACGGGTCAGGTCACGGGCGAAGGTACGCTGGTTATCGGTGGCGGGAATCAGTTGAGGGGGCATCATCGAACACACGGATCAAGAGGTTTCGGGGGTATAGCAGACCGGCGAACTGCCCGGGCCGCGTCGCTCCAGTTCGTCTTCCAGCCAGCGGGCCAGTACCTGGGCATTGTTGTGCTCGGTGTCCTTGCCGGCATGCAGCAAGGTCAGGACGCCCTTGTCGGCCACGTCCAGCAAGGGGTACCAATGCTCGGGATGGGCAGCCAGTTCTTGCTGGTAGCGCCGGGTGAAACCGGCAAAATCCAGCTCACCGGCATGGAACGCCTTGCGCAGTTCGTCGGAAGGCGCCACCTCACGCAACCATCGGCCCAGCAGGTCTTCCTTGCGCGTGTTGCGCGGCCACAGGCGATCGACCAACACACGCTGGCCATCGCTCGGCAATGCCGCTTCGTAGACACGCTTGCATCGAATCATAAGCCACCTGCGCGACATCTCACCTCAGCAAGCCTAAGGCGTTCATTGACCGAGGTCACGCACCAGTAACGAATTGTTTCTATGCTGAAAGCCTTCGGCACCCTTGCCCGACGCCAACCGGAGCCCCCATGGCAACCCCGTCACTGGCCAGCCAGCCGCAACTGACACACCGCGATTCGCACCCCCCGCTTGCTCACAAACCCAGCCGCGCCACCCTCACCCTGTTCATCGGTTTGCTCCTGACCGGCCTGGCCTACACCTTTTGGAGCCTCAAGCAGGACGTCAGCGCCAGCGGCACCGTGGTCACCACCGTCACCCCGTTCCTGTTGCTGGGCCTGGCGCTGCTGATCGCTCTGGGCTTCGAATTCGTCAACGGTTTCCACGACACCGCCAATGCCGTGGCCACGGTGATCTACACCCACTCGCTGCCGGCACCAGTGGCGGTGGTATGGTCGGGGCTGTGCAATTTTCTCGGCGTATTGCTTTCCAGCGGGGCGGTGGCGTTCGGCATCATCGCCCTGCTACCGGTTGAACTGATCCTGCAGGTGGGCTCCAACACCGGTTTCGCCATGGTCTTCGCCCTGCTGCTGGCGGCGATCATCTGGAACCTGGGTACCTGGTGGCTGGGCCTGCCGGCCTCCTCCTCGCACACCCTGATCGGCTCGATCATCGGCGTGGGCGTGGCCAACGCGCTGATGCACGGGCGCGACGGCACCAGCGGGGTGGACTGGACCCAGGCCAGCAAGGTCGGCTACGCCCTGCTGTTCTCGCCGCTGATCGGCTTCGCCTGCGCCGCCCTGCTGCTACTGGCTCTGCGCACGCTGGTCAAGCGCCAGGAGCTGTACCAGGCGCCAGAAGGCCAGACCCCGCCGCCCTGGTGGATCCGTGGCGTGCTGATCCTGACCTGCACCGGCGTGTCGTTCGCCCATGGCTCGAACGACGGGCAGAAAGGCATGGGCCTGATCATGCTCATTCTGGTCGGCACCCTGCCCATGGCCTACGCCCTGAACAAGACCATGCCCAACGAGCAGGCCCTGCAGTTCTCGGCCGTGGCGCAGGTAACCCGCCAGGCGCTGGTGCGCAGTGCGCCGCAGCCGGCACCCGACGACCCGCGCCAGACCCTCACCGACTTTATCAGCGTGCCCAAGGCCAGCCCCGAACTGGTTCCCGCCCTGGCCAAACTGACCGGCATGATCGGCGAGGAAGTCAAAGGCTACGGCTCGCTCAAGCGTGTGCCCGCCGAGGCCATGGCCAACGTGCGCAACGACATGTACCTGACCAGCGAGGCGATTCGCCTGCTCGACAAGCACCAGCTCGCCCATTTCGATGCCGACACCAGCCGCCACGTGCAACTGTTCAAGCGCCAGCTGGACGATGCCACCCGCTACATCCCGCTGTGGGTCAAGGTGGCGGTGGCGATCGCCCTGGGCCTGGGCACCCTGGTCGGCTGGCGGCGCATCGTGGTCACGGTCGGCGAGAAGATCGGCAAGACCCATCTGAGCTATGCCCAGGGCGCCTCGGCCGAGGTGGTGGCGATGTGCACCATCGGTGCGGCGGACCTATTCGGGCTGCCGGTGTCGACCACCCACGTGCTCAGCTCCGGTGTGGCCGGGAGCATGGTGGCCAACGGGTCGGGAATCCAGAAGCGCACCCTGGTCAACCTGCTGATGGCCTGGGTGTTGACCTTGCCAGCGGCGATGCTGCTGGCGGGGAGCCTGTACTGGTTACTCAACCAGCTCGCCTGATCCTGTAGGAGCGGCTTCAGCCGCGATCACCGAGGTGAGGCACGATCAACCGGGTATCTTCAGGCCACGCTGCACCGCCGGGCGCTCGAGGAAGCTGCCCAGCACCCGCTGCACTTCCCTGAACTCATCGAACCCCACCAGGTCCCGCGCGTTGTAGCGTTCCACCAGGTTGCGCACCCAGGGGAACATGGCGATATCGGCGATGCTGTACGCGTCCACCATCCATTCACGCCCACTCAGGTGCCGATCCAGCACCCCCAGTAACCGCTTCGACTCGTTGACGTAACGATCCCGCGGCCGCTTGTCCACGTAGTCCTTGCCCGCGAAAAAGTGAAAGAACCCCACCTGGCCGAACATCGGCCCGATGCCGCCCATCTGGAACATCAGCCACTGCAGCGTCTGATAGCGCTGGGCCGGATCATGACTGAGCAGCAGGCCGCTCTTCTCGGCCAGGTACTGCAGGATCGCCCCCGACTCGAACAGCGGCAGCGGCCGACCACCTGGGCCATCGGGGTCAAGGATCGCCGGAATCTTGTTGTTGGCGCTCAGCGAGATGAATTCGGGGCTCAGTTGGTCATCCGTATCGAAGCTGACCTTGTGTACTTCATAGGGCAGGCCGATCTCCTCGAGCATGATCGAAACCTTGACGCCGTTGGGCGTGGCCAGCGAGTACAGTTGCAACCGCTCGGGGTGCCGGGCCGGCCACTTGCGGGTGATGGGGAACGCAGACAGATCAGTCATGTTCAGGCCTTGGAGGTGTGGGGTTGGCACGGGGTGGGCGAAGCGGCGTCCCTGAGCATCACCCAATCACGATGGCGCTCCTCGCCACACGGGAAGACCGCCTCCCCCACCTTGCGAAAGCCGTTGCGCTGGTAGAAGCGAATGGCCCTTGCGTTGAGTTCATTGACGGTGAGGCGCACCGCATCATGGGTGTGGGCCAGGGTCGCCTCCAGCAGCTGCTGCGCGGCGCCCGTGCCATGGGCACAGGGCAGCAGATAGAAGCGGGAGATTTCCACCCGATGGTCGGCGGCAGCGATATCCAGGCTGCCGGGCGCCAGGTCGAGCATGCTGTAACCCACCACCTGCCCTGCCTGCTCCACGACCAGCAGGCGCTTGTGAGGATGCTGCAGGTGCATCAGGAAATGCTCGGGCTGAAGGTGATGGGCGATATAGTGCCGCAGCGCGGCAGGGGCGCTGTCGGGTGGGCTGGCCAAAGCGAAGGTGGCCTGGCCGACATGGCTCAGGGCGCTGCTGTCAGCGTCGCGGGCCGGGCGGATCTGGTAGGGCATGGCAACATCCTGTCGGGCGTCCGGATCGCCTCCGACAATGCCAGCCCTGCATGGGCGGTGCAAATGAAAAGGCGACCCGGCCAGGGCCGGGTCGCCTGATCAATCTGTCAACGGGCTCTCACAGCATTAGCGTCATTGGAGACGATAATTTCCACCCGCCGATTACGCTGATGCGAACGCTCATCCGTACTGTGCGTCAACAAGAACGACTTACCATAGCCCTCGCTGGTAATGCGGTTGTTTGAAACACCGAAGTCTCTCAGTTTCTCAGCCACCGCATAGGCCCGCTCCCGGGATAGGGTCAAATTGTAACTTTCCGACCCTCTGGCATCTGTGAAGCCTTCCACCCGGACTTTTCGCTCAGGGTTTGCACGCAGAAACTCGGCAAGGCTCTTGAGATCGTCGAGGCTATCGTTACGTAACGTTGCCTTGTTTGTCGCAAACAATACATCGCCGAACGACACCACGGTACCGCGGTCGGTCTGCTCGACTTTGTCAGCCTTGCTGACCAAACGTGCCTTCAACGCGTTGAGCTGAGCATCGCGCACGTCCAGCTGCGCTCTGACACGTTCGGCCTCGACCCTCTTCAGTTTCGCCTCGGCCTGGCGTTGACGGACCTTCGCATTGGCGGCATCGACTCGGCTGTTGGCCACATAGGCGAGCTCCTCTACTTCGAGCGCCTTGCGGTTGACCTGCGAAGCTTCTTCGGCACGGCGCAGCGCGGCTTGTGCCTGCTGGGTTTCCAGGGCAGCCAGGCGATGCGACTCAGGCTTGCCTTGCAGGGCAGTGAAAGCCTCGCGGGCTTGGACCAATTGCGGGTTTTCCGGCGTGGCGGCACAACCCGCGAGCACCAGTGCAAGGGCGGACAAGGCTGGCAGGAAAAGTTTGTTCGACATGTTCGCTTCCTTTATGGGTGGGTAGGTTTGTCAGCGGAAAAACCAGACGCCTGTAGCCCTTCCTTACGGATATCGTCCACCGCCTTCCTCGCCTCATCAGCGCTCTCTTCAGCCTTGGAGGCGCCAGCCTCGGCCTCGGCCGCGATCGCATCTACCTCGGCGCGCACAGCGAGAAGTTTTGCTTCAGCGTAATCGTGCTCACCCAACGCTCGCTCCATGGCGTTAAGGTTGCGCTGTGCCGAAAACATCCTCACCGGTGCATATTGGGTGGCATCAGCGGCAACCGCACGGTTGACCGCGTTATGGGCAATTTCAATCTGTTCGGTGGGTTTCACTGCGCTGGCACAGCCGCCCAGGGTGATGAGCAGGCCGGCTAGCGGCAGGGTCTTACGGTTGAAAGGGACAATCATGGAAAAGCTCCTTGGCTGCACTCGCGCTCCGGCGGCTGGCAAGCCTCGCTCGACACGGAAAACGCGGGAAATGTCCGGGTTGCTCGTCGAAAAACCGACCGCACTCGTGGCCCAGACGGTTTCGTGATCATGAAAATCGAATGCATCACGACGGACCATTGCAAAAGCGCGGTCAGACTATTCCCAGCGAACAGGCAGCCGAATGGGAGTTTTCATCAGTTGATGTAGGGGTTTTCAACAAGAGAGCGGTCCTTGCGACCGCTTAATGGCCTGGTGATCAGCGCTGGCCCTGTTGATGCGCCTGGTGCTTGAGCTGCTCGGTATCGACTCTCACGAATATCGAGTCGGCACGCACGGTCAGCACATCACCGGCCCAGACCTCGCAGATCACCCGGCTCTTGCGCCCGACCTCACCTTCGACCCGCGCCTTGAGCAGCAGCTCGACGCCCATGGGCGTGGGCTTGAGGTAGGTCAGCCCGAGTTGGCCGGTGACACAGTCGATCCGCGGCAGGCTGCCCGCCTCGCGACCTTCGGCGCGGTAATGGTAAGCCATGGCAGTCCAGTTGGAATGGCAGTCCACCAGCATCGCCAGCAGGCCACCATAGACCAGGCCCGGCCAGCCGGTGAAGCTCTCGTCGGGGGTGTGGCGGCACAACAGGTGGATGCCATCGGCATCCCAGTGGCTCTGCACATGCAGGCCGCTGGGGTGAGCGCAGCCGCAGCCGTAGCAGATACCTTCGGGGGCGGCGAGGTGTTGCAGGGAATCGGTCATGGGCATCCTTTGCTTGTTGGAGTTGGGCAGGCAACACTGGCCGATGGTAGCGCCCCGCCCCACGCCTGCGTCAATACTGTTTCCGAGTAGGCGCCAGCCTTGCTGGCGAACCAGGCAACGCGGGGGCTGGCACCGGCTAAGCCGGTGTTCGCCGGCAAGGCCGGCTCCTACAGGGATCGCATCGGCTGTCAGGTGTTGAGCAACGCCGGGACCCGATTGCGCCGCTGGGTCAGCGATACCAGCAGGATGAACAGCGTCACCCCGGCGGTCATCAGCGTTTCGTAGCGGTAGGCATCACTGAACAGCATGTAGCCCAGCACCACGCCGATAGTGCCGATCACCAGCCAGGTCAGCCATGGGAACAACCACATCTGCAACTCCAGTGTGCGCCCTTCCCGCTCGGCACGTGCGCGCATGCGCAATTGCGATACGGCGATCACCAGGTACACCAGCAAGGCGATGGCACCTGTAGTGGACAGCAGGAAACCAAATACCTTGCCGGGGAACACATAGTTGACCAGGCAACCGGCAAACCCCGCCAACGTCGAAAGCACGACCGCCACCGTCGGCACACCGGCACCGGAAATACGCTTGGTCATGCCCAATGCCTGACCGCGAGCCCCCAGCGAATAGAGCATGCGCGAGGCCGTATACAAGCCGGAGTTCATGCAACTGGTGACCGCCACCAGCACCACCAGGTCGACCAGCAGCTTGGCACCCGGCACGTTCAGCACCTCCAGTACCCGCTGGAACGAACCGACCGCCTTGAGCCCCGGGTCGTTCCAGGCCACCAGCGACACCACCAGGAAAATCGACGCCAGATAGAAGATGGCGATGCGGTACACCACAAGGTTGGTGGCGCGGCGGATCTTGTCTTTCGGGTTGGCGGTCTCGTCGGCGGCGATGGTGACGATCTCGGCGCCGAAGAACGAGAAGATCGTGATCAGCACTCCGCCCAGTACCGTGCCGAAACCATTGGGCATGAACCCGCCGTTGTCCCACAGGCGACTGACCCCGGACACTTCGGCCAACGGCCAGAAACCCAACACCGCCAGGCTGCAGACCACGATGAAGGCAACGATGGCGACCACCTTCACCAGGGCGAACCAGTACTCGAATGCGCCGAAGTTCTTCACACTGACCAAATTGCTGCCCGACAGCACGACCATGATCAGGAAGGCGAACAACCAGGACGGCACACCTGGGAAGTACGCATGCAGGATATCCGCGCCGGCGATGGCCTCGACCGGGATGATCAGCACCCAGAACCACCAGTACAGCCAGCCAATGGTGAAGCCCGCCCACGGCCCGATCGCCTCGCTGGCATAGGTGGAGAACGAACCGCTGTTGGGGTTGGCAATGGCCATCTCACCGAGCATGCGCATTACCAGCAGCACCAGCAGGCCGGTCATGGCGTAGGAAATGAGAATGGCCGGGCCGGCGGTGGCGATGGCGTTGGAGGAACCGATGAACAACCCGGCGCCAATGATGCCGGCGATGGAGATCATGGACACCTGGCGCGAGGTCAGGCCGTGTTGCAGGGAGCGCTGTTTGTTGTTGTCTGGCGATGCCATGGGGAACCCTCGAATGGGTCGGTCGCAAGGACGACTGAATGTTGGAGCGAAATTCTGTAGGTCGGAGTTGCTCGTTCTTGTTGTTGTGAAACGCCGGTCGCTAACTTTCCCTCCACTACGAACAATGGGTTGTCATTGTTGATCCCGGTCAGTATTAATCTATGGCTCCGGCTCAACAAACGACCTTTTCGAAGCACATCATTCCCTCAAGGATTGAACTCCTTCCATTTTCGCTGGGTAACACCTCGCCATGTCCAGACGCCTGATGCCCTCCACCACCGCCCTGCAATGCTTCGAGGCGGCTGCCCGCCACCTGAGCTTCACCCGTGCCGCGCAGGAGCTGCACCTGACCCAGAGCGCGGTCAGCAAGCAGGTGGCGCAGCTTGAAGAGATGCTGGCCCACCCGCTGTTCCAGCGCATCCGCAGGCGCCTGCACCTGACCCCGGCGGGCGCGCTGTACCTGGCCGAAGTGAACAAGATCCTCACCCAGATCGACATCTCCAGCCGCTACATCCTCAGCTACGGCGACGAGACCGAAGTGCTGCGCATCGCCACCCAGCCCACCTTCGGTGCGCGTTGGCTGGTGCCCAGGCTGAAGGGCTTCGGCGATCGCCACCCGCGCATCCACCTGGATATCCGCAACGAACTCGAGCCCTTCGACCTGGTGCAGGCCAAGGCCGACATCGCCTTTTTCTTCGGCCAGGGCACCTGGCCGGGGGCAACCTGTATCGAACTGTTCAGTGAGGAGGTGGTGCCGGTCTGCGCGCCATGCTTGGCGCAACGTCGCTTTGCCAGCGCAGAGGCCCTGACCGAGCACCGCCTGCTGCAATGCGCCTCGCGCCCGGAGGCTTGGCACGAGTGGTTCCTGGGCCTAGGCCTGCACAGCCAGAACAGTTACCACGGGCCGCGCTTCGACACGTTCTACCTGTGCATCCGCGCCGCCATCGCCGGTTGCGGCATCGCCCTGATTCCACGCTATCTCGTGGCCGAAGAGCTGGCCGAGGGCAAGCTGGTGGTGGCCTGGGATCATCCGCTGGCGAGCAACGGCCGGCATTTCATGGCCCATGCCGAGCATGCAGCCGAGGCGCCCAAGGTGCGGGCGTTCGTGCAGTGGATTCGCGAGCGGGTGGCACAAGGCACCTGAGCGAGACCGGGTGATTCGGGCTGTTCGCACGCCAACATCATGAATTCAAGGAATGATCGCAATCCAATAATTCGTTTGCGAAACCTACTTGTTGCGCGCTTCGATAGCGGCTTATTCGAACAACAGGCCGCGCGTACATGAATCCGGAAGGTATCAGCCAATCCATCGCCATCGTTCACCCGATCACACTTTCCCATGGCCGCAACGCTGAAGTCTGGGACACCGATGGCAAGCGCTACATCGACTTCGTCGGCGGTATCGGTGTGCTCAACCTGGGCCATTGCAACCCCGCCGTGGTCGAGGCGATCCAGCAGCAAGCAGCGCGCCTGACCCATTACGCCTTCAACGCCGCCCCCCACGGCCCGTACCTGGAGCTGATGGAGCGCCTGCGCCAGTTCGTCCCGGTCAGCTACCCACTGGCGGGCATGCTCACCAACAGCGGCGCGGAGGCGGCGGAAAATGCCCTCAAGGCCGCCCGCGCCGCCACCGGCAAGCGTGCCATCATCGCCTTCGATGGCGGCTTCCACGGACGCACCCTGGCCACCCTCAACCTCAACGGCAAGGTCGCGCCGTACAAGCAGCGTGTGGGCGAATTGCCCGGCCCGGTCTTTCACCTGCCTTATCCCAGCCCGGACACCGGGGTGAGCTGCGAACAGGCCCTGGAAGCCATGGAGCGCCTGTTCAGCGTGGAGTTGGCGGTGGAAGACGTGGCGGCGTTCATCTTCGAGCCGGTACAGGGCGAAGGCGGCTTCCTCGCCCTCGACCCCACCTTCGCCCAGACACTGCGCCGCTTCTGCGACGAACACGAAATCCTGATCATCATCGACGAAATTCAGTCCGGTTTTGGCCGCACCGGCCAGCGCTTTGCCTTTCCCAGGCTAGGCATCGAGCCAGACTTGCTGCTGCTGGCCAAGAGCATTGCCGGTGGCATGCCGCTAGGTGCGGTGGTCGGGCGGCAGGCGATCATGGGCGCGCTACCCAAGGGCGGACTGGGCGGGACCTATTCCGGCAATCCGATCGCCTGCGCGGCGGCGCTGGCGAGCCTGGCGCAGATGACCGACATGAACATCGCCACCTGGGGCGAGCGACAGGAACAGGCCATCGTGGCGCGTCATGCACGCTGGAAGGCATCAGGGGGGTGTGCCGGACTCGGCCGCCTGACAGGCACCGGCGCCATGCGCGGGCTCGAGTTCGTAAACCCGGACGGCAGCCCGGCACCGACGCTGCTGGCCAAGATGCTAGAGACGGCTCGGAACAGAGGCTTGCTGCTGATGCCCAGTGGCAAGGCGCGGCACATCATTCGCCTGCTGGCCCCGCTGACCATCGAGCCCGAGGTGCTCGAGGAAGGGCTGGATATCCTCGAGCAGTGCCTCATGGAGCTGAACTGACAGTTACAGGCCCAGCTCTTTGGGGGTGGGCATGTCGCACTCGAAGGCAATCCAACCGCCTTCGAGTTCAGCGTGGCCGTTGACGATCAAGCCGTAGTAGGTCAGGCCGTTCTCCAGCGTGACACAGATGTGCGTGGCGCCTTTTTCCGGCGCTGCGAGCGTACCGACAAAATGCACCTTCTTCAGGACTTCGGTCACCGCCTCGAGGCCGACACGCATGTTGGTGTTCTCCGAAGCCTCGGTATCGCCCCCACGGTCTTCGGCGCTGACGGTCACGGTGGCGATGTACGGGTACTTGGTGCTCAAGCGGGTTACCTCAGGTGGAGTGGATGGTAGAACGGCGCCTAGGGTACGGTAGCCACACCTGATTGTCTGCACCGACCTGTTCGCCGGTTTGCCGGCGAACGGCAGGCGCCGTCGATGCACATGGCCTCCCCCGCCCCGATCTGTTAGGGTGCCCGCCGATGCACGCCACACCACGCGAGGATACCGAGTGAGCGCCGAACAACCCCTGATCGCCGACCTGTTCGAGGTCGACAAACGCCTGACCCTCAAGCCCGTCGTGGACTTCAACAGTTACCTGCGCAACGCCTTCGGCGACGGCCCCTGCCGCTGCCACCGCTGTGTCGAGGGTAACGGCGAGGAAAGTGCCTACACACACCGCCACAGCTTCGAACTGGAAGGCCGCACCCTGCACCGCCGCTTCGCCAGCACCGCCGGCAGCGACGTGTTGATGGCCCTGAAGAAGGCCTGGCTCTCCTACACCAAGGCCGAGCTGATCACCGTCGGCGCGCTGGACATGTCCACCCTGAAGGCCTTCACCGAAGCCGCCCTGCACGAACGCCTGCTCGCCCTGCTGCCCGCCAGCGGCCTGGCGCGCGAAGTCGATGGCCAATGGCAATTGCAGGTGCTCGCCGACTGACGGTCGCCCCGGCAGGATTCTCCCGCTCTGCTACCTTGGGAGAACCCTCACCCACAGGTGATCCGACCATGGCCCGCACGACCCCCATCGAGCTCTACCGCAACATCGGTATCGTTGCCCACGTGGATGCCGGCAAGACCACCACCACCGAGCGGATCCTGTTCTACACCGGGGTCAACCACAAGATGGGCGAGGTGCACGACGGCGCCGCGACCATGGACTGGATGGCCCAAGAGCAGGAGCGCGGCATCACCATCACCTCGGCGGCCACCACCGCGTTCTGGCAGGGCTCGACCAAACAGTTCGCCGACAAGTACCGCTTCAACATCATCGACACCCCCGGCCACGTCGACTTCACCATCGAGGTGGAGCGCTCGCTGCGCGTGCTCGATGGCGCGGTGGTGGTGTTCAGCGGCGCCGATGGCGTCGAGCCGCAATCCGAAACGGTGTGGCGCCAGGCCAACAAGTACCATGTGCCGCGCCTGGCCTACGTCAACAAGATGGACCGCCAGGGCGCCGACTTCCTGCGCGTGGTCAAGCAGATCGACCAGCGCCTGGGGCACCACCCGGTGCCGATCCAGCTGGCCATCGGCGCCGAGGAGAACTTCATCGGCCAGATCGACCTGGTGAAGATGAAAGCCATCTACTGGAACGACGCCGACCAGGGCACCAGCTATCGCGAAGAAGAGATTCCGGCCGAGCTCAAGGCACTGGCCGATGAATGGCGCGCGCACATGATCGAGGCAGCGGCCGAAGCCAACGACGAGCTGACCACGAAATTCCTCGAAGGCCAGGAGCTGACCATCGACGAAATCAAGGCAGCCCTGCGCCAGCGCACCATCGCCAACGAGATCGTGCCGACCATCCTCGGCTCGTCATTCAAGAACAAAGGCGTACCGCTGATGCTCGACGCGGTGATCGACTACCTCCCCGCCCCCTCCGAGATCCCGGCGATCAAGGGCACCGACCCGGACCACGAAGACAAGCACCTGGAGCGCCATGCCGACGACAAGGAGCCTTTCTCGGCCCTGGCCTTCAAGATCGCCACCGACCCCTTCGTCGGCACCCTGACCTTCGCCCGGGTGTATTCCGGCGTGCTCAGCTCCGGCAACGCCGTGCTCAATTCGGTGAAGGGCAAGAAGGAACGCATCGGCCGCATGGTGCAGATGCATGCCAACCAACGCGCCGAGATCAAGGACGTGTGCGCCGGCGACATCGCCGCGCTGATCGGCATGAAGGACGTCACCACCGGCGACACCCTGTGCGACATCGACAAGCCGATCATCCTCGAACGCATGGACTTCCCCGACCCGGTGATCTCGGTGGCAGTGGAGCCCAAGACCAAGGGCGACCAGGAGAAGATGGGCATCGCCCTGGGCAAGCTGGCCCAGGAGGACCCGTCGTTCCGGGTCAAGACCGACGAAGAGACCGGCCAGACCATCATTTCAGGCATGGGCGAGCTGCACCTGGACATCATCGTCGACCGCATGCGCCGCGAGTTCAACGTCGAGGCCAATATCGGCAAGCCGCAAGTGGCCTACCGCGAGAAGATCCGCAACACCTGCGAGATCGAGGGGCGCTTCGTCCGCCAGTCGGGCGGTCGTGGCCAGTACGGCCATTGCTGGATCCGTTTCGCCCCGGGCGATGAAGGCAAGGAAGGGCTGGAGTTCATCAACGAGATTGTCGGTGGCGTAGTCCCTCGCGAATACATCCCGGCCATCCAGAAAGGCATCGAGGAGCAGATGAAGAATGGCGTGCTCGCCGGTTATCCGCTGATCAACCTCAAGGCGGCGGTGTACGACGGTTCGTACCACGACGTCGACTCCAACGAGATGGCCTACAAGATCGCCGCCTCAATGGCCACCAAGCAACTGTCGCAGAAAGGCGGCGCGGTGCTGCTGGAACCGGTGATGAAAGTCGAGGTGGTGACGCCCGAGGAGTACCAGGGCGACATCATGGGCGACCTGAGCCGACGCCGGGGGATGATCCAGGATGGCGACGAGACGCCGGCCGGCAAGGTGATCCGCGCCGAGGTGCCGCTGGGCGAGATGTTCGGCTACGCCACCTCGATGCGCTCGATGACCCAGGGCCGGGCCAGCTACACGATGGAGTTCACCCGCTATGCCGAGGCACCGGCGAGCATTGCCGATGCCATCGTCAAGAAGAACCGCGGGGAATAGCGCTTTCGCCTGTGCCGGCCTCATCGCGGCTTTAGCCGCGATGAGGCCGGCACAGCCAACAACCATGGTCAGTGCTGCTCGCCAGCCCGCTTGAGCAGCTTCTTGCAGCGCTCCGACAGGTGCACTACGCGCAGATGCTTGCCCGCCTTGGCATAGCGCTCACGCAAGGTTTGCAACGCCGCAATCGCCGAGTAATCGACAAAGCTCAGGTGCTGGCAATCCAGGGTGACCTTGGCCGGATCGTTGGCCGGGTCGAACTGATTCAGGAACGGCGTGGTCGAGGCAAAGAACAGTGTGCCATGCACCTGGTAACGCTTGCCGCCTTCGCCATCGTCATGGCTGTCGGCATACAGCTCCCGCGCATGCTGCCAGGCGAAATTGATCGCGGCGATGACGATACCGAACATGACCGCCATGGCCAGGTCGGTGAGCACCGTGACCACCGTCACCGCGATGATCGCCAGCACATCGCTCACCGGCACCTTGTTCAGCACCCGCAAGGAGGCCCAGGCGAAGGTCTGCTGGGCGACCACGAACATCACTCCCACCAGCGCCGCCAGCGGGATGCGCTCGATCAGCGGCGACAGGAACAGTACGAACAGCAGGATCATCACCCCGGCTACCACGCCCGACAGCCGGCCACGGCCATTGGAGCTGAGGTTGATCACGGTCTGGCCGATCATCGCGCAGCCCCCCATGCCACCGCACAGGCCCGAGACCATGTTGGCAGCGCCCAGCGCCACGCATTCGCGGTCCGGGTAGCCGCGGCTCTCGGTAATTTCGTCGGTGAGGTTGAGGGTCAGCAGGGTTTCCAGCAAGCCAACCATGGCCATCAGCAATGCATAGGGCGCGATGATCTTCAGGGTCTCGAGGCTCCAGGGCACCTCCGGCAGCGCCAGTTGCGGCAGGCCCCCGGCGATGTGCGCCATATCACCGAGGGTGCGGGTCGGCAGGCCGAACAGGTAGACCAACAGGCCGACACCGAGGATCGCCACCAGCGCGGGCGGTACGACGCGGGTCAGCTTTGGTAGCACGTAGACCACCAGCATGGTCAACGCCACCAGGCCGATCATCAGGTAAAGCGGTGTGCCGCTGAGCCAGTGCTCGCCCTCCTTGAAGTGCTCCAACTGGGCCAAGGCAATGACGATGGCCAGGCCGTTGACGAAGCCGAGCATCACCGGGTAGGGCACCAGCCGCACCAGCTTGCCCAGGCGCAGCACGCCGAACAGGATCATCACCCCCCCGCCGAGCAGCACCGTGGCCAGCAGGTACTGGGCCCCATGCTGCACCACCAGGGCGACGATCACCACCGCCATGGAGCCAGCAGCGCCGGAGATCATGCCCGGGCGGCCGCCGAACAGCGCGGTCAGGGTACAGATGATGAAGGCACCGTACAGGCCCATCAGCGGGTTGAGGTGGGCCACCAGGGCGAAGGCGATGCACTCGGGCACCAGGGCGAACGAAGTGGTGAGGCCGGCGAGCAGGTCGGCGCGTAGACGAGCAGGTTTCATGGGGGTCCTGTGCAGAAAGCGAAGGCAACACACTTTCTCTGTGGGAGATTGCCCGCCCTCCGAGGTGCAGGTGTTCTCTGTAGGAGCGGTTTTAGCCGCGATGCGAGCCACGCGGTGCCCGGCACCCGCTCCGCGGGTGATCGCGGCTAACGCCGCTCCTACAGGGGCGTGCCAAATCAATGGGTTACAGCTTTTTCCATGAGAGCGGGCATGCGCTACCTTGGCGGGCGAGACTGAAATTCGAGGGCCGATGTTACGGAATTTGCCTCGCAGCAGCCAGTCACCACCTGACCCTTTCATTTGCCTGTGATCCAGGCCCGGCAAGAAGCCGACAAATTTGCCATCATGTTCACTCCACCCGCGGAGATCATGGACATGCCGCTACGCCCCCTCATCGCCTCCCTGCTGCTGGCCGCCAGCCTCACCGCCCAGGCCGCCACCGAGGTCATCCCCCTGCAGCACCGCGGCAGCGCCGAGCTGCTGCCCGCCGCCCAGTCTTTCCTGGGCAAGGACGGCACCGTCAGCACCTTCGAGGACAAGTTGATCGTCAACGCACCTCCTGAGCGCATCGACGACCTGCGCAGCCTGCTGCAGCAGCTCGATACCGCACCCAAGCGCCTGCTGATCAGCGTCGACAACAACGACCGCAACTTCCAGGACAACCACGGCAACGCACGGGTAATCCAGTACGGCACCGCCAACCGCGAAGGCGGCCTGCAGCAGGTGCAGGCCAGCGAAGGGCAACCGGCGCTGATCCAGGTCGGCCAGAGCGTCCCGATCACCAGCACCGCCACCGACGGTTATGGGCGCCTGCAGAGCAACACCGAGTACCGCAACGTCACCCAGGGTTTCTATGTCACGCCACGCCTGAGCGGCGACACGGTGCGCCTGCAGATCAGCACCAACAACGACCGCATGAGCCAGGAGCGACCCGATGTAGTGAAGGTACAAAGCACCGACACGACCGTCACCGGCAAGCTTGGTGAATGGATCACCCTGGCCGGATACAACCAACAGAGCCAGGCCGATATCAGTGCATCAAGCCGCACCTACAGCACCCAGCGCGGTGAAAACATGACGCTGCGCGTCAAAGTCGACCTTCTCGACTGAATCCAGGCAATTCAAGGCCTCGACCAAAGGCCTTGAAACTGACCGCAGAGTCGCATTAGACCAAAGATGTAGTAAGCATAAAAAAGCACTACAAAACATTTGACAGGCTCTTTTTGGCAAAGGCATGATGGCCTCGCTCCCGCTAATCAGAGGCCCTGGCAAGGGTCTTCGGAGCGCCCTCCTCAACACCCGCGGAGGCGCTTCGTGTCCATACGGCCCATAAGGCGGTTCGACGGGATTGCGACTGCAACGAAGAAGTTGTCCCGAGGGACGGAAGCGCATCACCGCAGTGACCAGCAATCGCGTCGCACCGCAGCAAGGCAGCCACGAGCCGACCTGCAGGGCACACCTTCGCCTGGCCTGCATACCCTTCCCCTTCGCACCTCCTCCGTTCGCCGCCGCACTCCCCCGGACAGGACAGCCGCCAGGCCCTCTGATCCGCGTATCCGAGCATCAGCACAATTACACTCAAGATCGATGCGACGAGGTTTATTTCCATGGCACTGACACGCGAACAGCAAATTGCAGCCCTCGAGAAAGACTGGGCCGAAAACCCGCGCTGGAAAGGCGTGACCCGTACCTACACCGCCGCTGATGTCGTTCGCCTGCGTGGCTCGTTGCAGCCAGAGCACACCTTTGCTCGCCAAGGCGCAGAAAAACTGTGGAAGCTGGTCACCGAAGGTGCTCACCCGTCCTTCCGCCCAGAAAAAGATTTCGTCAACTGCATGGGCGCCCTGACCGGCGGCCAGGCAGTGCAGCAGGTAAAAGCCGGCATCCAGGCCATCTACCTGTCTGGCTGGCAGGTTGCCGCCGACAACAACTCGGCCGAGTCGATGTACCCCGACCAGTCGCTGTACCCGGTCGACTCGGTACCGACCGTGGTCAAGCGCATCAACAACGCCTTCCGCCGCGCCGACCAGATCCAGTGGAAAGCCGGCAAGAACCCGGGCGACGATGGCTACATCGACTACTTCGCACCGATCGTGGCTGACGCCGAAGCCGGTTTCGGCGGCGTGCTGAACGCCTACGAGCTGATGAAGAACATGATCGAAGCGGGCGCTGCCGGCGTGCACTTCGAAGACCAGCTGGCCTCGGTGAAAAAATGCGGCCACATGGGTGGCAAGGTACTGGTGCCAACACAAGAAGCCGTGCAGAAGCTGGTTGCAGCGCGTCTGGCCGCAGACGTGTCGGGCGTACCGACCATCATCCTGGCCCGTACCGACGCCAACGCCGCCGACCTGCTGACCAGCGACTGCGACCCGTACGACCAGCCGTTCGTGATCGGCGAGCGCACCCGTGAAGGCTTCTACAAGGTGCGTGCCGGCCTCGACCAGGCCATCGCCCGCGGCCTGGCGTATGCCCCGTACGCCGACCTGATCTGGTGTGAAACCGCCAAGCCGGACCTGGACGAAGCCCGCCGCTTCGCCGAGGCGATCAAGAAGGAGTACCCAGACCAGATCCTGTCGTACAACTGCTCGCCATCGTTCAACTGGAAGAAGAACCTGGACGACGCCACCATTGCCAAGTTCCAGCGCGAACTCTCGGCCATGGGCTACAAGCACCAGTTCATCACCCTGGCCGGCATTCACAACATGTGGCACGGCATGTTCAACCTGGCGCACGACTATGCCCGCAACGACATGACCGCCTACGTGAAGCTGCAGGAGCAGGAATTCGCCGATGCCAGCAAAGGCTACACCTTCGTGGCGCACCAGCAGGAAGTCGGCACTGGCTACTTCGACGACATGACCACCGTGATCCAGGGTGGCGCATCGTCGGTAACCGCACTGACCGGTTCGACCGAGGAAGAGCAGTTCCACTGATAGTGGGTTGCTGATCGAGGCCCGGGGCTTGCGAAAGCTCCGGGCCTTTCTTTTTACCTGCAGCGAATTTTCCAGGATTGCGCAGGACCTGCATCACACCCAACTCAGCGTAATCCATCAGACCGGGAACGTCGGTGACTGCACTCAACGGCTCGACCGAAGAAACGCGAGAAGTGGCCAAGGCCGCACACACCCTGCATCCGAAGCCTAGTATTTTTGCCAGTTACTCCAATTCACCGCATCGGTGAACATAGCAACTCCCCACAAGGAGTCGCATCATGTCGGACACCACCAAAGCAGGACAGCTAGACCCTGAATTCGCTTCGCAGGGGCGCTTTTCACACAGTGCTTACGACCACCTCGGCCCGATCACCCTAATCGATTCAAACCAGAAAACCCTTGTTTCCTCGGCGCCAAGGGGCTTGTCCGCCCTCAAGCTGCTGCGCCTCAAACCTGAGGGTGTGCTTGATACCGAATTCGGTACGCAAGGGGTCACAACAGTGGAGTATGAAGGGGCTTCACGCGTGTTCCTGACCGGGATCGTAACGGACGAATCCGGGCGAATTTTCGTAGTTGGCGACTACAACTACGCCTCGGATTCGTATTACCCCATGATCGTTCGCTTGCTGGCCAATGGAAAGCCCGACACCAGCTTCGGGGAAGACAACAAAGCCTATCGCGTCTATAACAATCAGCTCCACATCGAAAGCTGAGAGGATCACCCCCCAATCGAACTCCAAGAGGATCAGCCGACCCACGAACACAACGAGCTCCGTCGGCATATGGAACGGAATCCTCTACTTCCACTCCCGCGACCATATCGTGGCAGTGACACTGGAGGGCGACCTGGCAACTGAGTTCGATGGAACAGGCTATTGGCGACCCACGTACGACAACAGCCCAGTACTACTGAAAGCGATGTGCAAAAGTGAGGGCAGCATTTATGCAGCGTTCGCCCCCGTGCCTACAGGCGACTACGAGAAGCGTGTCTACGTGACCCGCCTTGATAAGCACGGCAAGGTCGACACTACCTTTGCCGACGATGGTTATCTGGAACTGACCACCCCTGACCACACGCTGCTTCCGGCGTCACTCAAGCAATCCGCCTCCAACAACTACTTTGTTCTGACGTGCGCCACCGACATCAATACGTTGGACGAGGGCACTGCATTGATGGCCTTCAACAGCGACGGCACCTTGAACGACGTTTTCAACAACGGGAACCCCGTGATCATCAAAAAGAAGCCGCTGACCATTGCCACCCCAACAGATCTGGCCTTCTACGCGAGCCCGGGCGAAGCGGAAAAGATCTACCTTGCCGTGCTTTATGTAGATACAGCTACCGGTTCTTCTCCTCTTGCGACCCTGCGCCTCAACAGCGATGGCAAACTGGACACCACCTATGGCGCCAACGGCTGGGCCTTTATAGGGGAAAGTGGACTTGCCTCGAGCATCACTTGCCAACCCAATGGCCAACCGCTGGTGGCCTGCAACCTCAAGCTTCCAACCGACTCTAGAGCCGGGCTCTACCTGACACGCCTGCTCGCCTGAAACAGACGTGATTCTGCTTGGCCGGGTGCCTGACTGGGTCGTTGGGTTTAGCCTGCCCGCAAACAGGCCGGGCACCGACCACAGCAAAACCCAGGATCAGGGCTATGCTTCAGGCAGCCTAGCAGCAAGGACCGCCCATGCCCCGTCCAAGCCACCTGATGATGCTCGCCCTGACCGCCGCCGCCCTCTATCTATATGCACTCGCCAGCGGCAATCCCCTGCTCGGCCTGCTGGCCAAACCCATTCCGGTGCTGGCCCTGATAGCCTGGCTGCGCAGCGCCCCGACCACGGTTTATCGCCGCTGGATCACCATCGGCCTGGCTTTCTCGGTACTCGGCGACATTTTGCTGGCGATCCCCGCCGACCTGTTCGTGTTCGGCCTGGCAGCCTTCCTCTGCGCCCACCTGGCCTACCTGCGCGCCTACTGCGGCAAGACCAAGCACTCCGCACTGCCCGCACTGCTGTTGAGCGCCATCACCGGCATCACCCTGTTCGGGGTGCTTGCCAGCCACGGCCTCGGCCCACTGCTGATCCCGGTCGCGCTCTACGCCCTGGCCATAAGCGCCATGCTCTGGCGCGCCTTGGCCTGTGGCGGTGTCGCCGCGCTGGGTGCCTGCGCCTTCGTGTTCTCCGACAGCCTGATCGGCATCGACCGCTTCGTCAGCCCGTTCGCCGCTGCCGAATACCTGATCATCCTGTCCTACTGGCTCGGCCAGTGGCTCATTGCCGCGTCGGTCAGCCGCGGCGCAAGTGACAAAGTATTGATCCAGAACGGTACGCGCAGCGCCGGAAGCTGCTAGAACGAGAGTTTTTCGCATTTGCAAGTGAGCAGATTGCCCGAGGAACTTTACAAGGCTCAGAAACGCTAAAACATTACAGCTCAAACCAAATGATATTAATTATCATTACACATTAAGACGGTCGTTACACGATACAAGAAACATAATTAACAAAATCGTACGCAATGCCCGAAACGCAAGGGTTTCAGCCATTTACGAACGGTTTTTGTTCTTAAACCTACGAATAAATTTGCAACGGAAATTTTACTTGCACTGGGTTTACCCATAAAATCAGCGCGATTGATTCAGCTGCGACATTTGGTCACTGCGTCTGCGACACCACGTCGCCGCTCTACTTATTTCAGACTGCAGAGCTGGGTCTCTGTATAAGGATTTCTAGCATGTCCGATTCGGCAGGACTCATCGCCCACAACTGGGGCTTTGCCATCTTCCTCCTGGGTGTCGTCGGCCTGTGTGCCTTCATGCTCGGCCTGTCCAGCCTGCTCGGTAGCAAGGCTTGGGGCCGCGCCAAGAACGAACCTTTCGAATCCGGCATGCTGCCCGTCGGCAGCGCCCGCCTGCGCCTGTCCGCCAAATTCTATCTGGTCGCGATGCTGTTCGTGATCTTCGATATCGAAGCCCTCTTCCTGTATGCATGGTCTGTGTCCGTCCGCGAAAGCGGCTGGACCGGATTCGTCGAAGCACTCGTTTTCATAGCAATTCTGTTGGCAGGTCTTGTCTACCTATGGCGCGTCGGGGCGCTCGATTGGGCTCCCGAAGGTCGCCGCAAGCGGCAAGCGAAGCTGAAACAATGAGGCTTTGGCATGCAATACAATCTCACCAGAATCGATCCGGACGCACCCAACGAGCAGTATCCGGTCGGTGAGCGGGAAACCGTCACCGATCAGCTGCTAGAGGACCAGGTCCACAAGAACATCTACATGGGGAAACTCGAGGATGTGCTGCGTGGCGCGGTCAACTGGGGTCGCAAGAACTCCCTCTGGCCGTACAACTTCGGCCTGTCCTGCTGCTACGTGGAAATGACCACGGCCTTCACGGCACCCCACGACATCGCCCGCTTCGGTGCCGAAGTCATCCGGGCATCGCCGCGTCAGGCCGACTTCATGGTCATTGCCGGTACCTGCTTCGTGAAGATGGCGCCGATCATCCAGCGCCTGTACGAGCAGATGCTCGAACCGAAATGGGTCATCTCCATGGGTTCGTGCGCCAACTCCGGCGGCATGTACGACATCTACTCGGTCGTTCAGGGGGTCGACAAGTTCCTCCCCGTGGACGTGTACGTGCCAGGCTGCCCGCCGCGCCCCGAGGCGTTCCTGCAAGGCCTGATGCTGCTGCAGGAGTCGATCGGCCAGGAGCGACGCCCGCTTTCCTGGGTGGTTGGTGATCAAGGCATCTACCGTGCCGAGATGCCCGCCCAGAAAGACCTGCGTCGCGAACAGCGTATCGCGGTAACCAACCTGCGCAGCCCCGACGAAGTCTGATCCAGCGACCTGCCGCCCGCTCCCGAAGGAGCCGGCGGCCTGGCTTCATTCTTAACGTTGACCCAAAGCGACCGAGACCATGACAGCGGACAACGCTATTTATATTCCGCCTTACAAGGCTGACGACCAGGATGTGGTCGTCGAACTGCACAACCGATTCGGCGCCGACGCTTTCGTCGCCCAGGAAACCCGCACCGGCATGCCGGTACTGTGGGTTAAGCGTGCCCAGCTCAAAGAAGTCCTGACCTTCCTGCGCAACGTCGCCAAGCCGTACAGCATGCTGTACGACCTGCACGGCGTGGACGAGCGCCTGCGCACCCAACGCCGCGGCCTGCCGGCTGCCGATTTCAGCGTGTTCTACCACCTGCTGTCGATCGAACGTAACAGCGACGTGATGATCAAGGTGTCGCTGAGCGAAGGCGACCTGAACCTGCCGACCGTCACCGGTATCTGGCCCAACGCCAACTGGTACGAGCGTGAAGTCTGGGACATGTTCGGCATCGACTTCGCCGGCCACCCGCACCTGAGCCGCATCATGATGCCGCCGACCTGGGAAGGTCACCCGCTGCGCAAGGACTACCCGGCCCGCGCCACTGAGTTCGACCCCTACAGCCTGACCCTGGCCAAGCAGCAGCTTGAAGAGGAATCGGCACGCTTCAACCCGGAAGCCTGGGGCATGAAGCGTTCGGGCGCCAACGAGGACTACATGTTCCTCAACCTCGGCCCCAACCACCCTTCGGCCCACGGTGCCTTCCGTATCGTCCTGCAGCTGGACGGCGAAGAGATCGTCGACTGCGTCCCGGACATCGGCTACCACCACCGTGGCGCCGAGAAGATGGCCGAACGTCAGTCGTGGCATAGCTTCATCCCCTACACCGACCGTATCGACTACCTCGGCGGGGTGATGAACAACCTGCCGTACGTGCTTGCGGTGGAGAAGCTGGCCGGCATCCAGGTGCCGCAGAAGGTCGACGTGATCCGCATCATGCTCGCCGAGTTCTTCCGCATCACCAGCCACCTGCTGTTCCTGGGTACCTACATCCAGGACGTCGGCGCCATGACCCCGGTGTTCTTCACCTTCACCGACCGCCAGCGCGCCTACACCGTGATCGAGGCGATCACCGGTTTCCGCCTGCACCCGGCCTGGTACCGCATCGGCGGCGTCGCCCACGACCTGCCGCGCGGCTGGGACAAGCTGGTCAAGGACTTCGTCGAATGGCTGCCCAAACGCCTCGACGAATACACCAAGGCCGCCCTGCAGAACAGCATCCTCAAGGGCCGTACCATTGGCGTTGCCGCGTACAACACCAAGGAAGCCCTGGCCTGGGGCACCACCGGCGCCGGCCTGCGTGCCACTGGTTGCGACTTCGACCTGCGCAAGGCACGCCCCTACTCCGGCTACGAGAACTTCGAGTTCGAAGTACCGCTGGCCCACAACGGCGATGCCTACGATCGCTGCATGGTCCGCGTCGAGGAGATGCGCCAGAGTATCCGCATCATCGACCAGTGCCTGCGCAACATGCCGGAAGGCCCGTACAAGGCGGACCACCCGCTGACCACGCCGCCACCTAAAGAGCGCACCCTGCAGCACATCGAAACCCTGATCACCCACTTCCTGCAAGTCTCGTGGGGCCCGGTCATGCCGGCCAACGAGTCGTTCCAGATGATCGAGGCGACCAAGGGCATCAACAGTTACTACCTGACGAGCGATGGCGGCACCATGAGCTACCGCACCCGGATCCGTACCCCGAGCTACCCGCACCTGCAGCAGATCCCTTCGGTGATCAAGGGCAGCATGGTCGCGGACCTGATCGCGTACCTGGGCAGTATCGACTTCGTTATGGCTGACGTGGACCGCTAAGCATGAACAGCACGCTTATCCAGACAGACCGTTTCGCCCTGAGCGAGACCGAGCGCTCGGCCATCGAGCACGAGATGCACCACTACGAGGACCCGCGCGCGGCGTCCATCGAAGCCCTGAAGATCGTCCAGAAAGAGCGCGGCTGGGTGCCAGATGGCGCCATCTACGCCATCGGCGAAGTGCTGGGCATCCCGGCCAGCGACGTCGAGGGCGTAGCCACCTTCTATAGCCAGATCTTCCGTCAGCCAGTCGGCCGCCACATCATCCGCGTGTGCGACAGCATGGTCTGCTACATCGGCGGCCATGAGTCGGTGGTCAGCCAGATCCAGAGCGAGCTGGGCATCGGCCTCGGCCAGACCACCGCCGACGGGCGCTTCACCCTGCTGCCAGTGTGCTGCCTGGGTAACTGCGACAAGGCCCCGGCGCTGATGATCGACGACGACACCTTTGGCGACGTGCAACCTGCCGGCGTCTCCAAGCTGCTGGAGGGTTACGTATGACCATCACTTCCTTCGGCCCGGCCAACCGCATCGCGCGTTCGGCCGAAACCCACCCGCTGACCTGGCGCCTGCGTGACGACGGCGAGCCGGTGTGGCTGACCGAGTACGAATCGAAGAACGGCTACGCCGCCGCGCGCAAGGCGCTGGCGCAAATGTCCGCCGACGATATCGTGCAAAGCGTCAAGGACTCCGGCCTCAAGGGCCGCGGCGGCGCGGGCTTCCCCACTGGCGTGAAGTGGGGCCTGATGCCCAAAGACGAATCCATGAACATCCGCTACCTGCTGTGCAACGCGGACGAAATGGAGCCCAACACCTGGAAGGACCGCATGCTGATGGAGCAACAGCCCCATCTGCTGGTCGAGGGCATGCTGATCAGCGCCCGCGCCCTGAAAGCTTACCGCGGCTACATCTTCCTGCGTGGCGAATACACCACTGCGGCGAAAAACCTCAACCGTGCCATCGATGAAGCCAAGGCCGCCGGCCTGCTGGGCAAGAATATCCTCGGTTCCGGTTTCGATTTCGAGCTGTTCGTGCACACCGGTGCCGGGCGCTACATCTGCGGTGAAGAGACCGCGTTGATCAACTCGCTGGAAGGCCGCCGTGCCAACCCGCGCTCCAAGCCGCCCTTCCCTGCCGCCGTCGGCGTGTGGGGCAAGCCAACCTGCGTGAACAACGTCGAGACCCTGTGCAACGTGCCAGCCATCGTCGCCAACGGCAACGACTGGTACAAGTCGCTGGCCCGCGAGGGCAGCGAGGACCACGGCACCAAGCTGATGGGCTTCTCCGGCAAGGTCAAGAATCCCGGCCTGTGGGAACTGCCGTTCGGCGTTACCGCCCGCGAGCTGTTCGAGGACTACGCCGGCGGCATGCGCGACGGCTTCAAGCTCAAGTGCTGGCAGCCTGGCGGCGCCGGTACCGGCTTCCTGCTGCCCGAGCACCTCGATGCACAGATGTACGCCGGTGGCATCGCCAAGGTTGGCACCCGCATGGGTACCGGCCTGGCCATGGCGGTCGACGACAGCATCAACATGGTCTCGCTGCTGCGCAACATGGAAGAGTTCTTCGCCCGCGAATCCTGCGGCTGGTGCACCCCGTGCCGCGACGGCCTGCCATGGAGCGTGAAGATGCTGCGCGCCCTGGAGAAAGGCCAGGGCCGCGCCGAAGACATCGAGACCCTGCTGGGTCTGGTCAACTTCCTCGGCCCAGGCCGTACCTTCTGTGCTCACGCACCAGGTGCCGTCGAGCCATTGGGCAGTGCCATCAAGTATTTCCGCTCGGAGTTCGAGGCCGGCGTCGCCCCAGCCACTGCTGGCAGCGAAGCCCTGCGCCCGAACCTGGCGAAGCCGATCGTGGTCGGCGCATAACAAGATGAAACAGCGGATGGTCCGTGCCATCCGCCAGCCCGCAGGCCGGCCCGAACGACTCGTGGCCGGCCGCAGGCTCACCGATTTCCATTAGCCACGCCCGCCCACGCGGGCCAACGAAGAACTTTGAACAATGGCCACTATCCACGTAGACGGCAAAGCGCTCGAAGTCAACGGTGCGGACAACCTGTTACAGGCCTGTCTGTCGCTCGGCCTCGACATCCCCTATTTCTGCTGGCACCCGGCGCTCGGTAGCGTCGGCGCCTGCCGGCAGTGCGCGGTCAAGCAGTACACCGACGAGAACGACACCCGTGGTCGTATCGTCATGTCCTGCATGACCCCTGCCTCCGACGGCACCTGGATCTCCATCGACGATGAAGAGTCGAAGGCGTTTCGCGCCAGCGTCGTCGAATGGCTGATGACCAACCACCCGCACGACTGCCCAGTGTGCGAGGAAGGCGGTCACTGCCACCTGCAGGACATGACGGTAATGACCGGCCACAACGAGCGCCGCTACCGTTTCACCAAACGTACCCACCAGAACCAGGACCTCGGCCCGTTCATCGCCCACGAGATGAACCGCTGTATCGCCTGCTATCGCTGCGTGCGCTACTACAAGGATTACGCCGGCGGCACCGACCTGGGCGTATACGGCGCCCACGACAACGTGTACTTCGGTCGCGTCGAAGACGGCGTGCTGGAAAGCGAGTTCTCCGGCAACCTCACCGAGGTCTGCCCGACCGGTGTGTTCACCGACAAGACTCACTCCGAGCGCTACAACCGCAAATGGGACATGCAGTTCGCCCCGAGCATCTGCCATGGTTGCTCCAGCGGCTGCAACATCAGCCCCGGTGAGCGCTATGGCGAGCTGCGCCGCATCGAGAACCGCTTCAACGGTTCGGTGAACCAGTACTTCCTGTGCGACCGCGGCCGCTTCGGCTATGGCTACGTCAACCGCAAGGACCGGCCACGCCAGCCGCTGCTGGCCGATGGCACCAAACTGTCGCTGGACGCCGCCCTGGACAAGGCCGCCGACCTGCTGCGCGGCCGCACCATCGTCGGTATCGGCTCGCCACGCGCCAGCCTCGAGAGCAACTACGGCCTGCGTGAGCTGGTCGGCGCCGAGTACTTCTACTCGGGCATGGAGGCCGGCGAGCTGGCCCGCGTGCGCCTGGCGCTGAACGTGCTGAACAACAGCCCGCTGCCGGCACCGACCCTGCGCGACATCGAAGACCACGACGCCGTGTTCGTGCTCGGTGAAGACCTCACGCAAACCGCCGCCCGCCTCGCCCTGGCCGTGCGCCAGGCCACCAAGGGCAAGGCCGAAGCCATGGCCGACGCCATGCGCGTACAACCGTGGCTCGACGCTGCGGTGAAGAACATCGGCCAGCATGCGCTGTATCCGCTGTTCATCGCTTCGCTGGCTGAAACCAAGCTGGATGACGTGGCCGAAGAGTGTGTACACGCCGCTCCCGCCGACCTCGCCCGCATCGGTTTCGCCGTGGCCCACGCCATCGACCCGAGCGCCCCTGCGGTCGAAGGCCTGGACGCTGAAGCCAAAGCCCTGGCCCAGCGCATCGCCGACGCCCTGGTCGCTGCCCAGCGCCCGCTGGTGGTCGCCGGTACCTCGCTGGCGGATCCTGCGCTGATCGAAGCCGCCGCCAACATCGCCAAGGCCCTCAAGCTGCGCGAGAAGAACGGTTCGCTGAGCCTGGTCGTGCCTGAGGCCAACAGCCTGGGCATGGCGATGATGGGCGGTGAGTCCGTCGACGCGGCGCTGGACGCCGTGATCAGCGGCAAGGCCGACGCCATCGTCGTGCTGGAAAACGACCTGTACGCCCGCGTACCGGCCGCCAAGGTCGACGCAGCCATGGCCGCGGCCAAGGTGGTGATCGTCGCCGACCACTCGAAAACCCCAACAGTCGACCGCGCCCACCTGGTGCTGCCAGCCGCCTCCTTCGCCGAAGGCGACGGCACCCTGGTCAGCCAGGAAGGCCGTGCCCAGCGCTTCTTCCAGGTGTTCGACCCGCAGTACCTGGACAGCAGCATCCAGATCCACGAAGGCTGGCGCTGGATGCACGCCCTGCGTGCCACCCTGCTCAACAAGCCGGTGGACTGGACCCAACTGGACCACGTCACCAGCGCCTGCGCCGAAGCCGCCCCGCAACTGGCCGGCATCGTCAACGCAGCACCTTCCGCCGCGTTCCGCATCAAGGGCATGAAGCTGGCCCGCGAGCCGCTGCGCTACTCCGGTCGAACCGCCATGCGCGCCAACATCAGCGTGCACGAGCCGCGCACGCCACAGGACAAGGACACCGCGTTCGCCTTCTCCATGGAAGGTTACTCGGGCTCCGCAGAACCTCGCCAGCAAGTGCCGTTCGCCTGGTCGCCGGGCTGGAACTCGCCACAAGCCTGGAACAAGTTCCAGGATGAAGTCGGTGGCCACCTGCGTGCCGGTGACCCGGGCGTGCGTCTGATCGAGTCGCAGGGCGACAAGCTCAACTGGTTCACCGCCATCCCGGGTGCCTTCAACCCGGCCCGCGGCACCTGGACCGCGGTACCGTTCTTCCACCTGTTCGGCAGCGAAGAGAGCTCCTCGCGCGCCGCCCCGGTACAAGAGCGTATTCCCGCCGCCTATGTCGGCCTGGCCAAGTCCGAGGCCGATCGCCTGGGCGTCAACGACGGCGCGCTGCTGAGCCTGACCGTCGCCGGCGTTTCGCTGCGCCTGCCGCTGCGTATCAATGAAGAACTGGGCGCTGGCCTGGTTGCGCTGCCCAAAGGCCTGGCCGGCATTCCGCCGGCCATCTTCGGTGCATCCGTCGAAGGTCTGCAGGAGGCAGCACAATGAGCTGGTTCACCCCCGAAGTGATCGATGTGATCCTCACCGTCGTGCGGGCCATCGTGGTCCTGCTGGCCGTGGTGGTCTGCGGCGCGCTGCTCAGCTTCGTCGAACGTCGCCTGCTGGGCTGGTGGCAGGACCGCTACGGTCCGAACCGTGTCGGCCCGTTCGGCATGTTCCAGATCGCCGCCGACATGCTGAAGATGTTCTTCAAGGAAGACTGGAACCCGCCCTTTGTCGATCGCATGATCTTCACCCTGGCGCCAGTCGTGGCCATGAGTGCCCTGCTGATCGCCTTCGTGGTCATCCCGATCACCCCGCTGTGGGGCGTCGCCGACCTGAACATCGGCCTGCTGTTCTTCTTCGCCATGGCCGGCCTGTCGGTCTACGCGGTGCTGTTCGCCGGCTGGTCGTCGAACAACAAGTACGCCCTGCTGGGTAGCCTGCGGGCTTCGGCGCAGACCGTGTCGTACGAAGTGTTCCTGGGCCTGGCGCTGATGGGCGTGGTGGTGCAGGTGGGTTCGTTCAACATGCGCGACATCGTTGAGTACCAGGCCAACAACCTGTGGTTCATCATTCCGCAGTTCTTTGGTTTCTGCACCTTCTTCATCGCTGGCGTCGCCGTGACCCACCGTCACCCGTTCGACCAGCCGGAAGCGGAACAGGAACTGGCCGACGGCTACCACATCGAGTATGCCGGCATGAAATGGGGCATGTTCTTCGTCGGTGAATACATCGGCATCATCCTGATCTCGGCGCTGCTGGTCACGCTGTTCTTCGGTGGCTGGCACGGCCCGTTCGGCATCTTGCCGCAAGTGCCGTTCCTGTGGTTCGCCCTGAAAACCGCGTTCTTCATCATGCTGTTCATCCTGCTGCGCGCCTCGATCCCGCGCCCACGCTATGACCAGGTGATGGACTTCAGCTGGAAGTTCTGCCTGCCGCTGACCCTGATCAATTTGCTGGTGACCGCTGCGGTTGTGCTCTACAACACGCCAGCCGTCGCGGCCCAGTGAGGATTTGACCCATGTTCAAGTATATCGGCGACATCGTTAAGGGCACCGGCACCCAGCTGCGCAGCCTGGCCATGGTGTTCTCCCACGGGTTCCGCAAGCGCGACACCCTGCAGTACCCCGAAGAACCCGTGTACCTGCCGCCGCGCTATCGCGGCCGCATCGTCCTCACCCGCGACCCCGACGGCGAGGAGCGCTGCGTGGCGTGCAACCTCTGCGCGGTGGCCTGCCCGGTGGGTTGCATCTCGCTGCAGAAAGCGGAGACAGAAGACGGCCGTTGGTACCCCGAGTTCTTCCGCATCAACTTCTCGCGCTGCATCTTCTGCGGCCTGTGCGAAGAGGCGTGCCCGACCACCGCGATCCAGCTCACTCCGGATTTCGAAATGGCCGAGTTCAAGCGTCAGGACCTGGTGTACGAGAAAGAAGATCTGCTGATCTCCGGCCCCGGCAAGAACCCTGACTACAACTTCTACCGTGTTGCGGGTATGGCGATCGCTGGCAAGCCGAAAGGCTCCGCGCAGAACGAAGCCGAGCCGATCAACGTGAAGAGCTTGCTCCCATAAGGACAGAAAGATGGAATTCGCTTTCTACTTCGCATCCGGTGTCGCCGTCGTCTCCACGCTGCGCGTGGTGACCGGCACCAACCCCGTGCACGCCCTGCTCTACCTGATCATTTCGCTGATTTCCGTGGCGATGATCTTCTTCTCCCTCGGTGCGCCGTTCGCCGGCGCCCTGGAAGTGATCGCCTACGCCGGCGCCATCATGGTGCTGTTCGTCTTCGTGGTAATGATGCTCAACCTCGGGCCGGCCTCGGTCGCCCAGGAGCGTGGCTGGCTGAAGCCAGGCATCTGGGCGGGGCCGGTGATTCTTGCCGCCCTGCTGCTGCTGGAGCTGCTGTACGTGCTGTTCGTCACCCCGAGTGGCGCGGCCATCAGCGGTACCACCGTCAGCGCCAAGGAAGTCGGCATCAGCCTGTTCGGGCCTTACCTGCTGGTGGTCGAACTGGCGTCGATGGTGCTGCTCGCGGCGGCCGTCACCGCCTTCCACCTGGGCCGCAACGAGGCGAAGGAGTAAATCATGGGTGCTATCCCTCTCGAACATGGTCTGGCGGTCGCCGGCATCCTGTTCTGCTTAGGTCTGGTCGGGCTGATGGTCCGCCGCAACATTCTCTTCGTGCTCATGAGCCTGGAAGTCATGATGAACGCCGCTGCCCTGGCGTTCATCGTCGCCGGCGCCCGTTGGGTCCAACCCGACGGCCAGGTGATGTTCATTCTGGTGATCAGCCTGGCAGCCGCCGAGGCCAGCATTGGCCTGGCGATCCTGCTGCAGCTGTATCGCCGCTTCCACACTCTCGACATCGATGCTGCCAGTGAGATGCGCGGATGAACCTTATCTTCCTGACGTTCGTATTCCCCCTGATCGGCTTCCTGCTGCTGTCGTTCTCGCGCGGCCGTTGGTCCGAGAACCTGTCGGCACTGGTCGGCGTCGGCTCGGTGGGCCTGTCGGCCGCCGTGGCCGCCTACGTGATCTGGCAATTCAATGTCGCCCCGCCCGAAGGCGGCGCGTACAGCCAGCTGCTGTGGCAGTGGATGTCGGTGGACGGCTTCGCGCCGAACTTCACCCTGTACGTGGATGGCCTGTCGGTCACCATGCTGGGCGTGGTCACCGGCGTCGGCTTCCTGATCCACCTGTTCGCCTCCTGGTACATGCGCGGCGAAGCCGGCTACTCGCGCTTCTTCTCGTACACCAACCTGTTCATCGCCAGCATGCTGTTCCTGGTGCTGGGCGACAACCTGCTGTTCATCTACTTCGGCTGGGAAGGCGTGGGCCTATGCTCGTACCTGTTGATCGGTTTCTACTACAGCAACCGCAACAACGGTAACGCGGCACTGAAGGCATTCATCGTCACCCGCATCGGCGACGTGTTCATGGCCATCGGCCTGTTCATCCTGTTCGCCCAGCTGGGCACGCTGAACGTGCAGGAACTGCTGGTGCTGGCACCGCAGAAGTTCCAGGCCGGTGATACCTGGATGGTCCTGGCGACCCTGATGCTGTTGGGTGGCGCGGTCGGTAAGTCGGCCCAGTTGCCGCTGCAGACCTGGCTGGCCGACGCGATGGCGGGCCCGACCCCGGTTTCGGCACTGATCCACGCGGCTACCATGGTGACCGCGGGCGTGTACCTGATCGCCCGTACCAACGGCCTGTTCCTGCTGGCGCCGGACATCCTGCACCTGGTTGGCGTGGTCGGTGGTGTCACCCTGGTCCTGGCCGGCTTCGCCGCCCTGGTACAGACCGACATCAAGCGTATCCTCGCCTACTCGACCATGAGCCAGATCGGCTACATGTTCCTCGCGCTGGGTGTTGGCGCCTGGGACGCGGCGATCTTCCACCTGATGACCCACGCCTTCTTCAAGGCCCTGCTGTTCCTTGCCTCCGGTGCGGTGATCGTTGCCTGCCACCACGAGCAGAACATCTTCAAGATGGGCGGCCTGTGGAAGAAACTGCCGCTGGCCTACGCCAGCTTCGTGGTCGGTGGCGCCGCCCTGGCCGCCCTGCCGATCCTGACCGTGGGCTTCTACTCTAAAGACGAAATTCTTTGGGAAGCCTTCGCCAGCGGCAACAGCGGCCTGCTGTACGCAGGTCTCGTCGGCGCGTTCATGACCTCGCTGTACACCTTCCGCCTGATCTTCATCGCCTTCCACGGCGAAGCCAAGACCGAAGCCCACGCCGGCCACGGCATCAGCCACTGGCTGCCGCTGGGCGTGCTGATCGTGCTGTCGACCTTCGTTGGTGCCTGGATCCACCCGCCGCTGGCAGGCGTGCTGCCTGAAAGCGCCGGCCACGCCGGTGGCGAAGCCAAGCACTCGCTGGAGATCGCCTCGGGCGCCATCGCCATCGCCGGTATCCTGCTGTCGGCGTTGCTGTTCCTGGGCAAGCGTCGCCTGGTCACGGCCATCGCCAACAGCGGCATCGGCCGCGTCCTGTCGGCCTGGTGGTTCGCCGCCTGGGGCTTCGACTGGATCTACGACAAGCTCTTCGTCAAACCTTACCTGCTGATCAGCCACCTCCTGCGCAAGGACCCGGTTGACCGCAGCATCGGCCTCATCCCTCGGATGGCCCGTGGCGGCCATGTCGCCATGAGCAAGACCGAGACCGGCCAGCTGCGCTGGTACACCGCCTCGATCGCCGTGGGCGCCGTGCTGGTGCTCGGTGCCGTGGTAGTGGCCGCGGTATGACTATGAATCTTGCGACTTTGCCAAAGGAAACCAACCCGTCATGATTTTGCCTTGGCTGATCCTGATCCCCTTCATCGGCGGCTTCCTGTGCTGGCTGGGTGAGCGCTTCGGCTCCACCCTGCCGCGCTGGATCGCGCTGCTGACCATGTCCCTGCTGCTTGGCATCGGCCTGTGGCTGTGGGCGAACGGCAACTACACCCTGGCTCCCGCCCCTGGCGCGGAGCCCGCCTGGGCCCTCGAGTACAAAGTCGAGTGGATCAAGCGCTTCGGCATCAGCATCCACCTGGCCCTCGACGGCCTGTCGCTGCTGATGATCCTGCTCACCGGCCTGCTCGGTGTGCTGTCGGTGCTGTGCTCGTGGAAAGAGATCCAGCGCCACGTCGGCTTCTTCCACCTCAACCTGATGTGGATCCTGGGTGGCGTGGTCGGTGTGTTCCTGGCCCTGGACCTGTTCCTGTTCTTCTTCTTCTGGGAAATGATGCTGGTGCCGATGTACTTCCTCATCGCGCTCTGGGGTCACAGCTCGGCCGACGGCAAGAAGACCCGAATCTACGCGGCGACCAAGTTCTTCATCTTCACTCAGGCCAGCGGCCTGATCATGCTGGTGGCGATCCTCGGCCTGGTGCTGGTCAACTACAACACCACCGGCGTGCTCACCTTCAACTACAGCGACCTGCTCAAGGCCGAGCTGCCGGCCGGCGTCGAGTACGTGCTGATGCTGGGCTTCTTCATCGCCTTCGCGGTGAAGCTGCCGGTGGTGCCGTTCCACTCCTGGCTGCCTGACGCCCACGCCCAGGCACCGACAGCAGGTTCCGTCGACCTCGCCGGTATCTTGCTGAAGACCGCCGCCTACGGCCTGCTGCGCTTCGCCCTGCCGCTGTTCCCGAACGCCTCGGCCGAGTTCGCGCCGATCGCCATGACCCTGGGCTTGATCGGTATCTTCTACGGTGCCTTCCTGGCCTTCGCCCAGACCGACATCAAGCGCCTGGTGGCGTTCTCCAGTGTCTCGCACATGGGCTTCGTGCTGATCGGCATCTACTCCGGCAGCCAGCAGGCCCTGCAAGGCGCGGTGATCCAGATGCTGGCCCACGGCCTGTCGGCCGCCGCGCTGTTCATCCTGGCCGGCCAGCTGTATGAGCGCCTGCACACCCGTGACATGCGCCAGATGGGTGGCCTGTGGCACCGCATCGCCTACCTGCCTGCGATCAGCCTGTTCTTCGCCGCCGCGTCGCTGGGCCTGCCGGGCACCGGCAACTTCGTCGGCGAATTCCTGATCCTGATCGGCAGCTTCGCCCACGTACCGTGGATCACCGTGATCGCCACCACCGGCCTGGTGTTCGGTTCGGTCTACTCGCTGATCATGATCCACCGCGCCTACTTCGGCCCGGCCAAGGCCGACACCGTGCTGGCCGGCATGGACGGTCGCGAGCTGATCATGGTACTGGGCCTGGCGGGCCTGCTGATCCTGCTGGGCGTGTATCCGCAGCCGTTCCTGGACACCTCTGCCGCCACCATGAGCGGTGTGCAGCAGTGGCTCGGTTCCGCTTTCACTCAACTCGCTTCGGCCCGGTAAGAGCGCTATGGAATTCACCACTCAACACTTCATCGCATTGGCGCCGATGCTGATCACCACCCTCACCACGGTGGTGGTGATGCTGGCGATCGCCTGGAAGCGCAACCACTCGCAGACCTTCCTGCTGTCCACCGTGGGCCTGAACCTGGCCCTGCTGTCGATCCTGCCGGCACTTAAAGTCGCGCCGCTGGCGGTCACCACGCTGGTGACCATCGACAAGTTCGCCTGCCTGTACATGGCGATCATCCTGGTGGCGACACTGGCCTGCGTCACCCTCGCCCACGCGTATCTCGGCGAAGGCTCCAAGGGTTTCCCGGGCAACCGTGAAGAGCTGTACCTGCTGCTGCTGATGTCGGCGCTGGGTGGCCTGGTGCTGGTCAGCGCCAACCACCTGGCCGGCCTGTTCATCGGCCTGGAGCTGCTGTCGGTGCCGGTCTACGGCCTGGTGGCGTACGCTTTCTTCAACAAGCGCTCGCTGGAAGCCGGCATCAAGTACATGGTGCTGTCGGCCGCCGGTTCCGCCTTCCTGCTGTTCGGCATGGCCCTGCTGTACGCCGATGCCGGCAGCCTGACCTTCGACCAGCTGGGCAAGGCCCTGGCCGCCACCAGCATGCCGAGCCTGCTGGCGCAACTGGGCCTGGGCATGATGTTGGTGGGCCTGGCCTTCAAGCTGTCGCTGGTCCCCTTCCACCTGTGGACCCCGGACGTGTACGAAGGCGCCCCGGCGCCGGTCGCCGCGTTCCTGGCCACCGCCAGCAAGGTCGCGGTATTCGCCGTGGTCGTGCGCCTGTTCATGCTCTCCCCTGCAGCCAGCAGCGGCGTGCTGAGCACCGTGCTGGCCGTGATCGCGGTCGCCTCGATCCTGATCGGCAACCTGCTGGCGCTGACCCAGAGCAACCTCAAGCGTCTGCTGGGTTACTCGTCCATCGCCCACTTCGGCTACCTGGTGATCGCCCTGGTCGCCAGCAAGGGCCTGGCCATGGAAGCCATGGGCGTGTATCTCGTCACCTACGTGATCACCAGCCTCGGCGCCTTCGGTGTGATCACCCTGATGTCCTCGCCGTACGCTGGCCGTGACGCCGACGCCCTGTACGAGTACCGCGGCCTGTTCTGGCGCCGTCCGTACCTGACCGCGGTGCTGACCGTAATGATGCTGTCGCTGGCTGGTATCCCGCTGACCGCGGGCTTCATTGGCAAGTTCTACATCATCGCCACCGGCGTCGAGTCGCAGCTGTGGTGGCTGGTCGGCGCCCTGGTGCTGGGCAGCGCCATCGGCGTGTACTACTACCTGCGCGTCATGGTCACCCTGTACCTGGTCGAGCCGAACCTGCGTCGCCACGATGCTCCGCTGAAGTGGGAACAGCGCACCGGTGGCGTGATGCTGCTGGCAATCGCCATTCTCGCCTTCGTGCTGGGTGTATACCCGCAGCCGCTGCTGGAGATGGTGCAGCAGGCAGGCCTGCAACTGATCGGTTGATCGGTTCCATGCTGTGAAAGACACCCCGCCTCGGCGGGGTGTTTTTTTTTGCGTGCGGTTCGCCGGCAAGCCGGCTCCTACGGTGGTTCGTCTACCCCTCGTAGGAGCCGGCTTGCCGGCGAACCGATGACAGATCGACCACTGTGCTTCGTCTGCCCTTTGCAGCGTCAGACTCCGCACTCGATCTGGAACCCCGTCCCCATGCGCCCCACCCTCCCCTACTCCCTGCTGGCCCTGTTCGCCGCCGGCGCAACCCAAGCCGCCAACCGCGTCGAACTCGACCAGGTGCTGATCCAGGACCAACCGCAAACCGAACTGGAAGCCGCTGCCGACCACCTGCGTGAAATCCCCGGCGCCAGCAACCTGGTAGACATGGGCAAGGTGGGCCAGGGCCGAGTGGCGAGCAACCAGGACGTGCTGGCCTACCAGCCGGGGGTGTTCGCCCAGTCGGCGGGCAACGACGGCATCAAGCTGTCGATCCGTGGCTCGGGCATCAACCGCGCGCCGGGCGCCCACGGCTCCGGGGTGTACACGATGTTCGACGGCCTGCCGCTGACCGGCCCGGGCGGTACGCCCTACGAGCTGTTCGAACCGCTGTGGCTGAGCCGCGCCGAAGTGCTGCGCGGCGCCAACGGTTTCGACCAAGGCTCGCTGGCCCTGGGCGGCGCGATCAACTATGTGACCCACACCGGCTACGATGCGGCGCCTCTGCAGGTGCGCTACGAAGCCGGCAGCCGTGGCTACCAGCGCCGGCATGTCAGCTCCGGCCAGGTACTGGGCAACCTCGACTACTACGTGGCCCTGACCGACGCTGAATACGACGGCTACCAGCACCACAGCAGCGGCAGCGCCAAGGGCATCGCCGCCAACGTCGGCTACCGCTTCAACCCGAACCTGGAGACGCGCTTCTACCTGCGCTACCGGGAAACCGAGAACGACCTGGCCGGGCGCCTGACCAAGGATCAGATCAAGCACGACCCACGCGCTGCCAATTCGCTTTATATGCGCCGTGACGCCAGCCGCCCCCAGCCGGGCAGCACCTGGCTGGCAAACAAGACAACTTTCTATCTGGAAGATGACTCACGCCTGGAAACCGGCTTGGTCTATCACGACTACCCCATGGACCTGCGTGAAGGCGCCAACCGCCTTAAAGTCGCCTACACCGATGTGAGCGGTACACTCAATTACCATCGCCGCGATGCGTTGTTCGGCCATGAGAGCAAAACCACCATTGGCTGGCGTACCACCAAGCACCTTCCCAACAGCGGTGCATCGGAATTTGTTCGTGTACAGGAGGCCGGCAACGCTCCACTGGCAGTCGGCGAGCGAACCCGCGATTTCAGCTATCAGGGCTCGGATACCGTCCTGCACCTGGGCAACGACCTGGAACTGGTACCAAATCTCTGGCTGACCACTGGCCTGGCGATGATCTACACCCGTCGCGAGAGCGATGTGACCTACCCTGCCGTTGGAGGAAGGGCCAGCCAGCATGACTGGGACTATGCGCCACGGGTTGGCCTGCGCTATGACATCCGGCCTGACTTACAGATCTACGGCAATCTGAGTCGTTCGGTCGAACCACCCCATCCGTGGGCACTTGTCTGGAGTTCGCCAAAAGTCAAAGGCCAACAGTTCCAGACGCAGCCCATCAAAATGCAGAATCAGACTGCGACAACGCTTGAACTGGGCACACGTGGCGACTCGGCGATCGGCCGCTGGGACTTGGCCTGGTACTACTCTCAAGTACGACACGAATTGCTGACTGTCGAAATTGAACCTGCCGTCACGGGCGAGTTCAATGCCAGCCCGACTATCCACCAAGGCCTCGAAGCCGGCCTGGACAGCACGCTTTGGGAACAACCAGGTACCGGCAAGCTCAGCCTGCGCCAAGCCTACACCTTCAGCGACTTCCACTACCGCGACGACGACACGTTCGGCGACAACCGCCTGCCCGGCATCCCCATGCACTACTACCAGGCCGAACTGCGCTACGACTGGCCAAGTGGTTTTTACGCCGGGGTGAACACGCAGATGGCGTCCAAGGTGCAAGTGGACTACGCCAACAGCTACCACGCCGACGCCTATGCCCTGCTCGGCGCACGCCTGGGCTGGGAATCGCCCAAGCAGGACTGGCAGACCTGGCTGGACCTGCGCAACCTGACCAACAAGCGCTATGCGGCGACGGTGACGCCGGGGTACAACGACGCCGGGCAGGACATCGCCCGCTCGACGCCTGGGGAAGGGTTCGGGGTGTATGCGGGGGTTTCCTACAGCTTCCGCTGATCACTGGCCCTGTTCGCCGGCTAGCCGGTTCTCAAGGAACAAAACGTAGCCCATTGATTGGGTCAGACCTGTGTAGGAGCGGCCTTAGCCGCGATCACTCGCGAAGCGGGTGCCGCACACCGTGGTGCCTGCATCGCGGCTGAAGCCGCTCCTACAGACGATTCAGTGCCCTGCGAGACAGCGCAGCCTGATGAACAAGGCACTCACGAAGGCAACTGCACCTGCGGCTTGCCCGACACGAAGATCGCCCAGCTCGACACAAACAACGCCGCGATCAACGGCCCGATCACGAACCCGTTGAGCCCGAACACCGCCAGCCCACCCAGGGTCGACACCAGCACCAGGTAATCCGGCATCCGCGTATCCTTGCCCACCAGGATCGGCCGCAGCAAGTTGTCCACCAGCCCGATCACCAGCACTCCGAAAGCAATCAACACGATCCCCCGCCACGTTGCCCCGGTCAGCAGGAAATACACCGCCACCGGCCCCCAGACGATCCCTGCGCCCACCGCCGGCAACAGCGACAGGAACGCCATCAGCACCGCCCACACCAGCGCGCTGGGGATATCCAGCACCCAGAAGATCAAGCCGCCCAATGCCCCCTGGGTGATCGCCACCAGCAAGTTGCCTTTGACCGTCGCGCGCACCACGCGCTTGAACTTCAACTGCAACCGGCGCTTTTGCTGCTCGGGCAGCGGTACAGCCTGACGCACTTTGCGCGCGACATCCGCCCCCTCGCGCAGGAAGAAGTACAACAGGTAGAGCATGATGCCGAAGCTCACCAGAAACTCGAAGGTGCCCTGGCCGAAGCTGAACGCCTGCCCCGCAAGGAACTGGCTGCCCTGGGTAGCCCACTTGCTGATCTTGTCACGCAGGCCGTCGAGGTTGCCCATGCCCATGCGGTCCAGAAAATGCTGGGCGTAGGCCGGGAGCATGTCCTTGCCACGCTCGATATAACCGGCAATATCCAGCTGGCCGCTCTCGATACGCTGGTACAACGCGGCGCCCTCCTGCACCAGCAACGCACTGATGATGATCACCGGCAGCACGGCGATCAGCAGGCAAGTCATCAGTGCCGTCGCCGTCGCCAAGTTGCGCCGCCCACCGAAGCGCAACAGCAGGTGGCGCTGCAAGGGCGAGAAAAGAATGCCCAGGATCACCGCCCAGAAGATCGCACCTGCGTATGGCAGCAGGATCCACAGGAAGGCGATGGTCACCAGTGCCAGCAACACTGTCAGGGCTTTGTTCTGCAACACTGTTTCGTTCATGGGCATTCCTCATGGGCTCAACCATTTAGTGCCCCGCCCATCGCCAAAAGTGCCGTTGACCCAGATCAATACCCACTGTTGGCCACCGCCTTAGCATCCGCGCCTTTTGCCCCCGGTGCGCACCATGACCTCCTTCGCCAAGCCCGAACTGCTCGCCCCCGCCGGCACCCTCAAGACCATGCGCTACGCCTTCGCCTACGGCGCCGATGCGGTCTACGCCGGCCAGCCACGCTACAGCCTGCGGGTGCGCAACAACGAGTTCGACCACACCAACCTGGCCCTCGGCATCCAGGAGGCCCATGCCCTGGGCAAGCAGTTCTACGTGGTAGTCAACATCGCCCCACACAACGCCAAGCTGAAAACCTTCCTCAAGGACCTGGCGCCAGTGATCGAAATGGGCCCGGACGCGCTGATCATGTCCGACCCCGGGCTGATCATGCTGGTGCGCCAGCACTTCCCGCAGATGCCCATCCACCTCTCGGTGCAAGCCAACACGGTGAACTGGGCCAGCGTGAAGTTCTGGCAGGGCATGGGCCTGACCCGGGTGATCCTGTCACGGGAACTGTCGCTGGAAGAAATCGAGCAGATCCGCCAGGAGGTGCCGGACATGCAGCTGGAGGTCTTCGTCCACGGCGCGCTGTGCATGGCCTACTCCGGGCGCTGCCTACTGTCGGGCTACTTGAACAAACGCGACGCCAACCAAGGCACCTGCACCAATGCCTGCCGCTGGAAGTATGCAGCGACCCCGGCCACCGAGAACGCCGCCGGCGACATCGTCCGCGAGTTCGAACCCACACTGGGCATCGGCGCGCCCACCGACCAGGTGTTCCTGTTGCAGGAGTCCAACCGCCCAGGCGAGGAAATGCCGGCGTTCGAGGACGAGCACGGCACCTATATCATGAACGCCAAGGACCTGCGCGCGATCCAGCACGTCGAGCGCCTGACCCACATGGGCGTGCACTCACTGAAGATCGAGGGGCGCACCAAATCGCACTTCTACTGCGCCCGCGCCGTGCAGTCGTACCGCCAAGCCATCGACGACGCGGTGGCCGGGCGACCGTTTGACCGTGGCTTGCTGGACAACCTTGAATCCCTTGCCCAGCGCGGCTACACCGAAGGCTTCCTGCGCCGCCACGTGCACGATGAATACCAGAACTACCAGCGAGGCAATTCGGTGTCCGAGCGCCAGCAGTTCGTCGGTGAGCTGACCGGGGCACGGGTCGATGGCCTGGCCGAGGTCAAGGTGAAGAACCGTTTCGCCGTGGGTGACCATCTGGAGCTGATGACCCCACGCGGCAACTACCATTTCGACCTGCACCGACTGTGCGACCGCCAGCAGCAGGCAATCGAGGTGGCACCCGGCGATGGCCACGTGGTGTACCTGCCGATCCCCGAACAGGTGTCGCTTGAGTTCGGCCTGCTGATGCGCGACCTGGACAGCAACGAGGTGGCTGCCTGACAAATCTGTAATCCGCGCCTCAGTTGGCTGACAGGCGCTGGCGGCGAGGATCGTGGCACGTTCACAGCGAGAGCACGCCATGCCACCGACACCAACCCGCCGCACCTTCGTCAAGGGCCTGGGTGCCGCCACCGCCCTCGCCGGCCTGGGCCTCTGGCGCCCACTGGCCCAGGCCACCGAAGGCCGGCGCCCCCTGCACGAGCTCAGCGGCCAGCAGTTCGAACTGTTCATCGGCCAGACCCCGGTCAACATCACCGGCCGCCCACGCACCGCGCAAACCATCAATGGCAGCCTGCCCGGCCCGCAGCTGCGTTGGCGCGAGGGCGACACCGTGACCCTGCGCGTGCGCAACCGCCTGGACCAGCCCACCTCGATCCACTGGCACGGCATCATCCTCCCGGCCAACATGGACGGCGTGCCAGGGCTGAGTTTCGCCGGCATCGAACCCGGTGGCGACTACCTCTACCAAGTCACCCTGCGCCAGAGCGGCACCTACTGGTACCACAGCCATTCCGGGTTGCAGGAGCAGGCCGGCGTTTACGGGGCCATCGTCATCGAGCCGCGCGAGCCTGAAGCCCATCAGTACCAACGCGATCATGTACTGCTGTTCAGCGACTGGTCGGACCAAGCGCCAGAGGCGTTGATGGCCACGCTTAAAAAGCAATCCGACGCCTTCAACTACCACAAGCGCACGGTCGGTGACTTCGTCGACGATGTCGCCGAAAACGGCTGGGGCAAGGCCCTCGACAACCGCTGGGCCTGGGCGAAGATGCGCATGAGCCCCACCGACCTCGCTGACATCAGCGCCGCCAGCTACACCTACCTGCTCAACGGCCAGCCCCCAGGCGGTAACTTCACCTGCCTGTTCCAGCCCGGCGAGACCGTGCGCCTGCGCCTGATCAACGCCTCGGCGATGACCTACTTCGACTTCCGCATCCCGGGCTTGAAGCTCACGGTGATCGCCGCCGACGGCCTGGCCGTGACGCCCGTGACCGTGGACGAGCTGCGCATTGCCGTGGCCGAGACCTACGACGTGCTGGTGACCGTGGGCGATCTGCCCGCCTACACCCTGTTCGCCCAAAGCATGGACCGCACCGGTTTCGCCCGCGGCACCCTGGCTCGCGTGGCCGGTTTGCAGGCCCCCGTGCCCGAGCCGGATCCGCGCCCGGTGCTGACCATGGACGACATGGGGCACGGCGGCATGGACCAGATGGATCACTCGAACATGGCGGCGATGGACCACGGCAACATGGCGGGCATGGACCACTCGACCATGGCCGGCATGGCCATGATGCAAAGCCATCCCGCCAGCGAAACCGACAACCCGCTGGTGGACATGCAGACCATGGCCCCCCGCGCCAACCTGGCCGACCCCGGCCTTGGCCTGCGCGGCAACGGCCGCCGCGTGCTGACCTACGCCGACCTGCGCAGCCCCTACCCCGACCCGGACGGCCGCGAACCGTCACGGGACATCCAACTGCACCTGACCGGGCACATGGAGCGCTTCGCCTGGTCGTTCGACGGCATCAAGTTCAGCGACGCCGAGCCGCTGCGGCTGAAATACGGCGAGCGGGTGCGCATCACCCTGGTCAACGACACCATGATGACCCACCCCATCCACCTGCACGGCATGTGGAGCGACCTGGAGGACGAACAAGGGCGCTTCCTGGTGCGCAAGCACACCATCGACATGCCCCCCGGCAGCCGCCGTAGCTACCGCGTCAGCGCCGACGCGCTGGGCCGCTGGGCCTACCACTGCCACCTGCTCTACCACATGGAGACCGGCATGTTCCGCGAGGTACGAGTCGATGAATGAGATCTGCAACCGCCGCATCGTCACCGGTGTCGCGCTGCTCGCCCTGCTGGCCAGCGAACGGGCCCTGGCCGCTGGCATGGCGCCTATGAGTCATGGCGCCATGCCAATGGACCATGGCCAGATGAATCACGGTGCCATGCCCATGGACCACAGCCAGATGAACCACGCAGCGGCGCCCCCGAGCCAACCGCGCACACCGCTGCCAGCGATCACCGACGCCGACCGCCGCGCCGCATTCCCGCCGCTGCCAGGGCATCAGGTGCACGATCGGGCAACCCACTGGGCGGTGATCGTCGACCAGCTGGAATACCAGAACTTCGAAAGCAGCAGCGCCGTGAACTGGAACGCCACCGCCTGGGTCGGGGGTGATATCGACCGCCTGTGGCTGCGCAGTGAGGGTGAGCGGGAACAAGGCAAGACCCACAAGGCTGAACTGCAGGCGCTCTGGGGCCATGCCATCAGCCCCTGGTGGGGGCTGGTCGGCGGTGTGCGCCAGGATTTCAAGCCCGCCAGCGGCCAGACCTGGGCCGCTTTCGGTATCCAAGGCATGCCGCTCTACGGCCTGGAGCTGGAGGCAACCGCCTATGCCGGCGAGCGACAGCAGACCGCGCTGCGCCTGGAGGCCGGTTACGCTATGCTGCTGACCAACCGCTGGGGCCTCGAGCCCACCGTCGAGGCCAACTTCTTCGGGCGCAACGACCCCGGGCGCGAACAAGGCTCGGGCCTGGCCGAGAGCGAAGTGGGCCTGCGCCTGCGCTACGAGATCACCCGCGCATTCGCACCCTACGTCGGCGTCAGCTTCAATCGCCTGCACGGCAACCGCGCCGACCAGGCCCGGGAGGACGGCGAGGACATCGGCCAAACCCGCTTGGTGGCCGGGGTCCGACTTCGCTTCTAAAACTCGGTGCCGCCCTTGTAGGAGCTTTAGCCGCGATGCAGGCACCGCGGTAAGTGGCACCCGCTTTGCGGGTGATCGCGGCTGAAGCCGCTCCTACCGGGCCGGCGCTGAGTCAACACGATTTGTTTTGTTTCACAGGAGCTCCTCCATGCTGCGCAAACACCTGCTCACCCTCGGCCTGCTGGCCATCACCGGCCTGGCCCAGGCCGCCGAGACCATTGATGTGTACCGCGACCCCAACTGCGGCTGCTGCAAGGAATGGATCAAGCACCTTGGCGATAACGGTTTCACCGTCAATGACCACGTCGAACCAAACATGAGCGCGGTCAAGCAACGCCTGGGAGTCGCGCCACGCCTGGCCTCCTGCCACACCGGGGTGATCGACGGCAAGTTCGTCGAGGGCCATGTGCCAGCCGAGCAAGTACGCCTGCTGGCCAAGCGCAATGATCTCAAGGGCATCGCGGTGCCGGGCATGCCCATGGGCTCGCCGGGCATGGAGATGGGTGATCACAAAGATGCCTACCAGGTCATCGGCGTGACCCATGACGACCAGGACACCGTGGTCGCCACCTACTGATGCTCAGTCTCTGGGCGCTGTTCCTCAGCGCCTTTGGCGCCGCCACCCTGCTGCCGCTGCAATCCGAGGCCGTGCTGGTCGGGCTGCTGATCCGCGATCCCCATGCCTGGGCGACCTTGCTGCTGGTCGCTACCCTGGGCAACGTGCTGGGGTCCATCGTCAACTGGGTGCTGGGGCGGGCCATCGAGCACTTGCGCGATCGTCGATGGTTCCCGTTCAGCGCCAACCAGCTTGCGCGCGCCCAGCAGCGCTACCAGCGTTGGGGACAGTGGTCTTTATTGTTGAGCTGGATGCCGTTGATCGGCGATCCGCTGACGCTGATCGCCGGCATCATGCGCGAGCCGTTCTGGCGCTTCGTGCTGCTTGTCACCCTGGCCAAGGGTGGGCGTTATGTCGTGGTGGCGATGATGACCCTGGGCTGGTTCCACATTGCCTGACATCCAGGTGCCCTGTTCGCCGGCAAGCCGGCGCCTACTGCAGCGTCCATATCTGCGCCTCGCTCCAGCCCAGCTCGGCAAAATCGATGGCCCGTAACCCAGCCTCCTCCTCGCAGAAGAACTCATCCAGTTGCGGAGGCTTCACCGCCGTATCACTGAGCATCGCGTGCACCTGCCCGCGATGATGGATCTGGTGCTCGAACAGGTGTGACAACAGTCGCAACCGCCGTTCGCGCTGCACCCTGTCCCGCCGTACGATGCTCACGTAACGCGCCAGCTGGTCGTCGTTCAACTGCCGGCAATAGGCGATCAACCGCTGGTCGGCCTGGGCCTGCTGGGCCTGCAGATCGGTGCAGGTAGCAAAAGGCTGTTCCGGCTGGAAGAAGCGCTCGCCGTCTGGATCCGGCGCCTCGCCGCGATGCTCGCACTCCAGTGCGTCGAGGTAGAACCAGTCCACCGTCAGCAGGTGGTTGAGGGTGGCCTTGATCGAGGGGAAAAAGCTGCAACGGGGGGCGACGAATTCGTCCTGGGTCAGTTGTAGGCAAGCCTTGTACAGGCGGTGGTTGGCCCAGCCATTGTTGTAGGCCTGGGTCAGCAGATGATGCGACAGCGGCTCCATGGTCGGCTCCTTCAGGCGAAGCGTTGCAGTTGCATCTCCCGTAGCCGGCTCAGGGTCCGTTGATACGGGAACGCCAGATACCCTTGAGTGTAGAGCGCTTCGAGCGGAACTTCGGCCTCCAGGTACAAGGCCACCCGGCGGTCGTAGCATTCATCGACCAGGGCGATGAAACGGCGCACGCTATCATCCTTGGGGGCCAGGGTGGGAAGCGTGCGATCCCCTGCCTCGACCCGCGCGGCGCCATCCTCGGTGCCGCGGGCGATGCGCCCGGCCTGCTGAACGCCCCCCAACGCCGGTATGCCGCTGACCAGGATCACCGGAAAACGGTCGCACAAGGCCATGAAGTCCATTGCTGCCAGGGGCTGCTCGCAGAGGTCGCTGAAACGGCACCAGAGGGCTTGCCTGCTGCACCGCACGACTCGGATCTGCCGCGAACCGAGCTGCAGTGGCTGCGAGTTGCCTTCATCGTCCTGGCTCAACTGCTGGAATACCGCCTGCAATGCGCTCGGCTGCCCCCGCTCGCAGATCCAATAGCGCTGCTGGTGTGCTCCTGGGTGCAGGCGATGGTCCTGCTCCCCGGCCACCGCCAGCACGCGCATGTGTCGCTCGATAGCGGCAATCGCCGGAAGGAAGCGCTCGCGATTGAAACCATCTCGGTACAACTGGTCGGGGGGCTGGTTGGAGGTGGCGACGATCACCACGCCCTGGTCGAACAGCACTTGGAACAAGCGACCGAGGATGATCGCATCGCCTATATCGCTGACGAACAATTCGTCGAAGCACAGCACGCGAATTTCACGGGCCAGCTCCCTCGCCAGGGCTTTGAGCGGGTCGGCGGTGCCATTGAGCTGGAACAGGCGCTGGTGGACCCAGGCCATGAAGTGGTGGAAATGCTGGCGCCGGGCAGGCATCTCCAGACACCGGTGGAACAGGTCCATCAGCCAGGTCTTGCCACGGCCGACCGGGCCCCAGAGGTACAGGCCCTGGGTTGGCTTACCGGTACGCAGGGCGTCGAAGCAAGCCTGTAGCGCGGCGACGGCGGTGGCCTGGGCAGGATCAGGGACGTAGCCCTGTTCGCCAAGGGCCTGCTGATAGAAAGATTCGGGGGTCATGCCAGGGCGCCGATAAAGAAACCACCATGGTACGACAGTGGCTGCCTTTTCGCGGTACTGCTCAGCGCCAGTCCTGCAGGAGCCGGCTTGCCGGCGAGGAGGCCGGTTCAGTCAGCCAATCTCCGTCAGCCCTTCGTCAATCCCACCTTCAACAACGCTCCATCCCTGGCATCGGTCAGCACATACAGATACCCATCCGGCCCCACCCGCACATCACGGATCCGCGCCTTCAGGTCCCCCAGCAAGCGCTCTTCATGCACCACCTTGTCACCCTTGAGCTGCAGCCGGATCAGCTCCTGGCTCGCCAGCGCCCCGATGAACAGGTTGTGATCCCAGGCCTTGAACGTCGGCCTGTCATAGAACGCCATGCCACTGATACCCGGCGATTTCTCCCACACGTGGTGTGGGTCGACCATGCCATCGACGTGCTTGCCCTTTGCCTCTGGAATCGGCAGCAGCGAGTAGTTGATGCCATGGGTCGCGATCGGCCAGCCATAGTTCTTGCCCGGCTCGGGAATGTTGATCTCATCACCGCCACGCGGGCCATGCTCGTGGGTCCACAGCTTGCCGGTCCAGGGGTTGAGCGCCGCGCCCTGCTGGTTGCGGTGGCCGAACGACCAGATCTCCGGACGCACATTGTCACGGCCGACGAAAGGGTTGTCCTTGGGGATTTCGCCATCGGGCAGCAGACGCACGATCTTGCCCTGCAGCTTGTCCAGGTCCTGCGCCGTGGGGCGCTGGTTGTTCTCGCCCAGGGCAATGAACAGGTAGCCATCGCGGTCGAACACCAGGCGCGAGCCAAAGTGGTTGCCCTCGGACAGCTTGGGCTGCTGGCGGAAGATCACCGTGAAATGCTCGATACGCGCCAGATCCTGTGAAAGCTGGCCACGGCCAACCGCAGTACCGGCCTTACCGTCGCTACCTGCCTCGGCGAACGACAAATACACCGTGCGATCCTTGGCGAAGTCCGGCGACAGGACGACATCGAGCAGCCCTCCCTGCCCTTCGGCCCAGACCTTGGGCACGCCGGAGAGCGGCGGCCCGACCTTGCCGTCCGTGCTCACGACGCGCAGGTTGCCCGGCCGCTCGGTGACCAGCATGCCCTTGCCATCCGGCAGGAACACCAGCGCCCAAGGGTTGCGCAGGCCGTCGGCCAGGGTGCTGACAGTCAACTGCCCCTCCTCGCTGGGAAACTGCTGCTCGGGCGCGGCCTGGGCCAGCAGGGGAAACAGGCTGGCAGCGGCCAGGGTGGTCAACCAGCTACGTCGCATCATGTTCGATTCCTTCGAAAGGGCTCAGGGCACGCGTTGCGAGTCGCGCGGTGGCCGGGTGGGTTCCAGGTTCGGCGTCTGCTGTTGGCGGCGCAGGTTCTCGCCATTGCCGATGCCGCGATTATCGAGTGTCGGTGGGCGTGGAATCGGCTGGGTGGAGGCGCCGGGCACGGGAGGCGTGGCGGGCACGCTGCCCTGCCGGCTATTGGGGTTGGCGCGCATGATCGGGCTGTTGTAGGGGTTGTTGCTGTCGTTGGCGGCCAGTACCGCCGGCGGCAAGGCCAGCAGCATGCCGAGGGCCAGGGTCGTGAATGTGGGATTCATGCTTCACCTCCGCTACGAAAAGGCGCGCCTCAGCGTTGGATAGCCTAAGGCGCGCGGGGTTCGATGCAACCGTCGAGATAATTCTCGATGTTTCAACCCTCTCCCCCGCAGGAGCCGGCTTGCCGGCGAACCGCTGTTAAATCGCCCCCGCCTTGTCCACCTTGTGCCGCGCCGCATACAGGCACAGCATCTCCATCGCCAGCGTCGCCCCCGCCAAGGCGGTGATATCGGCGTGGTCGTAGGCCGGCGCCACCTCCACCAGGTCCATCCCCACCAGGTTGATCCCGCGCAACCCTCCCAGGATCTCCAGCGCCTGCACCGTGCTCAGGCCGCCACAGACCGGCGTACCGGTACCAGGCGCGTAGGCCGGGTCCAGGCAGTCGATGTCGAACGTCAGGTACACCGGCCGCTCGCCAACCCGCTGGCGAATCGCCGCGACGATCGCCTCGGTGCCCTGGCGGTGCACCTGTCGCGCATCGAGGATGGCGAAGCCCTGGCTGTCGTCGTTGGTGGTGCGCAGGCCGATCTGCACCGAATGCGCCGGATCCACCAGCCCTTCCCGGGCGGCATGCCAGAACATGGTGCCGTGATCGATGCGCTTGCCCTGCTCGTCCGGCCAGGTATCACTGTGCGCGTCGAAGTGGATCAACGCCAGCGGGCCATGGTGGCGAGCATGGGCCTTGAGCAGCGGGTAGCTGATGAAATGGTCGCCACCGAGGGTAAGCATGGCGCAACCGGCATCGAGGATGCGCTCGGCATGGGCCAGGATGCTGCCGGGCACCGACGCTGGTGTACCGCTGTCGAACGCGCAGTCGCCATAGTCGATCACCGCCAGGTGGTCGAAGGGGTCGAACGCCCAAGGCCAGTGCCGGGCCCAGGCCTGCTGCACCGAGGCCGCGCGGATGGCCCGCGGCCCGAAGCGCGCACCCGGACGGTTGCTGGTGGCGGTGTCGAACGGTACACCGCTGACTACCACATCGACACCGCACAGGTCTCGGCTGTAGCGGCGCCGCGAGAAACTTGTAATACCGGCATAGGTGCTCTCGGCGGCCGTGCCGTAAAGGCTGTCGCGGGTAATGGCCTGGTCGTTTTCCTGAGCGAGATCCACGGTCTGTCTCCTGTTGTGATTAGTTACTGACGGCTGCGGAAGGCGGTCCACAAGCGGTTACGCTGGCGCAAGTCGGATAGCGCCATGCTGCGGTCGGCGAACAGCCGTTGGCGCACTTCGGCAGACGGGTAGATGTCCGGGTCGTTGCGGATCGCGTCGTCCACCAGCGGCGTGGCAGCCTGATTGGCATTGGCGAAGAACAGCGTGTTGGTCAGCGCCGCCACCGAATCGGGGCGCAGCATGAATGCGATGAAGGCGCGGGCAGCCTCAGGGTGCGGAGCGTCCTTGGGGATCACCAGGTTGTCTTGCCACACCAGCGTGCCCTCGCGGGGGATGCGATAGATCAGCTCGAATGGCTTGCCTGCACGGCGCGCCTGGTCGGCGGCCATGGCCGCGTCACCGTTATAGGTCAGCGCCAGGCAGACACTGCCGTTGGCCAGGTCGTTGATCTGGCGGCCGTTGGCCACGTAGCTGATCGACGGTTGCAACTGCAGCAGCAGGGTTTGGGCGGCATCCAGGTCGGCCTTGTTCTGGCTGTAGGGGTCCTTGCCGAGGTAGTTGAGGGTCAGGCCGATCACTTCCTGGGGTGAGTCGGGCATGGCGATGCCACAATCCTTCAGGCGGCTGGCATATTCGGGCTTGAACAACAGGTCGAGGCTGTCCAGCGGTACATCCCCCAAGCGCTGGCGGACCGCCTCGACATTCACCCCCAGGCCCAGGGTGCCCCAGGTGTAGGGCACGGCGTAGCGGTTGCCCGGGTCGGTCTCGGCCAACTTGGCCAGCAGGTCCTTGTCGAGGTTGGCGTAGCCCGGTAGTGCCTGGGCGTCGAGCGGTTGCAAGGCGCCGGCCTTGAGCGCCCTGGCCAGCACGGTGGCCGAGGGCACCACGACGTCATAGCCGCTACGGCCGGTGAGCAGCTTGGTCTCCAGCACCTCGGTGGTATCGAAGGTGTCGTAGCGCACCTTGTAGCCGGTCTCTTTTTCGAAACGCTCCAGGGTTTGCGGGGCGACGTAGTCGGCCCAGCTGTAAAGGTTGACGACCTTTTCCTCGGCTTGCAGTGGCAAGGCGAGCAGCAATGAGAGCAGGCACAACGTTCGATGCATGGCGGACACCTCGACAAAAGGGTGGATGCCGCCAGCATGCCTGCCGGGTTACATTGCAAAAATGGCAACTTTGCGAAGCTGACATTCGCCAGGAGTAATGTGATGCTCGGACAACTGCACGACCCGGACCTGCACCTGCTGCGGCTGTTCGTCACTGTAGTCGAGGCCGGCGGCTTCAGTGCCGCCCAGGGCGTGCTGGGGTTGAGCCAGCCCAGCATCAGCCAGCAGATGGCGCGGCTGGAAACGCGCCTGGGCTATCGCCTATGCAGCCGAGGTAAAGGCGGTTTTCGCCTGACCGAAAAAGGCGAATTGCTGCTGCAGGCGACCCAGGGCCTGTTGCTGCAGATCGAACAGTTCCGCCAGCAAGCCAATGGCATGGCCGGCCGATTGCTGGGTACGGTGCGCATCGGCCTGGCCGAGAACCAGGACCCGCGCATCACCCTGTACATCGCCCAGGCCGTTGCCCGCTTTCGCCAGCGCGAAGAATCCGTGCAGCTGGAACTGACCAGCGCCCCGCCCGCCGAGCTGGAGCGCCTGCTGTTGGAACAGCGCCTGGACTGCGCAATCAGCTATTTTTCGGGCACGCAGGCCGCATTCGACTATGTGCCACTGTTCGACGAACGCCAACGGCTCTATTGCGGCAAAGCGCATCCGTTGTTCGACGCGCAGGACATCACCCGGGATCAGCTACTGGAAGTCGATCAGGTGCGCCATCCCTATCGCCTCCTCAAACAAGGTGAACCCTTCCAAAGCCGGCACAGCATGGCGGTGGCCGAGCAGATCGACAGTGCGCTGACGTTCATCCTTTCGGGTCGGCATATCGGTTACCTGCCATGGCACTGCGCCGCGCCTTGGGAGGCACAGGGGTTGCTCAGGGCGCTGGATCCGCAGCTTGACTTCGTGGTGCCGTTTACCCTGGCCCGGCATCGCGGGCAGATGCCTGGGGAGGCCCAGCTGGCATTCGTCGAGGACCTGCTGGCGGTATTCGAGTGAAGGGCCACCCTTTCAACCACGCCGTGCATTTGCCACACTGCCGACTTGCCCGTGAACCAAGGCCGTGAAAACCATGCTTGTGCGCTGCTGCCTGATCCTGCTGTTGGCCCTTGGCCTGAATGCCTGCGCCCTGTTCCAGGGTCGCGACCCGCTGAACATCAGCGTGGTCGGCATCGATCCCTTGCCCGGCCAGGACATGGAGTTGCGCATGGCGGTGAAGATCCGCGTGCAGAACCCCAACGAAACGCCGCTCGACTTCAACGGCGTGGCCCTCACCCTGGAGGTCAACGACCAACCCCTTGCTGCCGGGGTAAGCGATCAGCGTGGGCATATCGGCCGCTATGACGAGGCGATGATCGTGGTACCGGTCAGCATCACCGCCTTCGCCTTCCTGCGTCAGGCCTATGGCCTGAGCCGCGTGGATTCGCTGCAGGGCCTGCCCTATGTGCTGCGCGGCAAGCTGGCCGGTGGCCCGCTGGGCACGGTGCGATTCACCGACAAGGGCAGGCTTGACCTGCCCAAGGCTGCAAGCGCGGGCTGGTGATCCTCAGCCGAAGAAACGCACACCGGGGCGTGGGCGTTCGTCCACGCTGAGCTCGAAGACATCCGGCCGCGCATAGTGGCCGACCACATCGAAGTCGTAACGGGCACGCACCAGCTCGTCGGTATCGATTTCGGCACAGACGAGCCCTCGCGCGCCCACCAAGGGCCCAGCCAGCACATCGCCCAGCGGGCCGACGATCAGGCTGCCACCGTTGATCAACGGCCGCTCGGCTGGCCAATTGGCTACCTCCATGCCAAGCGCCGCGGGCGAATCCTGCACCTGGCAGGCACTGATCACGAAACAGCGCCCCTCCGCCGCGACATGGCGCATGCTCACCTGCCACAGCTCGCGCTCATCCACCGTCGGTGCGCACCATAGCTGCACGCCCTTGGCATACATGGCAGTACGCAGCAAGGGCATGTAGTTCTCCCAGCAGACCGCGGCACCAATGCGCCCGGCGCGGCCGTCGACCACCGGCAGCGTGGAACCGTCACCCTTGCCCCAGATCAGGCGCTCGGTGCCGGTCGGCATCAGTTTGCGATGCTTGGCCACCAGCCCACCTTCTGGCTCGAAGAACAGCACAGTGCAATACAGGGTACTGCCGCTACGTTCGATCACCCCAAGCACCAGGCTCGCTCCCGTGCGCGCAGACAGCCCGGCCAGGGCATCGGTCTCGCTACCGGGCACATCGATCGCATTGGCGAAGTAGCGGGCAAAGGCTTCGCGCCCCTCGGGCAGCCGGTAGCCAAGCTGGGTAGCGAAGCGTTCCCCCTTGGGGTAGCCACCAAGCAGGGCTTCCGGCATTACCACCAGGCTGGCGCTGGCCTCGCGGATAGCCTGCTCGTAGCTGAGGATCTGCTCCAGGGTGGCAGCTTTGCCTTCGGGCAGCGAACCGATCTGCAAGGCGGCAACGATGGACTTGGGCATCTTGGAAACTCCTGTCAGGGGAAAGTCAGGAAGAGTCTCCGAGGCCAGCTATCGGCGCAACAGGACCGTGATGGACCCACTGATGCAGCGCGAGATGTTCGCCTGACTCAGCGGCTGGCGTTGGCGGCAGCCATCATCTTGTTGACTTCGCTGCGCACCAGTTGGGTGAACTCAGGTGGCGACATGCCTTCCAGTTCGGCGCGCACCCATTCGGCCCATTTGCTCTTGCGCCGCGGTTTTTCCGCGATCAGCCTCGCAGCCTCGCCCTTGGCCTTGCCAAGGTTGCTCTGCCAGTATTCGAACAGACGCGCCTTTTCCGCCTCGATCTGTGCCCGTTCCTGGAAGCTCATGTTGGCCAGATTGAAACTCATGGGGTAATACCTGCCGCTGAAAAATGGGCGCTATCTTACACGCTAGCGGCTGGGCACGGGTAAGCCACTGCAACTTTCCCGGCACGGCGGTATCCACTGTTCAACCCCACTCGCCACGAGGATGTGTACATGGCCAGGAAAACCGCCGCATCAAACGACAATGAACAGATCAAGGACCAGGTGTTCAGCGAGCTGCAGGCGTTGATCGAGGAGTCGGAGAAACTGCTCACCGATAGTGTTTCACTGGTCGGCGAGGATGCCGACACCCTCCGCGCCCAGCTCGGCTTGAAACTGCGCCAGGCGCGCGATGCCACCGGCAGGCTGGGGCAACGGGCCCAGCCGGTGGTCGACGCCACCCAGGAGTACATTGGCGGGCATCCCTGGCAAACCGTCGCGATCTCCGCAGGCTTCGGCCTGGTGATCGGCCTGCTGCTGGGCCGTCGACAGTAAACGCCGGTCAGGCGGCCAGTGCCATCGGGATACCGCTGTGGAAGCGCAGTTCCTGATCGGGTGACATGATCAGCTGCGCTTCCGCTTCCCGCACCGATTCGACGACACGGGCGATATCCGCCTCCTCGCCGTAGTGGTGGGCCAACTTCAGGTAGCCCTGGTAATGGCGCGCCTCACTCTTGAGCAGCCCGTGATAGAAAGTGCCGAGTTCCTCGTCGAGGTGCGGCACCAGCGCGGCGAAGCGCTCGCAGCTGCGCGCCTCGATGAAGGCCCCCACCACCAACGTGTCCACCAGCTTGACTGGCTCATGGGCCCTTACCAGCCGGCGCAGGCCTGAGGCATAGCGCCCAGCCGACACCGGGCGCAACGGCACGCCACGACGCTTCATCAACCGTAGCACCTGCTCGTGGTGCACAAGTTCTTCGCGGGCCAGGCGCGACATCATGTTGATCAGGTCGAGGTGGGTGTTGTACTTGGCGATCAGGCTCAATGCCGTGCTCGCGGCCTTGAACTCACAGTTCTTGTGATCGATCAGCAAGGTTTCCTGGTCGGCCAGCGCCGCCTCGATCCAGGCGTCAGGGGTACGGCAGCCCAGGAAGGCGTCGATTTCGGGAATCAGGGACATAACACTCACAATCACACAGGACACTGGCAGGATCGGCGATTATACCGGCGGCAGCGCCGAGTGCCAGTGACTATGCTTGATGCATGTCAACCGGCGACAGGAGGAGCGCCGTCTATAGTCAGGCATTGGCCGCCATTCAGAAGGGAGTTCACGCCCATGCAAGCTGTCCGCAGTATCCTCGTCGTACTCGACCCTGAACACGCCCACAGCCGTGCCCTGACCCGGGCAAAACTGATTGCCGGCGTGACCGGTGCCCGCCTGCATCTGCTCATGTGCGACTACAAGCACGACCATAGTGCACTGCTCAGCTTGCTGAGCAGCCAGTTGCATGATGATGGCTATGACAATGTCACCCATGAGCAGCATTGGAAGGAAAACTTGCACGAATCAATCATCCATGTGCAGCAGGCGGAAGGCTGTGAACTGGTGATCAAGGAGCATCGACCGGACAACCCCCTACGCAAGGCACTGTTGACGCCTAATGACTGGAAGCTGTTGCGCCAGTGCCCATGCGCGGTGCTGATGGTCAAGAGTGAGCGGCCCTGGATGGGCGGCAAGATCCTCGCGGCCGTGGATGTAGGCAACCAGGACGAAAATCATCGCCGGTTGCACGCCAGTATCATCGACCATGGGTATGCCATTGCCAGCCTGGCCAAGGGTGAGCTGCACGTCATCAGTGCCCACCCCTCCCCAATGCTGTCGGCGTCCGACCCGGTGTACCAGCTCACCGAGACCATCGAGCAGCGCTATCGCGAGGCTTGCAAGGCGTTCCAGGCGGAGTTCGATGTCAGTGATGATCGCCTGCATATCGCCGAAGGGCCTGCGGATGTACTGATTCCTTACACCGAGAAACAGTGTGATGCCGTGGTGACCATCATTGGTACCGTGGCGCGCACTGGGATTTCCGGGGCCCTGATTGGCAATACCGCAGAGGTCGTGCTGGACTCGCTGGAGGGTGACGTGCTGGTGCTCAAGAGCGAAGAAGCGACAGCACACTTGGCGGAGTTGGCACGAGGCTGAACGCCCCCGTAGGAGCCGGCGTTGCCGGCGCCTACGGGGGTCGCGTTTCGATCGCGCAAAGACAAAACCCCTACCTGCTCGCGCAGATAGGGGTTTTGCGAAATGAATCTTGACGATGACCTACTCTCACATGGGGAAACCCCACACTACCATCGGCGATGCATCGTTTCACTGCTGAGTTCGGGATGGGATCAGGTGGTTCCAATGCTCTATGGTCGTCAAGAAATTCTGTTGCCAGAAGATCCAGATGGATACTCCAGCCAATTCGGATATGTGATCTTGTGGTTTGTCGCGAACTTTCGGTTCGTTTCGTCTTCACCACCGCAATTCGCATGAGCAAATTGCTTGGGTGTTATATGGTCAAGCCTCACGGGCAATTAGTATTGGTTAGCTCAACGCCTCACAGCGCTTACACACCCAACCTATCAACGTCGTAGTCTTCGACGGCCCTTCAGGGAGCTCAAGGCTCCAGTGAGATCTCATCTTGAGGCAAGTTTCCCGCTTAGATGCTTTCAGCGGTTATCTCTTCCGAACATAGCTACCCGGCAATGCCACTGGCGTGACAACCGGAACACCAGAGGTTCGTCCACTCCGGTCCTCTCGTACTAGGAGCAGCCCCTCTCAAATCTCAAACGTCCACGGCAGATAGGGACCGAACTGTCTCACGACGTTCTAAACCCAGCTCGCGTACCACTTTAAATGGCGAACAGCCATACCCTTGGGACCGGCTTCAGCCCCAGGATGTGATGAGCCGACATCGAGGTGCCAAACACCGCCGTCGATATGAACTCTTGGGCGGTATCAGCCTGTTATCCCCGGAGTACCTTTTATCCGTTGAGCGATGGCCCTTCCATACAGAACCACCGGATCACTAAGACCTACTTTCGTACCTGCTCGACGTGTTTGTCTCGCAGTCAAGCGCGCTTTTGCCTTTATACTCTACGACCGATTTCCGACCGGTCTGAGCGCACCTTCGTACTCCTCCGTTACTCTTTGGGAGGAGACCGCCCCAGTCAAACTACCCACCATACACTGTCCTCGATCCGGATAACGGACCTGAGTTAGAACCTCAAGGTTGCCAGGGTGGTATTTCAAGGATGGCTCCATGAGAACTGGCGTCCCCACTTCAAAGCCTCCCACCTATCCTACACAAGCAAGCTCAAAGTCCAGTGCAAAGCTATAGTAAAGGTTCACGGGGTCTTTCCGTCTAGCCGCGGATACACTGCATCTTCACAGCGATTTCAATTTCACTGAGTCTCGGGTGGAGACAGCGCCGCCATCGTTACGCCATTCGTGCAGGTCGGAACTTACCCGACAAGGAATTTCGCTACCTTAGGACCGTTATAGTTACGGCCGCCGTTTACCGGGGCTTCGATCAAGAGCTTCGCTTGCGCTAACCCCATCAATTAACCTTCCGGCACCGGGCAGGCGTCACACCCTATACGTCCACTTTCGTGTTTGCAGAGTGCTGTGTTTTTAATAAACAGTCGCAGCGGCCTGGTATCTTCGACCGGCGTGGGCTTACGCAGCAAGTGCTTCACCCTCACCGGCGCACCTTCTCCCGAAGTTACGGTGCCATTTTGCCTAGTTCCTTCACCCGAGTTCTCTCAAGCGCCTTGGTATTCTCTACCTAACCACCTGTGTCGGTTTGGGGTACGGTTCCCAGTTATCTGAAGCTTAGGAGCTTTTCTTGGAAGCATGGCATCAACCACTTCGCGCTCTAATGAGCACTCGTCATCAGCTCTCGGCCTTGAAATCCCGGATTTGCCTAAGATTTCAGCCTACCACCTTAAACTTGGACAACCAACGCCAAGCTGGCCTAGCCTTCTCCGTCCCTCCATCGCAATAACTGGAAGTACAGGAATATTAACCTGTTTTCCATCGACTACGCTTTTCAGCCTCGCCTTAGGGACCGACTAACCCTGCGTCGATTAACGTTGCGCAGGAAACCTTGGTCTTTCGGCGTGCGAGTTTTTCACTCGCATTGTCGTTACTCATGTCAGCATTCGCACTTCTGATACCTCCAGCAAGCTTCTCAACTCACCTTCACAGGCTTACAGAACGCTCCTCTACCGCATCACCAAAGGTGATACCCGTAGCTTCGGTGCATGGTTTGAGCCCCGTTACATCTTCCGCGCAGGCCGACTCGACTAGTGAGCTATTACGCTTTCTTTAAAGGGTGGCTGCTTCTAAGCCAACCTCCTAGCTGTCTAAGCCTTCCCACATCGTTTCCCACTTAACCATGACTTTGGGACCTTAGCTGACGGTCTGGGTTGTTTCCCTTTTCACGACGGACGTTAGCACCCGCCGTGTGTCTCCCATGCTCGGCACTTGTAGGTATTCGGAGTTTGCATCGGTTTGGTAAGTCGGGATGACCCCCTAGCCGAAACAGTGCTCTACCCCCTACAGTGATACATGAGGCGCTACCTAAATAGCTTTCGAGGAGAACCAGCTATCTCCGAGCTTGATTAGCCTTTCACTCCGATCCACAGGTCATCCGCTAACTTTTCAACGGTAGTCGGTTCGGT